>JAAEKA010000623.1 GCA_014155705.1 Anaerolineae bacterium clx_CAG2 | reverse complement strand
CTGGCGAGATGCTCGCACCGGGCGCCACCTGGCGATCCCCCTTCGACATCGAGCGCCACGGCTATGGCTACGGCATGCCGCTGGTCAACCCCCTCAAGCGCGCCACGCTGGCCGAGGTTCACGCTTTCCCGTGGCCCGACCCCGACTGGATGGATGTTTCGCAGGTCCGCGCCGATGCTGCACAATGGGGCGGCGAGTTCGCCATCCTGGGCGGCGAGTGGTCCCCCTTCTGGCACGATGCGATCGACCTGCTGGACTTCGACGTGCTGGTCTATCAGATGTACGACAACCCTGAGATCGTGGACGCTGTGATGGATTACACGGCCAGCTACTACCTGGCCGTCAGCCGGCGCATCTTCGCGGCCACAGGCGATGCGATCGACATCTTTTTTATCGGCAATGACTTCGGCGCGCAGACCGGCCCCCTGCTCAGCCCCAAACTGTTCCGCCGTTTCGTCATCCCACACCTGCAGCGCTTCGTCGACCTGGGCCACGAGTTCGGCAAGCTTGTGTTGCTGCACACCGACGGCGCGCTGCGACCTGTCATGAAGGATCTGATCGCCACCGGCCTCGACGGCATCCAGTCGGTGCAGCCATACTGCACTGGCATGGAACTGGGCGGCCTGAAGCGCGACTTCGGTCAGGATCTGACTTTCTTCGGCTGCGTA
>JAAEKA010000622.1 GCA_014155705.1 Anaerolineae bacterium clx_CAG2 | reverse complement strand
CCGGCTTCCTGGGCGGCCTGCTGGGCGTGGGCGGCGGTAACTTCATCGTGCCGGTGCTCAACTGGATGGGGCTCGACGCCAAGGTGGCCTCTGGCACCACTGCCTTAGTGGTGGTGTTCGCTTCGCTGTCTGGCTTCCTGGGCCACGCCACCATGGGCGGGCTGGATCCGGCTTTCGTCGTCGTGATGGCTCTGGCGGCCGCGGCCGGCTCCATCGTCGGCTCGCGGCTGATGACCACGCGGCTCAGCAGCACACAACTCAAGCGCATCCTCGGCGTGCTGCTGTGGTTAATTGCGGCCAAGATGATCTTCGATCTGTTGTGAGGTTGCCGTGAAAAAAGCATTGACTCTGGTGCTGGAGGATGAACACATTCTGGAACTGATGCGCATCCTGATGGATGACGACGAGGCAGCCGCTCTGGCCTTCCTCAAGGAACACTTCAAAGGCAAGGCGCGCCAGTTGTTGGAAGGCGGCTGACAGGTGATGCTCAGAACGCCTGGGACAGGCGCCGAAATGGTGGGCGGCAAGCGCCTGTTTGGCGGCTAGCGCCACCTGATCCTTGAAGCAACGATCACCGGGTGAAAGGGATTCTTGTTCAACCATGACCAAGAAACGACCATCGACACAACGAACAACGCCCTCCACGCCGGCGGGCACGAAGAACAACAGCCTAATGACCATCCTCGTGCTGGCCGTGCTGGGCCTGGTCATCGTCATGATCCTGCTGTTCAAGCTGGAGCAGCAGCCGGCTGCGACGGCTACCAGCGCCCCGGTCGCC
>JAAEKA010000621.1 GCA_014155705.1 Anaerolineae bacterium clx_CAG2 | reverse complement strand
TACCAGCAATCAGCGGCCCAGACAACACACGTCAACGCGAAAAAACCCTTCCGATTAGAGAAGGGCTCGGGCAGTCGTGATTTTGCAGGCTACGCCGTCGTTGGCCTGGTTGTCACGATGGCCAGAAGCTGCCGCTGGCCGCGCCGCTACAGCTTCAGCCGGGCAACGGTCACCTGCCGCTGCGGCCGCCCGTGCTGTGCGCGGGCTGTCCTCATCGGGGCGTCTTCCACGTGTTGCACAAGCTGAGGGTGCCGGTCAACGGCGATATTGGCTGCTATACCTTGGGCGTGGTGCCGCCGCTGAGCAGCATCGACACCTGCGGCTGTATGGGCGCCAGCATCGGCGAGGCCCACGGCGCGGCCCAGGCCTATCGTGCGGCCGGCGACAAGGGGGAGCGCCATGTGGCGGTGATCGACGACTCGACATTTTTCCATTCCGGCCTCGATAGCCTGGTGCAAGCCCTCGGAGTAACGCCGGCCTGCCATCAGACGGCCAGTGAACTCATCGACGATCACTACCTCCCCACTGCGCACGACGTAGTCGCGGTCGAGCTTGTAC
>JAAEKA010000620.1 GCA_014155705.1 Anaerolineae bacterium clx_CAG2 | reverse complement strand
TGGCGCTGATGAGTTAGGAGATAATTGGATCGCTGCAGGTGTCATCTCGCTTCTCACGGTCAGAACAGTTACGGCTTCTTCGTTAAATGACGCATCGGACGCAGGTTGGGAAGTAGCAGGAACACAAGCACTCAACACAGCGCATAGCCAGATACATATGATCGTCCTCTTAAGTTGTTTCATGATCGGATTATCTCCATCTGAATTTCGATCAGTCGAGCTTAACATCGAGCGGTGCATGGTATTGATCATCGGGCACTCGATAAGCAGGCACTGGAACCGAAGTTGCGCGATTAAGAACAAACACATATGGACTTCCGAACCCTCTCGGTATCAGACCATACCCTGCGCGAGCCAGCGCTTCACCTCTAGACAAATTTGCATCCAGGTTAGTTTGTACCCAGTAGGCCAATGTATCCTCATAACGTGTGACTTCCCCAGGCGTGTTGACTATATTGGCGAAGTATTTTGCACCGTTCGTCTCATCAGGTGCCCGACGCTTCAAGACGTCTGCTACTATGCCCAGAATATCATTCCAAATCTCGGGATCAGCGCCT
>JAAEKA010000062.1 GCA_014155705.1 Anaerolineae bacterium clx_CAG2 | reverse complement strand
CGATTGAAGAACCACGGACAATGAGACGAAGCCTTCCTCGTGGACCGCTCCCCAGTGGCAGTTTGGAGTAGCACCGGGTTGAAACCGGCCAGGTTAGCCATGACTCCATCGGGTCGTCTGGTCGCGGTCCCATTCGATAACTCATGACTACAACCATGTCCCACGACATCGAACGCCTCTTCCGTCCCGAGCTGGCCACCATGCAGCCCTACCTCCCCATCCACCCCTTCGAGGTGGTGAGCCAGCGGCTGGGCCGCGCGCCGCAGGATATCGTCAAACTGGACGCCAACGAGAACCCCTACGGCCCGTCGCCGCGCGCGGTCGAGGCTATGGCTGGCTATCCCTGGCTGCACATCTACCCTGACCCGCAGAGCACGGAGCTGCGCGCTGCCCTGGCGGAGTACACCGGCGTCCCGGCCGAGCGCATCCTGGCCGGCCACGGCGCAGACGAGCTGATCGACCTGCTGGGCCGGCTGGTGTTGTCACCCGGCGACGCGGTGATCGACTGCCCGCCGACCTTTGGCATGTACGCCTTTTGCGCGGCGGTCAACGGCGCCTGCCTGATCAACGTGCCGCGGCGGGCCGACTTCTCGATCGATGTGGACGCCATTGAGCGCATCGTCGCGCCCGAGCCAGCCAGCGGCTACGACGATTTTAGCTGGCTGGACGCGGTGACGGTGGATTGTGGTGAGGGGTCTCGCTCTGGCCATGCCCGCCCCAAGCTGCTCTTCCTCTGCTCGCCCAACAACCCGGACGGCGGGCTGCTGGCGGCGGCCGACCTGGAGCGCCTGCTGCGCCTGCCGCTGCTGGTGGTGGTGGACGAGGCCTACATCGAGTTCAGCCGGCCGGGCGCATCGTTCATCGATTGGGTGGCCGACCATCCCAACCTGGTCGTCCTGCGCACCTTCAGCAAGTGGGCCGGGCTGGGCGGGCTGCGGGTGGGCTACGGCGTTTTCCAGCCGGCCATCATCGAGCACCTGTGGAAGATCAAGCAGCCCTACAACGTCAACGTGGCCGGCAACCGCGCCGCCATCACCTCGCTGGCTGTGGAGAGTTTGCCTCAGGAATATGTGTTGGCGCTGGCTGATCAGAGTGGGCTGGCGTGGCTCAGGGCCGGCGGTTACCGCGTCGAAGTTCTGGACGCGTCGGTCGGGGATGCGCGCTATCTCATGGTCGACCTGACAGGCGCCCTGGCTGACAGGGAGCGTCCCGGGCAAGAGATCTACAACGACGGCGTGCGCGCCGTGCGCCGGTTGACCGGCGGCCAGACCCTGCAGCTCGACAAGGGCGCGTGGTTGCTGGACCAGCCGTTGCACTGGGTCGAGCGTGAGCCGCTGCGCCTGCCTGACAGCGTCACTCCCATCGCTCAGGTGCAACAGGTCATCGACCAGGTCAACCTGCCGCGCCTGATGGCCTACACCAACGAACTGAGCGGCGAGGTTCCTGTCACGATCATGGGGCAACCCTTCACCATCGTCACCCGTTACTCGCCTGGAAGCCCGCCGCCGCAGGCCTCGATCATGGCCAGCACGTACATGGTGGAGCGGTTGGCGCGCTTGGGCTTGGCAGTCTCGACGCACACCTGGAACGCCTCCCGTCCGCCCAACGTGATTGCCGAGAAGCCCGGCCTGGATCCCTCTGCTGGCATCATTATTATCTGCGCTCATCTGGACTCGACGTCGGGCAGTCCATCGACCCTGGCACCCGGCGCGGACGACAATGCCAGCGGCTCCGTGGCCGTGCTGATGGCCGCTGAACTGTTGAGTCATTACAACTTCGATGCCACCTTGCGTTTTGCCCTCTTCACTGGCGAGGAGCAAGGGCTGTACGGCAGCGCGGCCTACGCTGCCATGGTGCAAAGCCAGGACATTCGCGGCGTGCTCAACATGGACATGATCGCCTGGGATTTCAGCGGCGGGCCGGATATGGACGTTCACGCACGCTCCTCGGTGCCCGGCAACATAGACCTGGGCAATTTGTACGCCGATGTAGTCAGCGCCTACGAGCTTCCCCTGACGCCGGTGGTCTACGGGAATGGGACGGGCGCCAGCGACCATGCTTCCTTCTGGACCTACAACATCCCGGCTATTCTGGCCATCGAGAACTACAACGCCGACGTGGGCGCGCCGCGCGACTTCAACGCCTATTATCACACGATCAATGACCGGGCGCAGTACTTCAACCAAAACTACTTCCTGGCCATGACCCAAGCGTCCCTGGCGACCTTCGTTCACATGGGCGGTCTGCGCACCACCTGCTATTGGGCCGACGTCAACTGTAGCGGCCAGGTCGATACGATGGATCTGGCCCGGGCGGCTGCGGCCTGGCAGACGCAGAGCGGCCAGTGGAACTACAGCCTGGTCTACGACCTGGACAGCAGCGGCGCCGTGGACGTGGTGGATATCCAGAGCTTTGCGGCCCAATGGGGATGGGATGGGTCGTGACCAGTGACCCGTAACTCGTAACCGGATCGATGCGGGTTGTCTCTGGGTTGCGAGTTACGAGTTATGGGCTGCGAACAAACCCCCTTTTGCATGAGACTCAGGAGGGAAATCCTATGATGCGGGCGGATCGTTGGCAGAAATGGATCGTGGCCGGGCTGTTGCTGCTGGCGCTGCTCAGCCTGGCTGGCTGCCGCAACGGGGCGACGCCTGAGGCTGGCGCTTTGCCTGTCTACCACGGCTCGCTGGAGTTGTTGGCCATGCCCGACGCCGGCAGCGCTCCCATCATGCAGGCCATCGACGGCGCGCGTGACAGCATACGGCTCAAGATCTATCTCATTACCCAGAACGCTGTGGTGGAAGCCTTGGCTGAGGCCGTGAAGCGCGGCGTAGATGTGCGGGTGATCATCGAGGAGGAACCCTTTGGCGGCGGCGAGTCGAACGCCCTTGCCGCACACGCGCTGGCCGCGGCCGGCGTCCAGGTGCGCGCCCGCCCCGGCGCCTTTGTCTACAGCCACGAAAAGAGCCTGGTGGTGGACGATCGCCGGGCCTACATCATGACCCACAACCTGACCAACTCCTCCTTCAACCGCAACCGTGAGTACATGGCGATTGTGGAGGATCCGGCTGTGGTGGCCGAGGTGGCGCGGGTCTTTGACGCCGACTGGGAACGGGTGGGGTCGGATCTGGACAGCGCTTTGTTGGTCTGGAGTCCGGTCAACAGCCGGCAGCGCATCGAGGCGCTGGTCGAAAGCGCCCAGGTCAGCCTGGACGTGCAGCACACCTCTCTGTTGGACGACCGCCTCCTTGACATGCTCGCGGCCGCGGCCCAGCGCGGCGTGCGCGTGCGGGTGACCACGCCTGCCATCCTTGATTCCGGCGAGTGGGAGTTCGAGTCGATCAGCAGGCTGGCGGCGGCCGGCGCAGCCATCCGCTTCCTGGACAAGCCCTACGTTCACGCCAAGGCCATCGTGGTGGACGGCCAGGTGGCCATGATTGGCTCGCAGAACCTGACCGCTAACTCGCTGGACAACAACCGCGAGCTGGGCATCGTCTTCGACGACCCGGCCGCAGTCAACCGGCTGGCGCGTATCTTTTTGGTGGACTGGAACAACGCCCAACCATGGGGCGGACCGCAGCCAACGGCCACCCTGCCGGCCGGCGGCATCCTGCGCTGGGAGCAGGCCGCCGATTACCTGGGCCAGACCGTGATTGTGGAGGGGGACGTCATCGACACGTACGACAGCGGTAAGGTGACATTCCTCAACTTCGACGACGAGCGCTCCTTCACTGTGGTGATTTTCGCCAGCGACTACCCCGCTTTCCCGCAGCCGCCCGAGGACCTGTACTGGCGCAAGCGGGTGCGGGTCAGCGGCCAGGTCAAGCCTTACCAGGACCGGCCGGAGATCGTCGTCGAGTCGCCTGAGGCTATTGAGATCGTGGACGACCTGTTGCTGGCCAGCCGGGGCGGCCAACCCACGGCCACTGCGCCGGCCAGCGGCGTCATCGACTGGCAGGACGCAGGCGCCTACTTGGGCCAGCGCCTGACCATCGAAGGGGACGTGGTGCGCGTCTACAACAGCGGCAAGGCGGCCTTTCTCAACTTTGCCGAGGACTACCAGGGTAAGTTCTCGGTGGTAATCTTTGCCGCTGACTTCGAGCAATGGCCCGAGCCGCCCGATCAGGTCTACCAGGGCCAGCGGGTGCGAGTGACCGGCAAGATCAAGGACTATAAAGGCGCGCCCGAGGTCATCGTCGAGTCGCCGCAGCAGATTGAGACTCTCGGCCCGGTGCGCGAGACGCCGGCTGTGGCGCAGCGCTTCGAGATGGTCGAAGTGGAGGCTACGGCTGTGGCGACGGCAACGCAGCTCGTCACAGCTCCACCACCCGCTCTGGCCGCTCCCTCTGGGATGGTTCCCAATCTCCCGACCGAGCGAGCTACGCCCAGCCCGCTTCCTCTCGTCTCCTGGCAGAACGCCGCCGCCTACGAAGGCAAGCAGGTCACAGTCGAGGGCCAGGTGGTGGATAGCTACAAGTCCGACTCGGTGATCTTCCTCAACTTCAGCGACGATCGCAGTCAGTTCAAGGCCGTCATCTTCCAGCGTAATTGGGGCAAGTGGCCGCAGTCGCCGGAGAAATTGCTGTTGGGCCAAACTCTGCGCATCAGTGGTCCAGTCAAACTGTACGAAGGCGCGCCGGAGATCATCGTCGACGACCCGGCCCAGGTCGAGGTGGTCGGCCAGCCAGCGGCCCCAGGGACGTCCGCGCCGCCGGCCGTGATTTCCTGGCAGGAGGCCACAGCCTACGAAGGTCGCTACGTCGCCGTCGAAGGCCAGGTGGTGGATACCTACCAGTCGGACAAGGTGATCTTCCTCAACTTTAGCCGCAACCGCGACGACTTCAAGGCCGTCATCTTCGCCAGCGCCTGGGATCGTTGGCAACAATCACCAGATGAGCTATACTATGGCCAGACCGTGCGCGTCACCGGCCAGGTCAAGCTCTACAACGGCGCGCCGGAGATCATTGTGGATGAGCCGGAGCAGGTGGAGCTAGTAGACAGGTAGGCAAGGTGGATGGTAGATTGGTCGGCGCTCGCCGTGTCACCCTGTCACACCGCTCTGGCCGGTCTTTGCGCAGCACCCCGGAGTGGTCCTGACCGAGCCAGTTTAACTGATCGAACATGATACCCATCTACGACAACATCCCCCAGGCCCAGGCCACGATTCTGCGCCGCGCGGCCTGGGATGAACAGCCGATGCCTGCTTCGGTGCTCGACGGCATCGAGCGCATCTTCGGCCAGCGGCTGACGCCGGAGCAGGCCGTGGCCGCAGTGCTGGCCGATGTGCGCAGGCGCGGCGAC
>JAAEKA010000619.1 GCA_014155705.1 Anaerolineae bacterium clx_CAG2 | reverse complement strand
CTTCGGCCACAATCACACCGTCAACCGCCTGTCCGCACCGGTTGCGCCCCTGGCCAACGCCACCCTGCGCGCCCGCCCTGTCCGCGCCGCCCTGGGCAAACTGCTCAATCTGCATCCCGACCGCGCCCTCCCTCCCATCGCCCGCTCCACCTTCCCCGCCTGGTTCAATGCGCGCGCGCAGAACCATTCATCATTGACCATTAACCGTTCTCTGGTCATCCTCTTTCCCGATACCTTCACCACCTACAACTACCCCCAGCTCGGCATCGCGGCGGTCCGTGTTCTGGAGGCAGCCGGCGTCCAGGTGCAACTGGCTCAGCGGGGCTGCTGCGGTCGGCCCAGGCTTAGCCAGGGGCTGGTCGAGGATGCCCGCCGCCAGGCCGCGCGCAACGTCGAATTGCTCTACCCGCTGGCCGAGCAGGGACTGCCGATCCTGATCTGCGAGCCAAGCTGCGCAGCCGCGTTTCACGAAGAGTACCATGACCTGCTGCCGGGCGATCCGCGCGTGGCTGGATTGGCCCGCCAGGTGTATCTGATCGACGACTGGCTGGCGCAGC
>JAAEKA010000618.1 GCA_014155705.1 Anaerolineae bacterium clx_CAG2 | reverse complement strand
GCGCACAGGCCCTGGCGCCAGCTCCAAGCGCCGGCCACGGGCGCGCAGCCAGCCCATCTCCACCGCCAGCGCCAGGGCCAGCCCGGCTGGACTGCCCGGCCCATCGCCTGCTATCCAGGCCGGATCGCCCGGAGGCTGCAACGATTTCCGGCTGTACTCGTATAGGGGTGTGGATTGCCATGCCAGCAAATCGGCCGGGGCGTGCAGCGACGCCAGCCCGGCCTGCACCAGGCACAGCAGCGAACAGGCGTCATGCAGCAGCAGGTCGGCTGCGGGCTGGACGGCCAGCAGGGCAGTGAGGGCAGGCGGTGGAAAGGGCGCAGCGGCCGGCGGCGGCGGCGGCAACAGTTCGACCAGCTCCCCTGGCACGTGCAGGAACTCGACCAGCCCATCGGGCGTCTCGACCATGGTCGGGAAGAGCAGGCCGCGGTACCACAGCTCCTCAGTAGAGTTGGCCGGGGCCAGGTGCGGACGCTCCCGCTCCAGTTTGCCAGGCCCGGCCGCACGGACGACGCCGTGGACCCGCTCGAAGGCCGGACGAGGGCTGCGACCGCCCT
>JAAEKA010000617.1 GCA_014155705.1 Anaerolineae bacterium clx_CAG2 | reverse complement strand
ACCAGAATATTGGCTGTGCGGGACGGCTCCATCCGTCGTTCGAGTTTCAGTGCCATACCTTATGTCTCCACACACGACTGCTGTGGCCGGTCTCCTGACCGAGCCACGTTTGGCCTACACGACTGCTGTGGCCGGTGGTCTCCTGACCGAGCCACGTTTGTGGGCTACACAACTGCTGTGGCCGGTCTCCTGACCGAGTCACCCATGCGGGCCGCCGGACGGGCACGGTCAGGAGACCGGCTCGAGCGAAGGGACAGCCGAATTCTCGCCGGCCATCATCAGGCCCAAATCATCGCGGTTGGCATCCTGCGCCGGCAAGACGCCCATCACGCGGCCTTCATACATCACCGCAATGCGGTCGCAGATCGACAGTAACTCATCCAGGTCTTCCGAGACCAGCAGGACGCCCGCGCCCTTGGCCCGCTGCTCCAGCAGGGTGCGCTGGACGCCCTCGGTGGCGCCCACATCCAGACCGCGGGTAGGGTTGACCGCCACCAACAATCCCTTGCCAGCCGTGATCTCGCGTGCCAGGATCACCTTCTGCAGGTTGCCGCCCG
>JAAEKA010000616.1 GCA_014155705.1 Anaerolineae bacterium clx_CAG2 | reverse complement strand
GGCTCTCGGCCTTGACGTAGATCGTACGCACCCGGTCGCTGCCGATGCGCGTCGTGCTGAACTTCTGATGGAGCACCGTCCGCGGCAGGTAGATGCGGCCGTCATAGTCTACGTCGGCCACGATGCCTTTTTGCTCCATTACGCCTACTACCGTTATCTTGGTGGAGCCGGCCGTGATCACCTGCCCGACGGGGCTTTGATCGCCGAACAGATCCTGGGCAAACCCGTAGCCCAGGACGGCCACCTTGAGCTTGCGCTCGTTCTCTTCAGCCGTGAAAAAACGTCCCTCCCCGACCGCATAGTCGCGCACGGTGGGGAAGACGGCTCTCACTCCCAGCAGGGTGAGACCTTGCAGCCTGCTTGCGCCGCCGCTGACATCCTGTGTTGCCTGAAATTCCGCGGATACGCCCTCGATATTGCGCACGTTTTCAGCAACGGCCAGCGCATCGTCGTAGAGCAGGGTTTGCGCCGCGCCAGGCACGCCGCGCACCGGGTTGATAATCAACAGGTTGGCGCCCAGAGCGTTGATCTGATTGGCGATTGCGGCCTCGGCCCCGGCGCTGACCGCTAACATCATGATAACTGATGCCACACCGATGATCACGCCCAATGTTGTCAGGAATGAACGGACCCGGTTGAGGGTCAGCCCTTCCCAGGCGACTTGCAGTGTTTCACGCAGCGTCATCGTGGACTCCTCGTTCCAGACAGGGGCCGGCGCCGTTGCGGCCGTCGGAGATGATCTTGCCATCACGCACACAGATGATGCGCTGCGCGTGGCCGGCGATGTCTGGCTCGTGGGTCACCATAACGATGGTTGCGCCGCCGGCGTGTAGTTCGTGCAACAGGTCCATGATCTCCACGCTCGATCTGCTGTCCAGGTTGCCGGTCGGCTCGTCGGCCAGGATGATGGTCGGTTTGTTGATCAAGGCGCGGGCGATCGCGACCCGTTGTTGCTGGCCGCCTGACATCTCGTGCGGGCGATGATGGAGCCTGCTGCCCAGCCCTACCGCTTCCAGCGCGCCAACTGCCCGCTCGTGGCGTTCCGCTTCGCTCAATCGCTCCTCGATGTTGTAGAGCAACGGCAACATCACATTTTTCACCGCGCTCAGGCGGGGCAGCAGATTGTAGGCCTGGAAGACGAAGCCGATCTTGAGATTGCGCACGATGGCCAGGTCGTTGCGGTCCAATTGGCTGACATCTTCTC
>JAAEKA010000615.1 GCA_014155705.1 Anaerolineae bacterium clx_CAG2 | reverse complement strand
GCCGGCAAAGGGGCCGATGACGATGCCGGGCAGCAGCGCCACCAGGGTCGCCGTCGCCAGCACCGTGGCCGATCCAGTCTGCTGGGTCAGCCACCAGACCAGGGCGAACTGCACCAGGCTGCTGCCCAGCAAGGAGAAGGCCTGACCGCCCCAGATCAGGAAGAAGGGACGCTGCCAACGGGGGTTATCGGGCATGGGACTCATTGATGCCTGTCTCTACTAGCGCAGGGCTTGCACGGCCTGCTCCAGTTCGGGCAGGGTCAACGCGCGCCGCACGCGGCTGCGCATGATCCCGGCCTCGTCGATGAAAAAGGTCGTCGGGAGATAGGTTACGTCAAGCTGATCGGCCAGCGCGCCGTCGAGGTCCAGCAGCACAGGCAGGGTCAGCCCCCTGGCCTGCACGTACTGCGCCACCGCGGCGGGCGTCTCTTGCAGGTTGACGGCGATCACGGCCACGTCGTCCTGCTGGCGGTGCAGCGCCTCCAGCGCGGGCATCTCCTCGTCGCACGGCGGACACCAGGTGGCCCAGACGTTGAGCACCAGCGGCCGGCC
>JAAEKA010000614.1 GCA_014155705.1 Anaerolineae bacterium clx_CAG2 | reverse complement strand
CCTCCAGCTTCTCCACCAGCGCGTCGTCCTCAGGCGACCGCAACAGGGTGATGATCATGCCGGCCAGGAACGCGCCCAGAATCAACTCGGCGCCAACGAACTCAGCCAACACCACGAAGGTGATCAGGATAGCAATGGCGCCGCGCACCTTGAGCTGCACCGTGGCGTGAGACAGCTCGTCGAAGAAGGTGCGCACCGCGGGGATGCGCACAAAGCTGGGTCCGACGCGGTAGAAGATCAGGAAGGCCAAAAAGAGCAGCCCCAGGGAGAAGATCTGCAGGTTGAGGCCCTGTTCCAGTAAGAGCACATAGACGGTCAACAAGATGACCGTCAAGAAATCGGCCAGGAGCGCTGTCAGGAAGACCCATTGGCCAAACAAGCCGTTGAGCATGCCGCGTTCCTTGAGGATAGGCAGCAACACACCCAGCGACACAGCCGACAGCACAAAAGCCATCAACCAGGGGTCGCCCTTCGCGCCTTGATCAGTGATGAGAAACCCGCCGGGAATGGCCAGCGCCACAGTCAGCGCATACAGCGCCAAAGCCATGCC
>JAAEKA010000613.1 GCA_014155705.1 Anaerolineae bacterium clx_CAG2 | reverse complement strand
TTTCTTTGTGTTGTGGTAAGTGACTTGGCCAACCTGTGCGCAGCTACGGAGCAGCAGAAATTAACCTGGCTCCAACCGGCCTCCGATCAAGCTAGCCGTAACTTATACGAAAAGTCTATCATCATTGTTACGCCAGAGAAGTTGGGTCTTTCACAATCCCGCAAAATCACGTCTGCACGCAGTGCGTGTGAAATAGATAAGTGACGTTGAGCGCCATGCTAAACTGGTGTCCTCTAGAAATCGGGAGTTTGTACTAGCTCGATTAAGCACGAAGCGCTCACGAAAACTCCCGGTTTCTACATGTACCCAGTTTAGAGGCCAAAAGACAGTCCCGCCGCCAGCAGCGCAGGCCCCACCCGAACAGTCAGATAGATCAGCGCATAGCCGATAGTTAACCCTAGCGCCCCGCCGCGTGGCCGGGCAGCTTTGGCCAATGCATAGACCAGGACCAGATGCCACAGCCAGAACAGGTCCACCTGACCAGCCAGCAGCCACAACGGATTGCTGGCGTCAGCCACGCTATCCCCCGTGGAAACGAAGTAACTCAGAC
>JAAEKA010000612.1 GCA_014155705.1 Anaerolineae bacterium clx_CAG2 | reverse complement strand
ACCTTCGTGGTGTTGGCTGAGTTCGTTGGCGCCGAGTTGATTCTGGGCGCGTTCCTGGCCGGCATGATCATCACCCTGTTGCGGTCGCCTGAGGACGACGCGCTGGTGGAGAAGCTGGAGGTTCCGATTTGCCCGCCGCTGTGCGCAGCCACTCGTTGCACAGTCTTTGTCTTGTTCGTATGATGGAAGGGGACTTGAATGGAGTGATCGCATCGGCTTTGGAATGTCTTCGGACAAGCGAAGGCTCCGGAAACCGATGGATGCAAAACCACGCCAGGCACCACCTGGGTGTGGCGCACTATCTGCGCAACGAAATCGAGTTGGCCGAACCTTATCTTTCGGCCTTGCACAATGATCGGGCAACGTCAGCACCGAGCTACCTCGCTTTTGGCTCCTTTGCTCTGGCGCTCATTTGTGCATCGAAACATACGTGGTGCTCATAGGTGATGAGTTCTGGGAGAAGATTGGTGGGGTTGGCACTTATCAGGCATTCATAGCAGCGGTGAACGAGATTGGAAGGGAATACAAGATACGGATATATCGAGAATTC
>JAAEKA010000611.1 GCA_014155705.1 Anaerolineae bacterium clx_CAG2 | reverse complement strand
GGGTGTAGACCACATAGACGCCTATACCCTGCAGCCGGTTCGCACCCCGTCCGGCGGCGTCTATGTGGTCTACACCCGTACTGATTGCCTGGGGCGTGAGGGCGGATTGCTGTCGCCGGGCAACCAGTAGATCACAGCATTCGCACTGCGGGTCACGAAAGGGGGGACAATGACGGCCGTAGCCTCTATCACAACCGCATCAAGACCGCGCGGGCAGTAGTACAGAATTCGAAGAAGTCGTGGAATATTTAAGCGAATAGACAGAGGTATGTCTCCTGAGCGACGCAAGCGGCGTCATGAGCAGAAGAAGCCCGGACGGTACGACGTTGTACCGTCCGGGTTTCTTGTTTGTTGTCAGGTCACGCGTTGACGCGCGCCTGAGCGCCCGCTATCTGATCTTGTCGTGGCCCCAGTGCTCGGGTCGGAAGTTGCCCTGGCCAGGTTGACCATTGATGTCCATGGTGTTCATGGCAAACTGCAGCACCGCGTAGGCAACGGCATCTGAGTTGACGTCCAAAGCATGATCGTTGTTGTTGGCATAGGTGTCGCACGCCAGATGGTAGCACGGATCGTATGGCTGACCCGCCGCGCCGCCCCAGATGGCCGCTTCTATGGCCGTCTTGATGCCTTCCGCGCCGGTGAAGAGGCCGCCGGAGGGAATGCCTGTCGCGATGAAGGGACCGTAGTCTGAGCGCCCTGAGAAGTCCGTGCCCTTGAACGGCTCGCCGGCCAGTGTGAAGTAGTGCTCGAACACAGCTTCGATCTGGGCAGAGCCAGCCGGACCCGGGCCTGCGCCCACGCCATCGGAGTCGTCGCCGTCGTAGATGAAGAAGACATGGTTCGGCGAGCCGATCATGTCGAAGTTCAGATACAGGGTGGTCTTGTCAAGGTCGGCCTGGCTCAGGTTGTTGACATAGAAAGTC
>JAAEKA010000610.1 GCA_014155705.1 Anaerolineae bacterium clx_CAG2 | reverse complement strand
TCTCCCCTTGCCTACCTTGGCGGCTTGCTCGGCGCGCTCTTCGTGGCTCTGTTGGGCAACCTGGCTGGCTTCCTGGAGTCTATGCAGGGCATAGGGCTGGGCTCGCTGGCCTTCTGGCGCTGGCTGGACATCAAGGATCTCAACTGCCTGGGCGGCCCTGGCTTCACTGAACCTATCGCCAATTGTCCTCAGGTGGCAGGATTGGCGCCGGAGCGCTTCTACTGGTGGTGGCGGGCCAGCCGCGTCCTCAACGACCGCGATCTGGCCGGCAATGCCATAGAGGTGATCGACGAGTTCCCCTTCTTCAGCTTCCTGCTGGGCGACATGCATCCACATGTTCTGGGGCTGCCCTTCGTGTTACTGGCGGCGGGGCTGGCGCTGACTCTTGTGCTGCGCGCTGGAGGCCAGCGACAAGAAGCGAAGCAAGGCAATGAGGGAAACCGGAGCCATGGGCTTGTGAAGGATGTGGTGGCAGCGTTTCCGCTAGGCTGGGCTGGATTTGGCCTGTAAGCGCTGGGTTTGGGTGGGCTGGCGTTCTTGAACACGTGGGATTTTCCGATCTACGTGTTTCTGGTGATGTTGTCGCTGGGCGCGGCGCTGGCCTGGCGGCAGGGAGGCTTGAGCTGGCGCATTGCCGGCCAGGCGGTGTTGGGGGCCGCAGCATTGGGCGTGGCCGGCGTCTTGCTCTATCTGCCTTTCTACGCCGGCTTCCAGTCACAGGCCGGCGGCATCCTGCCCAATTTCATCTTTCCTACCCGTCTGGCGCACTTTTTCGTCATGTTTGGCCCGCTGTTGGCAGCGGCGTTCTTTTTGCTCATCGCCTTGAGCCGAGGCCAGCAAGGGCTGCTGCGCCGCTGGGTGGGGTTCTCGGCGGCAGCTATCGTCCTACCGGTCTTATTCTTGGGCGTGGCGTTGCTCGTCGGGCTGGCCACTCCTGGCGGTCAGGCGCTGGTGGCGCGGCTGCAAGACCTGCCTATGGTGCAGCAGGCCGGCATGGCTAATCTGGGTCAGCTTGCCGTCGAGGTGGCCAGAATCCGGCTGGGG
>JAAEKA010000061.1 GCA_014155705.1 Anaerolineae bacterium clx_CAG2 | reverse complement strand
GCTCTGCGCCGCCTTCCTCCCCCAACCCGTCCGGCGCCGCCTGGGCGAACACGGGCGCAAACAGCTACGCGGCCAGCCCCAACGCGCAGATGGCCGGCAACGCCGTTGCGCCGGCCGGCGGCGGCCAGCCCCACGAGAACCGTTCCCCCTACCTGACGTTGAATTTCTGCATCGCTGTGCAGGGGATCTTCCCCTCCCGCAGCTGAGGAGACAAACCCATGAGCGATCCTTTCATCGGCGAGATCAGACTGTTCGGTTTCAACTTCGCGCCGCGCGGCTGGGCGCAGTGCAACGGCCAACTGCTGTCAATCTCCCAGAACACGGCGCTGTTCTCGATTCTGGGCGTTACCTACGGCGGCGACGGCAGGACGACCTTCGGCCTGCCCAACCTGCAAGGCCGTTCGGCGCTGAGCTTCGGCCAGGGGCCAGGGCTTTCCAGCCGCATGTTGGGTCAAAGCGGTGGCGAACCCGCTGTGACGCTGATCAACAGCGAAATGCCGCAGCACACGCACCCAGCCGCAGCCAGCACAAATCTGGGCGACCAGACGACCCCGGCCAACAACGTGTGGGCGACCGGCGCGGGCGGCCGCGGCCAGAACTTCTACGCCAGCGGCGCGGACGTGGCCATGAGCGGCCAGGCTGTCGGGCCGGCCGGCGGCAGCCAGCCGCACAACAACATGCCGCCCTACCTGGCGCTCAACTTCTGCATCTGTCTGGAAGGCGTTTATCCGCCGAGATCATAGTGAACTAATCAGGCGCCGGGCGCTTTCAGTCCTCCACAAGCGCCCGGCGTCTGGACTGATATCTGTTTGGGGACCAGGAGGGTACTGTCATGACCACACGAAACCGGCGTTTCTACATTGCTGGCGCTTCAGATCAAAACGACCGAGCGCGGCCAACCGGCCGCGCCTGGCGCAGCGTTCTCGCGGCAGCGTTGTTGCTGGCGGCAGGGCTGCTGGCGCCGGCCGCGCCCGCCCAGGCGGCCGGCACGATCGCCGTCAACACCACGGCGGACGAATACGGCGCAGGAGCCGCCTGTTCCCTGCGGGAAGCCGTCCGCACAGCCAACGATGGCGCTAACTTCGGCGGTTGCGTCCTGTCTGGGACGCCACCTTTCACCATCAACCTGCCCGCGGGAATTTACCAGTTGACCATCATCCCCGACGCCACCAACGACGATAACGACAGTGGCGACCTGGATTTCCTGGTCAGCGGCACGGCCCTGGTCGGGGCAGGCGCGGCCAGCACGACGATCCAGCAGACCACAGTTGACCGCGTCATCGACTTCAACCCCCTGGTGACAGGAAGTTTTTCCGGCAGCCTGTCCAATCTGAGGATTACCGGCGGCAACACCAACAGCCCCTTTGGCGGCGGCGGTATCATCGCTGGCGATTCGAACGGCGTCGGCACGGTGACATTGAACGGCGTGACCGTGGACGGTAACACTGCCAGCGCGGGGGCAGGTGGCGGTATCAGCTTCGCGTCGCGTGGCAACCTTGTCATTACCAACAGCACCATCGCCAACAATGCGGCCACTGCGACTGGCAACGGCCAAGGGGGCGGCATCTTCTTTCTCGCTCAAGGCCCCGAACATCTCACCATCAGCAACTCGACGATCTCGGGCAACCGCGCAGCCCGCGCGGCTAGCGACGCTGGCGGCGGTCTGCACGTCAGCGCCATCGGCGGTACGATTACGATCCAGCGTACCCACTTCGTCAACAACCAGGCCGCCGATGGTGCGTTGGTTGCCAGTGGTTTTGGCGGCGGCATCGCCCATGTGAGCGGCGTCATGACTGTCAGCTTCAGCCGCTTTGTCGGCAACATCGGCGCCAACGGCAGCGGCATCTGGCAATCGGCAGGCGGCGGTACGACCACGGCCAACGACAACTGGTGGGGCGTCAACTCAGGACCAGGGGCTGGCGTCTTGGCCGGCACACCGGCGCCGACGGCCACCCGCTGGCTGCAACTGCGCCATAGCGCTAATCCATCTGCTGTGCCCACCACTACCTCGACCACCCTCACAGCCGATCTTCTGGGCTTGAACACGGGCGGCTCGACGGCCGCAGCCAACCTGTCAGGTTTGCCGCCGTTCCCGCAGCCGGCCGGCGCGATCTTCAGCAACCCGGTGCTGGGCACGCTGTCGGGCGCCGCGACGCAGTTCAGCGACGGCCAGGCGACGGCCACCTACACGGCCGGCGCTACCCCCGGCTCAGGCAGCGCCGACGCCACGGCCGACAGCCAGACGGTGACTGCCAACTTCACCGTGCCGTTGGCGGTATTGCTGGCCAGCTTCAGCGCCGAGGGGCAGGCGGATCGCGTGCTGGTCCGGTGGGACACCGTGAGCGAGATGGGGAATCTGGGCTTCAACCTGTGGCGGGGCGAGTCGCCGGATGAGCCGGACAGGCAGCTCAACGCCGGGTTGATCCCCTCGCAAGCGCCAGGCAGCACTCAGGGCTTCAGCTACCAATGGATCGACCAGGCTGACCTTGTCCCCGGCGCAACGTATTACTACTGGCTGGACGATGTGGATGTCAACGGCGTCTTGACTCGGCACGGGCCGGTCAGCGCGACCCTGGTCACGCCCACAGCCGTAACGTTGGGCGGGCTGTCGGCCAACCCAGCAGCGGCCGCAGCCGTATCCTGGGGACTGCCGGCGCTGCTGACGGCGCTGGGCGCTGCCGCAGCGCTCGCCTGGCGTCGCCGTTGAGGCCCGACTCGTGGCGCTTGATCAAAGAGGCCGCGCCGAGCGCGGCCTCTTTTTTTGATGTCTCGGGGCTACTGGATGGCCAAAGGCTGCTTGAGCACTCGTGGGCTGGCTCGGTCAGGAGACCGGCCAAAGCGCCAAACTGTTTCGTGACCTTCCAACCATAGCACAGCGCCTCGTCCACCGATTCTGGCCAGGTGATGCTCGGCCGCCCCGAGTCCTTCTTGAAGAAGCCAACCCACAGCTCACGCGCCGCCTGGTGGTGCTGCGCCAGCCAGGCGCAGAATTCGGCCGGCGTGGCGAAGAAAACAGGGCTGGTGCCAGTTGCAGTCATGAGGATGCTTTCCGCCATTCGGGGTCGAGAATCGCGTAGTGCAGCGTGTCCCAGTAGCGGCCCTTGAAGCGCTCGCTGTCGCGCAGCCGGCCCTCCAGCCGCATGCCCAGCTTCTCCAGCACCCGCGCCGAGGCGACGTTCTCGGCCAGGCACTGAGCCGAGATGCGGTGCAGGTGCAGCCGCTCGAAGCCGAACTGCACCAGGGCGCGGGCTGCTTCGCTGGCGTAGCCGCAGCCCCAGTACTGCGGGTCCAATTCATAGCCGATGTCGGCCTCGTGTCCGCCGGCCGTCTTGATGCGGATGCCAGCGTTGCCGATGAGCTGGCCTGTGGCCGGCAGCGTGATGGCAAGCTGGAACTTCAGGCGGGGCTGGCGCTCCTGTTGGGCGATGAATCGTCCCACGAACGCTTGTACCTCTTCCGGCGTTCGTTTGGTCCACGCGTAATAACGCAGGTAGCGCGGATCGCTCTGGTAGGCCAGCACGGCCCGCCAGTCGTCTTCGACAAAGTCACGCAGCAGCAGGCGATCAGTGGAGAGAAACATGGGATGGACGCGGGGCCTCACCACAGCTCGAACGGCCGCCAGGGCGCAGTGAGGGAGGCGGCGAGATCAAGCTGCGGCGTGCGCGGCGTGCGGTAGATCAGAACCATCTCATCGTCAGGCGTGGCCTCCAGCGCGCCGTCCTGCTCGATCCACAGCGGGCCCTGCCAGCGCTCCCAGCCGAGCTTGACGTACCACTCTGGCACGGCCGGCGACAGCGCGCCCAGGTCATAGCCGCTGATTGCCGCCTGCAAGCGCCGTATGACCGCCGAGCCGTAGCCGCGCTGGCGATAATCGGCGTGCGTGGCTACGCCCTCGACGTAGGCCGAGCGGAGCCAGGGACCATCGCCCACTCGCAACGGCCGGTCCAGCCACAGCGCGTGGGCGACGAGCCGGCCGTCTGCGTAGCCGAGCACGTGGACGCGGTCAGGGCAGAGGTCCATGTAATACGAGTAGTCGAGCTGGAAGACTTGCGAGCAGAGCGCGGAGACGGCATCGGACTGAACTGGCGTCATCATGGGCGATGGCACGGTGAACAACTGGAAGACCACTGAACTCACGGCTGTTTCTTCATTTGCCAAACTCGGATCAGAGCCAGGATCAGCAGGATGAAACCCAAAGGTGTTGTAATCAAGTACGTGATCCAATTCGTGCGCCATGTCACCTCCAACGCCAACGCGGCCGCATAGAAGCCGATTGTCGTCAATGGCAGAAATAGAAGCCCAACGTAACTCCAGGGTTGGACGGATTGGGTCGTGCTGGTCAGCGCCGAGGGCCGGGCCTCCACCTGTCGATTGAGGCGCAAAGCAAAGGCGAGCAAGAGTGCAAGCACGGGCAAGACAATCGCGGCGATGGGTGCAGCCGGCACGGCCACGGCAACGAAATAGAGCCCGACAGGCAGCGTGGCAATTGCTTGGACAGTGCGACTGGGCATAAACGTTGATGGCAGGGTACGGTGATAGGTCCAGTAAGCAAGCGCCAGTAGCCCGCTGCTGATGGTAGCAAAGACAGCGAAGTCCGCCAGTGGTGTAATTGCCCCTTCTGGCGCTGGCTCGATCCACCAGGAGATGGACCAAAAGCCAAAGAACAGTCCGATGGCTGCTGCCGTAAGCGCAGTTTGGCGCAGCCCTGCGGACAATGCCACGTTAAGTACATACCAACCGACCCAGACGCTAATCAGCGCGTGCCACGCCAGCGCTGTGAATGAAATCGAAAGCGGCAGATTCTCATACGTCGTCTGCACCAAGACTCCCTCGGTCAGCCAGCCAAAGGCACCTCCAGCCAGGAACAGCGCCCAGATCGTGTGGACGCGCGCCCAGCTAACCAAGGAGAGGAAGACAAATGCCAGGAAGGAGTAGGCCAACCAGGTAGACAGCCAATTGGACTACGAATCGCCCGGATGCACGTGCGCCCAGAACACAAGTTCGGAGTAGAACATCAGGATGTAGCCAGTGGCAAGTACGCCGAGGATTTGTTTGGCGATGCGCATCTTCGCAGTTGTGTCCTGCAAGTTACCTGACGGAACAGGGACCGCGTGCTGAGCGGCCGAAATAAAGGAGGCTCATCAAGGCACGGCAAGATC
>JAAEKA010000609.1 GCA_014155705.1 Anaerolineae bacterium clx_CAG2 | reverse complement strand
ATATAACGCCTGACAACGGCTTCCCGAGGCTTATCGCAGTTGTCCACGCCCTTCATCGGCTCATGGCGCCAAGGCATCCACCGTACGCCCTTAGTAGCTTTCCACGTGAGACGGCAGAAATCGAAACAACGCATTCTATTCGGTTGTTAAGGTAGCAACCTGTTCAGCAACTTTCATCGCTGACCTCTGATCTCAACATCGTTGAGCGCAGAGATCAAGGACCAAAGCCTCGGAGACATAAAACGACCCAGCACATAGCCGGGTCGGGAAGACGCATGCTACATGACTTACTAAAGCGCTTTATGTACTCTCGAAATTGAACTTGATCATACTTGTGTTAACTTAATCACTGACTCTATACGGCTTAACACTAACCAGTGGGCCTGAGTGGACTCGAACCACTGACCCCTGCGTTATCAGCACAGTGCTCTAACCGTCTGAGCTACAGGCCCAAGTGACTCACCATTAACAACTAAAGAGTGACAGGAAAGGCTTTGCTTGGGGTGTCCAGGCTATACGGGATAGCTCTGGACGTTCGACCAGAGAGTGAACCACCCAAAGATGGGGTTGCCATCCTCGGCAGGTTGATACTCCCTAGAAAGGAGGTGATCCAGCCGCAGCTTCCGCTACAGCTACCTTGTTACGACTTCGTCCCAGTCATCGGCCCCACCTTCGACAGCTGCCTCCTTACGGTTAGCTCACCGGCTTCAGGTGTTACCAACTCCCATGACGTGACGGGCGGTGTGTACAAGGCCCGGGAACGTATTCACCGCAGTATAGCTGACCTGCGGTTACTAGCAACTCCGACTTCATGCAGGCGGGTAGAGAATACCAAGGGGGATCTAATCTTGAGGCGAGCTTCCCCACCAGGGATTTCTGAAAGCTAGCACACACCTATGACACAAGACCGAAATGGATCGAGAAA
>JAAEKA010000608.1 GCA_014155705.1 Anaerolineae bacterium clx_CAG2 | reverse complement strand
GCAGCCGGCAAGGTCGTGCTGCCCGGCTTGGTCGATCCTCATACCCACCTGCTATGGGCGGGAGATCGGGCCGGCGAGTTCGAGCAGCGCATCGCCGGCGCCAGCTACATGCAGATCATGCAGGCCGGCGGCGGCATCATGTCCACCGTGCGCGCCACCCGCGCCGCCTCGCTGGACGACCTGGTCACACAAACCTTGCCCCGGCTGGACGCGATGATGGCGCACGGCACCACCACAGCCGAGGTCAAGACCGGCTACGGGCTCGATCTGGACAGCGAGATCAAGATGCTGGACGCGATCCGCCTGCTGGACGAGGAGCACCCCATGGACCTGGTGCCGACGTTCATGGGTGCACACGCCGTGCCGGCCGAATACGCAGACCGCACCGACGCCTACGTGGACTTGGTGGTGGACGAGATGCTGCCGGCCATCGCCGACCTGCGCTACACGGTGGAAACCCCCGAGGGCGAGTACTACGTGCGCGCGGCCGACTTCTGCGACGTCTTCTGCGAGGCCGGCGTCTTCGACCTGGCCCAGACGCGGC
>JAAEKA010000607.1 GCA_014155705.1 Anaerolineae bacterium clx_CAG2 | reverse complement strand
ACTGGGGTAGAGCGCCGGACCTGCACTGACGGTAATAGGGGCGATGGCCTGCTGGTTGACCACCACCGCGCCGTCTGGCCGCAGGAAGTGGGCGAAGCGCAGAGCTTCGATCTGCTCGAAGGCGACCATAATGTCGGCCTCGCCTACAGCAATCAGCGGCGAGTAGACCACAGGACCCCAGCGCACGTGGCTGCTGACGCTGCCGCCGCGCTGGGCCATGCCATGGACCTCGGCCTGCTTGACGTCGTAGCCCGCCTCCATGCCCACCTGCGCCAGCAAGTCACTGGCCAAAATCGTCCCTTGCCCGCCAACGCCGGCGAGGATGAAGTTGATGGTGTCGTGGTGATTCATGGGTTCGTCCTTTGGCAGGAGCGCGTAGTCCATAACCCGTAATCCGTAACTCGTAACCCAGAAAGTGTTCGCGCAATGAAGACACCTTCCGGGTTACGCATTAGTTCGCCAGCACCGCCACCTGCTCCCGCGTCAGAATCGCATCGCGCGGGCAAACCTGGACGCAGACCTCACAGCCGGTGCAGAGCAGCGGGTCGATCAACGCTTTAGGCCGGCCGTAGCGCTCGTCCATCTCGTCGCTCTTGAGG
>JAAEKA010000606.1 GCA_014155705.1 Anaerolineae bacterium clx_CAG2 | reverse complement strand
AGGCCACGCCCAGGCGGCTCAAAAGCGGCATCAAGCCATCCAACCGGCCGCCGCGCCTCACCTGATCTAACGACTCCAGGAAGAAACGGATCGTCAATCGTTGCTGAGCGCTGCGCACTGCGTGGACCACTGCCTCCCGAGTGGCGCCAGCCGCCGCCAATTGGGCCGCCTCCAGCACCTGCAAGCCATAGCCCAGCGAGATCGAGCAGCCATCGATCACCGTGACCTGGTCGGGGAAGTCCTGGGCGGCCAGCGCAGCGCTGCTGTAGGTGACGCTGTGCGCGCCCGTGAGCGTGATGCAAACAATCTCATGACCCGCCTGCACCAACGGCGCGAAGGCTGCCTGATAGGGACCCACCGGTGGGCCTGATGTCTCGCAGGGCAGGCCCGCCTCGACTCGCTGCCACAACTCAGCCCGCGTTTCGGGCGAATCGCTGACATCCCGCTCGCCAAAGCGCAACACGAGAGGCACCAGGTGAATGCCATACTGCTCCACCAGATGAAGGGGAAGGTCGCAGCCTGTGTCGGTGACGATTTTGACAGCCATCGTTGCTCCTGGTCTCGCCCTCGGAATCAGCGCGTGTGTGGGCGGTGAAGTCCGATTATAGCCAGAAACCTTAGAGGACGCAATCGCACCACTGGCGCAGTTCTGCTGTCCCAGAACAATACAGGCCAGGCGTAACGCCTGGCCTGTATTGTGAGTAGCGCCTGGCCGGATCAAGCCAGAGCGACGGCTGGCTCCTTGCGCCGGCCGCGCGCGGATCAAGCGGCTGCCGGCAATGCCTGGTCCAAGTCGGCCATGACATCGTCAGGATGCTCGGCGCCCACACTCAGGCGGATCAGGTTGCCGGGCACGTCGGCCAACGAACGGCCAGCCTCACCCTGCTGCTGGTGGGTCGAAATGGCCGGGATGGTGGCCACGCTCTTGATCCGGCCCAGGTCTGTGGCCCGCCAGATCATCTGCAGGCCATCGAACACCTGCCGCGCGACCGTGGCGCCGCCGCGCACGGTGAAAGCCAACAGATGGCCGTAACGGTTGACGGCCTGGCCATAGTCGTCCTCGCCATCGGCCAGCCACATCACCCTGGAAGCCGCCACATGTCCGGGATCGCCGGCCAGTCCGGGGTAGAAAACGGTCTCGACCGCCGGGTGCTGCTCAAGGAACGCAGCCACGCGCTGCGTGTTGCGGCTGAGCAGATCCATGCGGCTGCGCAGCGTCCGCAGGTCATTGAGCGCCATCAGGGCGTTGAAGGGGCTGAGCGCCGGCCCGTGGTCGCGAAAAGGCAGCAACTTGACGTACAGTGCAAAGTTGTCGCGCAACTCCTGGGGGCCTACCGGGCTTGTCAGGCCGTGACGGGCAATC
>JAAEKA010000605.1 GCA_014155705.1 Anaerolineae bacterium clx_CAG2 | reverse complement strand
CGAAAGCAGGAACACGACCCCGCCGGCCAGCAGGAAGGCCAGGAAGTTGGGGAGAAAGAGCAGCATGGCGCCGGTGGCCGCATCCCAACTGCCCTGCGACAGGGCGATGCCAACGACGCACAGCGGCGGCACCAACGAGATGGCAATCGCCACCCCGCCCATGGAGTCGGCAATCTCCTCGCGCAGGGTGATGTAGGCGCCGGCCGCGCCTGACGCCAAGGCCGTCGCCAGCGCGAGGAGGCCCGGCGCGATGCGTGAGGTGATCTGGCTGTTGTAAGTGAGCGAGATGGCGACATCGGGCACGCTCCACGCCAGCAACCAGGAAAGGAGAATGGTCGAAACGACGCCCGCAGCCACCAGCGCCAGCGCGCGCAGGGCGCGCTGCGCCGATCCCATGACGATGGCCGCGGCGGTCGCCATGATCGGACCCATCAGCGGCGCGACGATCATGGCGCCGATGACCGTCGCCGTCGAGTCGGAGAGCACGCCAAAGGTAGCGATGACGGTCGCCAACAACAACAGCACGAAGAAGTTGATCAGCCGTTGCGCGGTCTTAGGGCCTTGGATGAACATCTTGGCCTCGAAGGCCTCGAGATAGGCTGGGTCGAAGCCGACTTTGCCGGCCAGAGTGCGCAGATCAGAAGTTGATTGCATGGCAAGTTTCCTGAGATTACATCAAAAGCGAGTCCACGTAGAAACCGGGAGTTTTCGTGAGCGCTTCGTCCAGCCAGTACAAACTCCCGGTTTCTGGAGGACGCCCGTTCAGCTACACCCGATCCTGGCAGGTGTATGGTGATTAGATCGGCATGCGCTGGCCGCACAACCACTGATAAGAGCGGGCAGGCTCAGTCAGGCGGCAACAGGCAACAGAAACGCCTCGATAAGTCGAGGACTCCTGAACGTGTTCAGGCATTTTCTAGGAAGCCGCACGCAGCCCTATCCGCCGAGCGGGATAGCGATCGCCGTCAGAAGCACGCCGGCAAGAACCAGCAATGCACCGATCTTCCACGGATTGGCGCCGGTGTACCGGCCCCAGCGATACCCCAAGAGGAACAAGATGATGAACGACACGATATTGGAGACGCGCAGGGCAACCAGGGGATCGTTGCGCCACAACCAGAGCGGCAGCAGCGAGGGAGCCGCAGCGACGATAGCCACCAGCGCTACGCTCAGCCCTTCGACGAAGTCCTCACGCTGGAAACCTACCGGCCGCGGCTGGCTGTCGCGCAGATGCTCCAGCACATCGCCGTAGAGCAGGAATCGCTTTTTCTCGCTGGCAATGGGATCCAGCACGAAGTCAAACTCGTCGGCGATGACTTCGATGGCTTCCTCGTCGCTGTCAGCCGCCTGCAGCGCCTGCAAGAAACGGTGTTTCTCGCCGCGCGCCAGCACGGACAACAACGCCAACATCAGGCCGTCGATCAATGCCCAGGCCACGGCCGCGCCCAGCACGGCGAAGAACAGCTCTGTGCCAAAGCCCTCCGGGATCGGTTGGTTATAGCCCGGCCAACGCTTGATCACCGTGAAGGCCAGGGTGAAGGTCAGCACGATCAGGATGCTGTAGATGGCTGCCGTCAGGGCATCGATAGGCGCTACGAAGCGCGCCACAAGCCGCTCCAGCCATCCCTCGGGTGGCGGCGGTGGACGGCGCGGCGGGCGGCGGAGGGAGGGTCTGCTGGTCGCCATGGTGTAGCGAAGGTGCGCCGCCTGCCCGCAAGAAAACTGCGGGCAGGCGACGCAACCCACGAGAGACGGCGAGGCGCCTTATGGGGCGCGCGTCGCCACGACGGCGATCTGGCCGACCGCCGAGCTGATCTCCAGTTGGTTGCCGTTGATGCGGAAGCTGGCCGACGTCGTCAAGGCCGCCAGGAAGCGGGCCTCCTGATCCATCACACCCTCCGGCTCGGCGCAGAACTGTTGCGTACCGCTGGGCTGGGTGATGGAGAGAGCGCTGCCGTTGACGCTATAGCCGGCCGAGAAGCTGTTGCAGCCCGAGTTGCCCGTCACCTGACCGCCCGCGCCGAACTCCATGGTGACGCTGGTGCCAGGAATCAGGGTGACGATGGCCACGCCGTCGTTGTAGTTGACCACATCCCAGCGCGTACCGGCCAGCGGGTTGGGCGCAGGCGCAGGAGTGGCTGTGGGGGCGAGCGGCGTGACGTTGATGGTTACCTGGCGGAACTGGGTTGTGCCATCGCGCAGCCGCACGCGCATCTCGTAGGTGGTCGTGGTGGTCGGGCAGACGACCTGGCTGCCCTGGCCTGCCTGCGGGAAGCTGGCGTAGTTTGCGCCGAGAGGATAGATCCAGACCGCCTGCACGTTCTGCACCGACCAGCTCAGGGTAGCGCATTCGCCTTGCAGGATGGTAGTGCGGTCAGCCGTGAAATTGATTTCGGCCGATGGCGTGGGCGTGGGTTGGGCCGGCGCGGGCGTCGCA
>JAAEKA010000604.1 GCA_014155705.1 Anaerolineae bacterium clx_CAG2 | reverse complement strand
TGCCTTTCAGGAGGATCAAGAAGGCTGGGTTGCAGGCTTTGCCGATTTACCTGCCGATTATGATGCGGACCAATATATGCTGGATTCTGGTTGGGGCAGCCTTCCTTCTGGTTTGGAAGGGTATTTGTGTAAGCGCTGCGGTATCTTGGAATAATCCCTTCCAGTTGCGTATGGATTATATTGAGTCGCAAGCGGATTATCTTTCGTTGCGTATGGGTTGGATTTCGTTGTTGATTTTGTATCTTCAGTACTCATGTTGACACTCCTTGTATCTGTATCTACGCCAATTGTGCCGACGTGGGTAGTTTGTCGGGTTCCTCACCGTAAACGGCCGTTGCGTCATCATCACCGGCCAAATGATCCTTGCGAAAATAGAGAAAGCCAATCATCACCGTTACCAGCGGTGTCAGGTAAGCCAAAAACGCATACGGCGCGTAAACCAGTGTGCCTATTCCCAGCGCCCCGGCAAAAAGCGCCCCGTTCACATTCCACGGAATAATGCCCGAAACCATCGTCCCGGAATCGGCAATGGCCGTTGACAGGGTGACCGGTTTGAGACGCTCTTTCATATACTCATTCCGGAACATACGCGACGTCACCACAATACTCACGTATGGGTCGGCCGCGACTGTATTTAAGCCGATAGCGGTTAGCATGGTTGTAAGAATTAGTGTTGCCGGCCCTTTTGTCCAGTTAATTACCGGCGCAATGATACGCCGGAGCATACCGGTAAAATCGGCCACTGCGCCAAAGCTGGCGGCCACCAAAATCAGCCACATCGTGGTCAACATGCCGGCTGTACCCCCTCCGTTAAACAGGGAATCTAAACTGGCATTGCCACTGTTAAGGTGAAAGCCGTTGGCTAACGTATCAATCCCGACTTTGAGAACCGCCTCAAAATAGCTTAAACTGGGATCGCCGGCCAGCGAAACGATGAGGTCATGCTGGGTAAATCCGGCCAAAATGACCGCCGCGATTGCCGGCAGCATCAGGCACATAAAGCTGGAAAAACGAAACATAGATAGCACGAAAATCAGGATCACCGGCACAAAAGCCAGCAGAGAAACATTGAAATACTGCGAGACGGTATCCTGTACTTCAGTGGGGTCAATGGGGCCGGCTGTTGTGCTACCCATCAAACCCAGCACAAGAAAGAGGAGCGCGCTGATAATAATCGTGGGGATGGCTGTGCGTATTACCATCCGCGCATGTTCATCGATTTTAACCCCGCCCACAGTCGCTATGGTAAGCAGGGCCGTGTCCGAAATCTTGGCTGTTTTATCTCCCAGGATTGCCCCCGAAATGGCGGCGCCGGCGGCAATAGCGGGTGACACCCCCATGATAGCAGCCAGCCCCACAAATGGCACGCCAACAGCCCCCACGGTGGTTAGTGAACTACCCAGCAACATGCTCAACACAGAGGCGATAATAAAGACCGTTATATAGTAGAAGCGCGGGTTAAGAAGCTCCACCCCGTAATAAATAAAGGCGGCTACCGTGCCGGCCAGATACAGCGTACCAATGATGGCCCCAATAGCCAGAAGTACAAAAATAGTCCCCATGGTGCCATTCACGCTGCTTCTGATAGCATCGGAAACAACGGAGCCGCGAAATCCGTAGTAAAACGCCACAGTCAGAGCAAAGAGCGTTGACAGCGTCATGCTCACCTGCAGGGGACCGTCCGCCACTTCGCTGCCGAAGAACATCACCGCCAACAGGATCAGGCTCACCATCACGCCCAACACCAGCAGTGATGCGAGCATTGAGGGTGTCCGTCCGGTTTCCTTGGTGGGGTCAGATGTCGATACAGTCATGAACAAACATCCTCTTTCTTGGGCAATCTCGCCTCATCTGCGTGGTATCCGGGCTATCGGCCCGACCTAAGGACGAGTCTGTCAATAACGTCAACTTCAGTGGTTGAATCGGTCAAGCCCTTCGGAGGAACCTCAGGGTGCGTGGCAAAGACCGGTCAAAGCGGTAACTAACAAATAGAAGCATCCTAAGACCGACGTCAACGCGGCTAGGCAGTCAGGTAGGTTGTGGCAGGCATGCGCCAGGCCCAACGATTCTGGATCTCGTCAGGCCTGGCGCAGAGGCATCAAACCAGGGCTCTCCTCAAGAAAGACCTCTGGTTCGCTCAGCTACCGGCGCCGCTGGCAGCGGCCACCTCGCCACCTGCGACCACATTGCCCTCGGCGTCAGCTGCTACACCGCCAGCCCCGGCAACTATGTTGCCCGAGGGATCCTGAGCTGCGCCAGCCACGTAGGACGCGATCTGGCCGGAGAGCTCGTCGCCGACGGTCAGGGTGACGACGTTGGCGCTGTAGCCCTTCATGCTCTTGATCACGTCTTCGCTCTTGGTGTCTTCCAGCAGCATCAGCAGCGCTGAGCTGTTAGGTGTGAGAGCCGCACCAATCTCCTGTGCGTCGCCCTTGGACAAGGATCG
>JAAEKA010000603.1 GCA_014155705.1 Anaerolineae bacterium clx_CAG2 | reverse complement strand
TGTTGCTCGACGTTACTGTCTCAACTCCGCTCTATGTTGTCCTGTGACCTGGGAAACTGAGTTGCTAGGCTACTTCAATCACTTTTGCTCGGACAACACTCCCTTCTCATCTGATGACAAGCAGATGATTCGATTGTTTGCTCGTCAGGCTGCCGTGACAATGAAGGTCGTAGACAGCTTATCCAAAGCTACCACCCATGCGCAGTTGGCGCGACTCAATCAGATCATGAGCGCTCTAACCGCAGAGCGAAGCGTCGACAGGCTGTTGGAGCGGATGCTCGAGTCAGGCATTGAACTGGTCGGCTCGACGCGCGGATGGATCAGTCGATTGGATTACGACTCAGGCAAGTTGGTCATAGTCGCCCACCGCGGCAATCCCGTCAAGACGCTACAACTGGAGATTGGACAAGGGATCACGGGGTGGGCACTTGAACAAGGCAGATCGGTTCGAGTGGGTGACGTTCACGAATCCGACTGGCCGAAGCATTATGTGGAATTTTGGCCAGACACTCGATCTGAGCTAGCCGTTCCCATAATGGTAGGAAATGCTGAGGTGCGTGTCGGGTGTCAAGTCCAACATGCATCTAAAGCCATCGGGGTATTCAATATCGAAAGTCCAGATAATAGCGCCTTTTCTCGCGTGCATGAAGATGCCTTGGTATCTCTTGCCAGTCACGCTGCTCTGTTGATCGACCGCCTCGATCTGGATCAAAAGCTTGCCGGCCTGAGCAAGATCCAGCAGGATATGGTCGGTGTGCGCAACTGGGACTCAGTTATCGAGATCATGATAAACGCCATCACCAACACCCTCGGTTTTGGCTACGTCAACATCTCCCTGGTGGATCGAGAGCACAACACCATCAAGACCGAGTACATTGTAGGACCTCCCCCGGCGCAGGTGGAGGAATTCAAACGCCTGGCAAAGCATTCCCTCGACAGCGATGACATCCAGGCGCATATCGTTCGCACCGGTCAAGTAGAGGTGCCGCCGACTGAGGATCAGCGCTTTGATCAGACGATTTTCCGCAAATTCGGCCATGAGAACCTGATCCGGGTTTACATTCCCATGGTTGCACCGTCTAATAATCAGGTGATTGGTACTGTCGAAGCGGGTTATCTGCGTCAGCATCGTGGACACATCTACGAGCAGGATGTGCAAGTTCTCAAGGGATTTGTTGACTATGCAGTGCGCGCCTTGGAGCAGAGACAGCGCGGGCTGTTGGACAAGATCAGCCATGAGTTGCTAAATCCCATTGTGGGCATCCGCAACAATGCCAGCTTTTTGCAGCGCCGCTTCAAAGATCTGGACGATGACAAGATCGGCCGCAAATGCGATGATATCCTGATGGATTGCGAAACATTGGTGCACCAGGTGGAGGAATTCGGTTACATTCTCGGGCGCCCACGCCGCGGCCCCCAGATCGAAAAGACCTACATCTTTCGAGATGTTATCGTCAAAAATGTTCTCCTGCTCAAACCGTTAGTCTCGGCTATGGGGTTTGATCCAGGCTGCATCTCTTATGACTCGGCCGACATTCATAAGATCAACCCCCTGTATGTCGATAAAACGGAAATTAACCGAGTAGTATACAACTTACTTATCAATGCAATCAAGTATGCCCGCACTGATCCAAACAAATTCACAATTCGGATCTCGGTCGATCGACGCCGGGATAGCTTTATCATCTCGATCAAGGATTGGGGCATCGGCATCCAACCGCAGTACACTGAGAAAGTGTTCGAAGAGGGCTTTCGTACTGCGGAGGCAATACGTCGAGACGTGACAGGGACCGGCCTGGGGCTTACCATAGCTCGCAAGATTATGCGCGATTTAGGCGGCGACCTCCTCTTGGTCAACCCGATGTATCCAACGGAATTTCAGATGGTCTTACCCAGGACTCTTACGGAGGAACGTCATGTTACTGATAGTTGATGACGGGAAATTCGAGATGCAGACCATCGTCGAAGAGCTGGAGTTGTCTGGCTTCGAGGTGGTGTGGAAAACAGATGTGGACGCCGCCCTGACCTTCCTGAAACGCAATCCACAACAGATCGATTTGCTCATTCTAGATATCATGATGCCGGCTGGTCGTGCGTTCAAGGATGAAGACACGCAAGATGGTCTTCGTACGGGTTTTCACTTTTATGAACGAGCCAGGGTCATGGCACCCCACCTTCCGATCATCATGTTTACGAACTTTCCTAGCTCGCCCATCCTGCACTTTGCCGTGAGTCGCGCGCTCGTTGCTGCCTTCGCCATGTGGTTGGGCTGGCAGCTGTTCCCGGCTCATCCTTTCTGGATCGCCATGACCATCCTCATCGTGGTGGTGCCCGACCGGCAGATAGCAACCATGCGACATCATCCCACATGTAATCCCATTCTTCTCTGAGCAGTCCCAGAATCAGGAACTTCACACCATCAACTGGTCCCAAACTCCGAACAACGCCCGCCAATCGGTCTGCC
>JAAEKA010000602.1 GCA_014155705.1 Anaerolineae bacterium clx_CAG2 | reverse complement strand
TTCATCGTGACGCTGGCCACGCGCGGCGTGCTCACCGGCCTGGCCCTGGTGATTGCCGTCAAATCAGGCGGGTTCGTGGAGAACGTGTTCATCCAGGATCCTGCGTACCTTTGGTTCGGCGTATAGATCGCGCCGCAGCACATGATGGCGATCACGCAGACCGACCAAAGCACGTTCGAGAGGTTCTGCTGGGTCAGGAAGTAGGGCGAGAGAAACGACAGTACGACCATCAGCAGCAGCAGAACGAACAGCAGACGAAAGCGCTTCAGGACCTTATTGATTGTCATGGTTGCCACCTTCCAGGATGCCGGAGGATGCCCGCAGGACTTCCTCCTCAGTGACGGAGCCCTCGCTGAATTCCTTGATGATCCGCCCTTCACGCAGCACGAGGATGCGATTGGCCAGCCGGGTCAGCTCAGGCAGGTCCGAGGAGACACAGATCACTGAGACGCCCTCCTCGGCGAGGTGTTCGATCGTTGCGTAGAGCTCTTCTTTGGCGCCGATATCGATGCCCGCCGTGGGCTCGTCGATGATCAGCACCTTCAGATTGCGTACCAGCCACTTGCCTACCACGACCTTCTGCTGATTGCCGCCGGAGAGGTTGCCCACATTGATGTCCGGATCGTTCGGCTTGATCTTGAGCAGGTCGATGCCGAGATGGCAGAGGGCCATCTCCTTGCCATCGCGCACCCAACTGGCCTTGGATACCTGGTCCAGATTCGTCAAGCCGATGTTGCGGGTCATCGAAATGATCCCCAGGATGCCTTGCTGGCGCCGGTCTTCAGGCACAAAACCGAACCCTGAGGCGATCGCTTTGTTCACAGAAGGCTTGTACGCCTTGCCGTCGAAAAGCACGGCGCCGCTGTCATAGGGGTCGATGCCGTAGATCGCGCGCACGATCTCGGTGCGGCCCGCTCCGACCAGCCCGGCAATGCCCAGTATCTCCCCCTTGACCAGCTGGAAGGAGATGTCATAGAACCGCCCGACCGACGTCAGGTCCTTGACTTCGAGAACAGCCTCGCCTTGCTTCTTGACCATGCGACGCTTTGTTTCGTCCACCTCGAGAGCTCGGCCGATCATCAGGCGGATGATCTCGGCGGGAGTGATCTGCTCTTTCTCCAGCACCGCGACGAGTTTGCCATAGCGCAGCACGGTGACGCGGTCGGAGAGCGCGTACACTTCCTCCATGCGGTGCGAGATGTACAGCACGCTCACACCATTGGCTCTGAGCTGATGAATGATCTCGAACAGTTGGCTGCTCTCTGTGGACGTCAAACAGCTTGTCGGCTCGTCCATAATGATCAGCTTCGCGTTGGTCGAAAGGGCCTTCAGCAGCTCCACCAGTTGCCGGTGCGCGATGCTCAGGGTCTCGATCGGGCTCGTGGCTTTGAGCGGAAAGCCGTATTGGTCGATCAGCGCCTGGGCATCGGCGTTCATTTTTCGGTGGTTGATCAGCCGCAGCCCGGCGCGCAGTGGTTCCTTGCCGAGATAGATGTTCTGCGCCACGGTGAGCCCGGGGATCAGGCTCAGCTCCTGGTAGATGACGGCGATGCCGAGGTCCAGGGCTGCTTGCTTCGAGTGGTCGATCGCAATCTCGTGGCCGTCGAACACGATCTCGCCGCTGTTGCGAGGCGTGACGCCCGTGATGATCTTGATCATCGTCGACTTGCCAGCGCCATTCTCGCCGACCAGGGCGTGGACCTCCGCCCTTTTCATCGAGAAGTCCACGTCCCGCAAGACCACATGGCCGGAATAGGATTTCGTGATGTGCCGGCACTCCAGTAGAATGTCCGGATCTTTCCTGTCGTCAGACATGTTTCCTCCAGGGTTGCAGGAACTAAGGTTGCGTCTGGCCGGCGATCTGCGCGCGGCGTTGGCGGGCCGCCCTGCTGATCACTCTCTCGGCCAGGGACTTGTACCAAACGTCCACGATCACCGTCACAGTGATGATGCCGCCGATCACGATCGGTTGCACGTAGGGCGAGAGACCCAACTTCAAGATGCCGTTCTGGATCAGAGCCAGAAACAGCACGCCGAGAACCGTGCCAGGGATGTCGCCGACACCGCCGGTGAACGATGTACCGCCGATCACCACCGCCGCGATCACCATCAGCTCCGATCCAGCGCCCATCTCCGGCATGCCGGTCATCATGCGCGAGGAGAGGAAGACGGCGGCGATCGCGCTGCAGATGCCCGTCATGGCATAGACGCCAAGCTGAACCCGGTCGGTGTTCACCCCGGACAGTTTGGCAGCCGTGCGGTTGGCGCCGGTGGCATAGACGTTGGTGCCGAAGCGTGTCTGCTTCAACAGCAGGTGACCGATGATCGCGATCAGGAAGAATGCGATCGTAACGACATGAACCGGACCGATCTCGCCGCCGAACCAAAGGTACGCAGGATCCTGGATGAACACGTTCTCCACGAACCCGCCTGATTTGACGGCAATCACCAGGGCCAGGCCGGTGAGCACGCCGCGCGTGGCCAGCGTCACGATGAA
>JAAEKA010000601.1 GCA_014155705.1 Anaerolineae bacterium clx_CAG2 | reverse complement strand
TCTCGATATATCCGTATCTTGTATTCCCTTCCAATCTCGTTCACCGCTGCTATGAATGCCTGATAAGTGCCAACCCCACCAATCTTCTCCCAGAACTCATCACCTATGAGCACCAGGCTATGTCGTAGAACCGTTGACTGGAATATGGAAAGCCGAATTTGCTCAAATCGAGGAACTGCGCCATCGCAGCCACATTCATTGGTATAATCAGCGCCAGAGGCATCCAGAAAGCAATCCTCAGCAGAAGAGAATACTGCAAGAGTTCGAACCTCGTTTGTACGAGAATGGAACAGTCTATGCAGTCAGAGCTAGGGGCAGTAACGCAGCCTGTAGTTATTTGTTCGACCTAAGGGAATTCGTTCGGGTCGATTGAGCCAATAGCGTATCTGTTGTACAATTCGTTCATGACCAATCACAAAAGCAATCTACTTACAAATGAGGAGCGGAGAGTCGCTGTATATTCTGGTACGGGTAGGCCCACAGAGCCCAGCAACGTCACTCCTGAAACCCCGCTTGGCGAACTAGACCTAAACTGGCGTGAGCACGATCTGCCCGAACGCTTCCGGACAAAGCATGTTCACCGGTTGCATCCATACCTTGGCAAGTTCATACCGCAACTAGTCGAGGTGTTCCTGCGGAAGTATTTCCGCCCTGGCCAGACCGTGCTTGATCCTTTTGCTGGCTCTGGTACGACACTTGTTCAAGCCAACGAACTAGGCGTTAACGCCGTTGGGTATGACGTGTCGGCCTTCAACGTGTTACTGGCGCGTGCAAAGACCAAGCACTATGATGTGACATGTGTCAAGAGAGAAATCCTCGACATCCTGGAAAAGGTTCGCGGGATGGCAGGCTCTGAAGCATATCAGCCAACACTATGGAGTCTTGATGGTAGCCACGTAAGAAGCGATATTCTTGATGCCAGTGAGTACCTCAACCAATGGTTTGCGCCCCAAGCACTTCATGAGTTGATTGCCTATCGTGAACTCATCGAAAACTATGATGATCAAGACATTCTGAAGGTCATACTCTCACGCTCGGCGCGTTCAGCGAGACTCACAACCCATTTCGATCTCGATTTCCCAAAGGTTCCACAGACCGAGCCGTATTGGTGCTATAAGCATCAGCGCATCTGTGTGCCTACGACTAGCGCTATCCAGTTCCTAAAACGCTATAGCTTAGATACGATACGTCGGATAGAAGAATTCGCACTCTTGAGAACTAATGCCTCTGTGACTGTCCTAAATGAAGACAGCCGGCTGTCATCATTACCGGTTGTCGATGGCTTGATTACGAGTCCGCCGTATGTTGGACTAATCGACTATCATGAACAGCATCGGTATGCCTATGAGTTGCTCGGGCTTAAGGATCAGAGGGAATTTGAAATTGGCGCTGCAAAACGGGGATCGAGTCAGAAGGCGCAACGGGAGTATCAGGAATCAATAGCTCAGGTATTCGACCGAGCCTGCAAAGTGATGCCATCAGGAAGTCCTCTGATTGTGATTGCTGGCGACAAATATGGGCTGTATGACGAAATAGCAAGACTGTGTAATGTGCAGGTTGAAGCCATGATTCAACGGCATGTGAATCGCCGTACTGGACGCCGGTCTTCGGAATTCTACGAGTCGATTTTCGTCTGGCGCAAGCCATAGGAAGGAAAGCCGTTATGCCATATGCCAATCACGAAGGGATGAAGGACGCAATTCAGACTGTGATCTCGGCTCTGATGGAGAAGGTTATGAATAGGGTTTTGATCACAGATCCCTTTATCAAAGAAAAGTTCCACGCAGACAAACCCCTATATGCAGCCCTAGTTCCTGATGAGGTCTTCAAGGGTTCCCACTTCGAGCGAAGATTCGTGACGCCTTTTGGTAGTGTTTGGGAAGATCTGGCGGTTGCCGCAGCTGGCTTTGGTCTAGGCTATGGGGAACGAAATCGTACGATCGCCGGTACGGTCAAGCAAGAGAGGCTGGCGCGTATTCAACAGGTACTGAATACTCTAGAGCATCCCGAACACGGAGGACAGAGGACCAGACCTGACTGGGACAGAGAGCTTAGCTATATTCTGCAAGGTGATGGCGAGGATATACCGGTGCAGGTCGTCTGTGACGTATATGTTGAAGATGAAATACAGGATTCCAGATACGCATTCGAGCTAAAAGCGCCTTTACCTAATAGTGACCAGACCAAGGTCAGCAAGGAGAAGCTACTGAAGCTCTACAGCATGAATCCAGTCCAAATCGATGGGGCGTACTTTGCCCTTCCCTACAATCCTTACGGTACAAGAGCAAACTACAGTTGGAGTTTTCCTGGTCGATGGTTCAATATGAAGGAAGATAGCGTGGTGCTCATAGGTGATGAGTTCTGGGAGAAGATTGGTGGGGTTGGCACTTATCAGGCATTCATAGCAGCGGTGAACGAGATTGGAAGGGAATACAAGATACGGATATATCGAGA
>JAAEKA010000600.1 GCA_014155705.1 Anaerolineae bacterium clx_CAG2 | reverse complement strand
AATCGTCTGCCACGACCTCGCCAGGTTGCCAACGGCTGGTCGGGTAGACGCCATGCACGGGATGCGCCAGGGAAACCGAACGGGCCGATCGTGGAAAGCAGGATCAGCGCTACCAGTACGATTGCCATGCCCAAGGTGGGCTTGGTGAAGTTCACCGCCGCACGATCGATGTAGAACAGTTCAGCGAGTCTTTTCTTCATTTCAGTCACTTTGGCGTTTCTCGTGGCTTTCCACCGGAGCCCGAACTCTGCAACGATGACTCATTATACCTGCGGACCATGCAATGCCCAATCGCACCAGGCTGGGGACAATCTTGACCAGATAGGCCGCAACCAGCAGGACGGGGAAAAGGATCAGCGCCTCGGTGGAGGCCAGCAGCGCCGGCAGGTCGAAGCGGATTCCCACCATGATGAAGAAGATGGGGATGATGAAGCCAAAGCCGATCGCGTCCAGCTTTTGCTGCGCCTCGATATCTTCCGGGGTAGAGATCAGTGCAATCAGCGCGCCGGCCAGGAAGGCTCCCAGGATGACCTCGGCGCCCAGTACCTGCGACAGCACCACGAAGGCGAACATCACCGCCAGCGCGCCGCGCACCTTGATCTGCACGGTGGTGTGGCTGACCTCGTCCAGCATGCGGCGAATCGGCGGCCAGCGGGTGATGCGCCGGGCAAAGCGCACGGCTAATAAAAAGGCCAGCAGCAGCACCCCCACCAGCATCACCTGCAAAGTCAACCCGCCGGAGAGCACCGCCACCACCACCGTGATCAAGACCATGGTGACAAAGTCGGCGGTCAGGGCTGACAGCAGCAGGGTCTGGCCGTAGCGGGTCGAGGAAAGGCCCTGCTCGCGCAGCACCGGCACCACGATGCCCAGCGATGTGGTCGAGAGGATCAGGCCCATCAGCCAGGGGCTGCGCACCAGGCCCTGATTGGCCAGCACAATTCCAACGGCGCTGGCCAGCAGGATCGTCAGCGCCAGAATTAGCAGGCCCAACATCAGCGGGTTGCCCTGGTTGGACCGGTTGCCGCGTGCGTTCGGCGCGAGCATGGAGAAGTCGATCTCGGCGCCAGAGAGGAACATCAGAAAGGCAAAGCCCAGCGCCGCCAGCACCTCAAGCGTCGGGTCGGACTCGACCAGTTGCAGGCCGCTGCGGCCGATGATCATGCCGGCGATGATCTCCCCCACCACCACTGGTAGGCGCAAGCGCTTGAAGCGGCTGAGGATCAGCGGCACCAAGAAGGCCAGTCCCACGACCAGCAAGACAGGAGCGAGGCTGCTGTTGTTCTCCATGGTCAGGGCTATCTCATCGAGTGGGTTCGGCTGAGACGAAGCCGCCCTCCAACATGCTTCTCGCCTCCTCCAGCTTGGCCAGGTCCCCCAGCAGGCTGAGGCGATCGTTGAACTCCAACATCGTGTTGCCGTGGGGGATCAACAGCTCGCTGCCGCGGCGGATGGAGAGCACCAGGTAGTCGCCGGGCAGTTGCAGATCGCGCAGCCGCCTGCCCACCAGGAAGGAGTTGCGCACGCGCACCTCGGCGATGTCACGCTGGTCGGTGGTCGAGGTCAACAAGGCGTAGGTGTCGGGGTTGCGGGCCATCATGGCAATCATGGTGGCCCGATGCAGGGCGCTGACAAAGGGCTGTACACCCAGGGAGACGAACTCCGCCAGACGCGCCGGATCCTCCACCAGAGCCACCACGTTGGGCACCTGCATCTCCTTGGCCCTGGCCGCGATGGCCCGGTTGAGCCGGTCATCCTCCTGCAAGGCCAGCAGCGTCTCCACCTGGCCGGCCGGCAGTTGCGCCAGCCCCGCCCCATCAGCAGAGCCCAGGATGACTGCAAAGCCAGCGCTCTCGGCTCGCTGGATCCCCGCGCTGTCGTCCTCCAGGAAGGACACCTCGTCGCCATGGCCGCGCAGTTCGGCGGCCACTTTGAGCCCGAGATCGTTGACCCCGACGGCAACCACCAGGCGTTTCCGCCGCTGCTGGATGTACGGCATAATGGCATTAAAGAGCACCGGCATCGTCACGACGGTCAGGATGGCAAAGAGGATGACGTTGGTGCTGGTGGCAGCGTCGAACAGGCCAGTGCGCAAGCCCACAACCGCAATGGCCACCTCCAGCGACAGATGCGTGTTGAGCAACACCCCCACGGCCAGCATCTCACGGGCGGTGAACCAGCGACGCGTTGCCAGCATAGGGATCAACTTGATCACCAGGGCAGCGATAAACAAGACGGGCAGCAGCAGCAGCGCCTCGGGCGTTGCCAGCAGGGCGTTCAGGTCGATCTGCACCCCGACCATGATGAAAAAGACAGGGATAAAAAAGCCGAAGCCGAAGGCCTCCAGCTTCTCCACCAGCGCGTCGTCCTCAGGCGACCGCAACAGGGTGATGATCATGCCGGCCAGGAACGCGCCCAGAATCAACTCGGCGCCAACGAACTCAGCCAACACCACGAAGGT
>JAAEKA010000060.1 GCA_014155705.1 Anaerolineae bacterium clx_CAG2 | reverse complement strand
GAAGGGCGTGGGCGTCGGTGTCGGCGGCGCAGGGGTCGGCGCCACGCGCTCATCGGCCTCGCTGATGGCGATGCTGTCGATCACGTCGCCCATCTCGATCTGGCCCAGCACATCCAGTCCCTCGATGGTCTGCCCAAAGGCCGAGTAGACGCCGTCAATGTCCGGCACCGGTTCCAGGGTGATATAGATCTGGCTGCCGTTGCTCAGGCGCTCGGGGTTGACCTGGTCCGGAAAGCGCAGGTAGCCCATGGTGCCGGCCAGATTCGGGACGCCGATCTCAGCCGCCACATCGAAGCCAGGGCTCCCCTGGCCGTCGCCGGTTGGGTCGCCGGTCAGCACAGCCTCGGGTGGGCCGACCGGGTAGAGCGGCATGGCGTCGTAGAAGCCCAGCTCAGCCAACACCACGAAGTTGTTGACGGCGATGGGGGCTTCCTGGCTGTACAGTTCCAGGACGATGTCGCCCTTGGCTGTCGTGATCGTGGCCAGGTAAATGGTGTCTGGGTCGATAACCATATCGGGCGCCTGGCTGTAGACGCCGTTGCGCTGCGTGACCTCCAGCTCGGCCAGCGGTCGCGATCCGTCGGTGGAAGGCACAGGCTGGACGCCCATGGAGATGGGGGCCGCTGTCGTGGGCAACGTGAGGTCGAGGACCTCGGCCGGCGCTTCCTCGGTCGGGGCTGCTGTGGGTGCTTCGACCGTGGGCGCTTCGGTGGCTGTCGTGCCCGCAGGCGGGGTGGCGCAGCCCGCTGCCAGCGCCAGGACGACCATCAATCCAATCACCAACAACGATGTGCGTAGTCTCAGTTTAGACAAGAGAAAGGTACCTCCAAATTGAATAGGTTTCGTAACTAACCAGCTTCAGGCGCCCGGCGCCTGAAGAGTTACTGGGTTTTATAACTGCTCAGCCTGTTGGTCAGAAACCGGGTTTTTCTCGTGCGGGCATGGTTCATGTCTTCGCAACCACCTTTCATGGCGCCATACCTTGGTCTGCGAGACAAAAACCCGGTTTCTGATGTCATGCCTGAAGAGTTACTGGGTTTTTACGTAACAAGGGTGCATGATACTCTACTTCAGCTTTGGAGTCCAGAAGTAGCTACATCGTTACATCTGAAGCTAAACTGGCGTCCTCTGGAAACCGGGAGTTTGTACTGGCTGGATCAAGCACGAAGCGCTCACGAAAACTCCCGGTTTCTGCGTGTACTTGGTAGCAGCGCCGCTGGGCGATCATTCGTAGCCCACTTTGGCTTCCAGCCACCAGATGGCATAGGCGACGATGCCGGCCACAGCCAGGCCCACCAGGTAGCCCTCCACGACGGTGGCGGTGGTGATAAAGATGCTGACCATGCCAAAAATGCCGCCGATCAGGTAACACATCAGCACGGCCTCGCGCCTGGAGCCAGTCACACGGGCCAGCCGGTGCGAAATGTGATCTTTGCCGGGCGTGGTCAGCGGGTTCTTGCCCCGCCGCAGCCTTGAGATGACCACCAACGTCGTGTCCAGGATCGGCAGCCCTAATACCAGGGCAGGCACCATCCAGGTGACGATATCGACGTTGTCGGGGAAGCGCAGTTTGATGCCGATAGCGGCCAGCACGAAGCCGATGAACAGCGAGCCGCTGTCGCCCATGAAAATGCTGGCCGGGTTGACGTTGTAGAACAGAAAACCGATGCACGCGCCCAGCAGCGCTGCAGCCAGCGCGCCGACCAGGTATTGGCCGCTCAGCGCAGCCAGCAGCAGGAAGAAGGCGGCAGCCACTGTGGCCACGCCGGCCGACAGTCCGTCCATGTTGTCCAGGAAGTTGAGCGCGTTGGTGATACCCACTACCCAGATCACCGTCACCAGTATGTTCATCCCTTGCATGGGGAACATCTGGACCTGTACGCCGCTGAAGATCAGAATACCGGCGGCCAGGGCCTGCACGGCCAGCTTGGGCAGCGGGTTGACCGGACGACGGTCGTCGATGCCGCCGATGACCGACACCAGCGTGGCCCCGACCATGATGCCCACCAATTCGTTGATGCGGAAGCGGGTACCCAGCAGCAGCAACGCCACGATGAAGCCCAGGTAGATGGCTACCCCGCCCAGGCGCGGCATCGGCGCCGCATGGACTTTGCGGACACTGGGTTGATCGACGAAGCCGTAACGCCAGGCCACGCGACGCACGACCGGCGTGGCCACGGCTGCCAGCACTAACGCGGTGATGGCCACCAAGACGTAGACGGTGGTGGGATGGACAGCAAGAAAAGCGATCATGTTACTGTAGCTGCTGGATCAGCGCTTCCAGCGCAGCCCGCTCCTCAGCATCCTGCGTCACGGCCAGGGCCTCCTGGGCGTAGCGCAGGGCATTGCCGTTGTCGCCCACTCTGGAATAGAGCACGGCCAGGTTGCGCAGCGCTCCTTCGTCGTTGGGCCGTAGCTCGAGCACGGCCAGGTTCTGTTCGATAGCTTTGTCGGTCTCGCCCCGTTCCGCGTACAGGAAGCCCAGCAGGCTGCGCAGCGCAAGGTCACGCGGCGCAACTTCCAGTCCCTGCTCAAAGGTACGGATCGCTTGATCTTCCTGGTTGGTGGTACGGTAAAAGTCGCCCAGCCGGCGGTAGGTCTCCACATACCGTGGGTCGATGCGCAGTGAGATCAGGAACTGATCCAGCGCCCGGGTGGAGTCGCCGGCCATTTGATAGGCCGAGGCGTACTCGTTGTGCAGATGCGCAGCGTTGGGGCTGAGCCTCGTGGCCACCGAGTAGTTGTCCAGCGATTGCTGAACCCACTGTGCACGCTGATCGGCGTCGGCCAACTGCGCCCAGGCCAGGTAGAGGCGGCCCAGGTTGGCGCTGTGGTCGGTGTTCATGGGGTTCAGCTCCCGGGCGCGCAGGAGGGATCGCTCGGCATCGCGCAGGTACTGTACTCGTTCGCTGCCGGTAGATTGGCGGGCGCGCTCAAGCTGGGCGCGACCCAGGAAGAGGTAGTAATAATCCTCGCGCGGCTGCTGATCCAGCGCCATTTGGTAGAGGAAGATCGCCTCATCGTAACGACCGGCCGAGTCGTAAGCCTGGCCCTGCTTGTAGATGATGTCGGCCCGCACAAGGCTGACGTTGATGTTGAAAATGAAGAGCAGCGCTGCAATGGGCAGCACAACTGCTGCGGCCGCAGCCAGCCAGCCGCCTGGCCCCAGCCATTGCGAACCATCACGGTACGATTTGCCGCCGCCTGGCCGGATCCACCAGAGGACGAGGGCCAGTGTACTCATCAGCAGCAAGATGATGATGTAGTAAGTGACAATGTGGCCGGCGGACAGGCTGGCCAGTTGTTCCAGGGTGATGCCGCTGCCCGCCTGCTGCACGCGCGCATCGCGGGCAATGCTGGCCGCGTGGATCAGGCCGAAGGCCCCGAAGATGCCCAGGCTGATGGCGGAGAAGATCAGCGAGCCCCGTCCCAACCAACGAACTGAGACATTCTGCCGGCTGCGGGCGATGTCGAATAACGCCACTGCCATGCCCACCCTGCTGTTGGTTCTGGCTTACCTCCTCAGCACGGCCTTCTCTCTGACGCCGCGCATCAGTTTGCTGGGCTCTTACCAGCGCCTGCAGGGCGCCTACACCACACTGTCCTACATCCTGATCTTCTTCCTGGTGCTGGGCCACCTACGGCGACCGGAGCAGTGGCGCCGTCTGGCCTACGCCATCATCCTGACCAGCATTCCCATCGCCATCTATGGCATTTTGCAGCGCAGCGGGCTGGATCCGCTGCCCTGGGGGGGCGACGTACAGCGTCGCGTGGCAGCCAACATGGGCAACGCGATCTTCGTCGCGGCCTACCTGTTGATGGCCTTCTTCCTGACCTTGCAGCGCACGCTGCTGCACTTCGGCCGCGTACTGCACAACAATGAGACCATTGGGAACCATCCTGAAGAGAAAAATAGCTTGGCCGATGCGGTGCTGGCCGGCTGTTATCTGTTTGTATTGGCCATACAAAGCCTGACCATCCTCTACACCCAGAGCCGTGGTCCCTTCCTGGGCCTGCTGGCCGGTCTCTACGTCTTTGGACTGTTGGGCTTGTTGGGGCTGCGCGCCTGGGCCAGAAGCAGGGAGCGACTAGGCAGCGGCGTCCGGGCAGTATTGAGTTGGAGCTGGCTGGGGATGATGGTCGCAGCCGTGGCTGTCATCGCCTTCCTGGTAATCTTCAACCTGCCCAACTCACCACTGGCCTCGCTCCGCAGCAGCCCCACCATCGGCCGGTTGGGCACAGCGCTGGATTTGGAGTCGAACACCGCCCGCGTACGCACGCTGATCTGGCAAGGGGCCAGCAACCTGGTGGCGCCCCACGAACCGTTGCAGCGGCCTGACACCACCGGCGACAACTCGGTCACAGCCATGCAGCCTGATGCCGTCAACGCGCTGCGGCCGCTGATCGGCTACGGCCCCGAGGCCATGTGGGTGGCCTTCAATCGCTTCTACCCGCCCGACCTGGCCTACCACGAATCACGCAATGCCTCGCCAGACCGCTCGCACAACGAAACCTTCGACTCGTTGGTGATCACTGGCGCGCTGGGCTTCGTGGCCTATATGTTCCTGTTTATCAGCTTGTTCTACTACAGCCTCAAATGGTTAGGGCTGATCCGCAGCTCGCGCCAACGCCTGGGCTTCCTGGCTCTGACGTTGGCCGGAGCGGCGCTGGGAGCGCTGATCCCCTATCTGCTGCAAGGCAATTGGGTGTTGCTGGGCATCATCCTGCCGGCCGGCTTGATTGCAGGTGTAATCATCTACATCACTGTGGCCGCCATCTGGAACGAACGGCGCGGATTGCCTATTCACCTCGGCCAGCGCGAGCTGATCGTGATGACCATTCTGGCCACCGTCATTGCTCACTTCATCGAGATCCATTTCGGCATCGCAATCGTTTCTACGCGCACCTATTTCTGGCTGTGGAGTGCCGTGTTGGTGGTGTTGGGCATGAACTGGCTTCGTCTGGACGCGCCGGAGCCGGTTGCGGCGGCGGAACACAAGGCGTCTTCGCTTCCAGTCAAGGGCGGACAGCAGGCTGCAGGGAAGAGCAAACGCCGGCCGGCTGCTCCGCCGCCGACTCACAGCGAGCGCCAGACCCGCTTCCCCTGGAGCGAGGTCGTGGTCTACGCCGTGCTGATGGGTGTCGTGCTCTTCACGCTGGCCTACGACTACATCATCAACCCCAATGTGCTGGCGCTGCGCGAGTCCA
>JAAEKA010000006.1 GCA_014155705.1 Anaerolineae bacterium clx_CAG2 | reverse complement strand
CACCTTATTTTTGCGCAATATCGGTGCATTTCTACTCGGAAAAAACAGTAACAGGCGGTTTCTGCTCGTCTGGAGCCGTTTTTGGCAGGAGAGAACGAGCCAAAGTGAGCCAAATCGGGTATCATCGGGACGTTACGGCGAAATTGCTTTAGACTTAGCTGGAAAGGAGCAAACCGATGACACTCCAGATTAGCTTGACCAATGACGACCTGAGCAACACCCAATATGCACCACTGGCGGTGTTATTGGCCTGTTATCGACGCCATCAGACCCTGAAACCGCTGAAAGAGGTCGAGATGGCGGTGACAAACGGCGAATTCAGCGGCTGTGACAAGCTGAGCCAGGTGCTGGTGAGCATCTTGGCCGGGTGCGAGACCTTATCGGAGGTCAACACCCGGCTGAAATCGGAGCAGGCGCTAGCCGCCGTGAGCGGTTGGTCGCGCTATCTCGAAAGCAGTTGGCTGTCTCGGACCCTGGATGACCTAACTCAAAAGCAGATTGAGCAACTGCGCCAAGGCACGACCCAGATTTGGCGAGCACACAGCCAGATACCGCATCATGATTGGCGTGGTTACCTGTGGTTGGAGTTCGATCTATCGGGTTTACCATGCAGTGCTCGCGCTCAAGAGAGCCAGAAAGGGTACTTCAGCGGCAAAAAAACAGTCATGGCCGGCAGTTGGGACGGGTGAGTGTGCTGCGTTATCGGGAAACCGTGTGGTCTGGCCTGTTTCCTGGCAGCCGACACACCGTGGTCTGCGTGCAGCCAGCCGTTCAAGCCGCCGAAACTGCTTTAGACTTAGCTCCTGCGCCGCCCGACGCCGAAATTGCTTTTGACTTAGCGGCTCAGCGCCGGCAGCGCATCGTCTGGCGTCTGGATGGCGGCGCTGGCAGCGACGAACAAGTGCTTTGGCTGCTCGCTCGAGGCTATCACGTGCTAGCCAAGGGCTTCAACCATCAGCGGGCTCAGGCGCTGGCTCGACGGGTGCAGCGCTGGGATCCCTATCGCGATGTCTGGCTCGGTGAGGTCGCACCACCCATCAACTATGGCCGTCCGGTGCGAGTTTTCGTCAAACGGCGCCTCGAACAGGGCCAATATCGGCATAGCTACTACCTGTCGAGCCTGGCTTTGCCTTCCAAACGAGCCTACATGGCCCTTTATGACGACCGTGGCGCCGCCGAAGTCGAACAATTCCGCAATGACAAGAGCGGTCTTGGCCTGACAGCCCGGCGCAAGCACGATTTCTGGAGCCAGACAGCCTACATCCTGTTGACCGACCTGGCCCACAATCTGCTGGCCGACTTCCACCATCGGGCGCTGGCTGGCTCTCGTTTCCATGGCTACGGCCCCTTGCGCATCGTGCGTGACCTGCTTGCCACACCCGGTCGCCTGTTCTCTGCCGACGGCAAGTTGGTCCGGGTCGAGTTGCTAAGTCAAAAGCAATTTGCGTCCGATCTCGCTATGTGCTTGGAAAAGTACTGTTCTGAGGGTCAAGATTGACCCTTAGCTTAACCATAACCGAGTAGAACTGGCCCATTATTGTTTGCGCCGAGTAGAAACGGCCTGTTACTGCGCAAAAATAAGGTG
>JAAEKA010000599.1 GCA_014155705.1 Anaerolineae bacterium clx_CAG2 | reverse complement strand
AGTTCTGCCAACGCACCAGCGCATCCCACAGCAGTATCGCAGCCGCCAGCACCAGCGGCGCCAGCAGCCACTCGACCCTGAGATGTCTGCGCCAGACTCTGGCGGGCGATGGAGTGGTGTCAATGGCTTCTTTGGTCATCCGGTTTGCAATCCACATGGATACCTGCCTGACTTCAAAATAGCCGCTCGGGCCGGTCTCCGACCGAGCCCGCTGTTTTCATCAACGGTTGTGTGTCCGGCGCGTGTTGGTCTGTCACGAAAAACCCCGACGCGGTTTACAACAACCAGGTCGGGGTAAGGGCGCATGGATAGCCAACAGCATTCTTGTCCAGACTCTTCACAGTCGCAGCCGGCCAGAACAAAAACACCCCGCGGGACGTTGGCCGAACCGCGGGGTGTGGAAAGACAAGAGATGTGCTGCTGTTGGCAGACAGTGCGCAGCGCCATGCGCGTCAACGCATGACACCGCGCGGCACCTCGACCTTCTTTCATCCGGACTATACCGTCGGCTCTGGCCTTGGACCGATTCCACCGATCCGCACCAGATCCACCGCCGCAGCGGGTCACGGGCTCAGGCAGCCATTGCAGGCTGCCTCCACCGTCGATCGGGAATTGGCTGGCTGGCTCGCCAGATGACGAACCCGCCTGCCTCACCCTGCCCCGAAGGTTCTACGTGCTATTCAATTGTGCATAGTATAACATGACACGCACAGGGGGTCAAGGAATGCAGGTTCCGAATCTACTGCGGACGGGCGAAGGGGCGGCCAGTCTTGATCTGGTAGAGGTAGAACAGGTTAGCCTGATGCAGCCGTTGCACCATACCGTTGAGCGGGATGCGTGAGCGGCCGCACAACTCGATGCTGGTCTTGAGCAGCGTCTCCACAGGCGCGCCGCTTGCGACATGCTGTTCCACGAGCTGCTCGATGCAGTCCAGGTACTTCAAGCTGGAGTTGATGGTGTTGCGGATCTCGCCGCGCAGCAGTACTTCGCCATGACCCTGTATCACGTTCTCCAGGCCAGAGATCTCGATGCCGCGCAGGGAGCGGCGCAGGTCGTCCATATTGCCGCCGCCGGGAAAGTCCAGATAAGGGACGGGCAAGATCGTGTCGCTGGCGAAGAGGACTTTGTCTTCTTTTACTCGCACTGTGATCACATCGGGGCTGTGGCCGGGCGAATGGCGCAGGGTGATGGTCTTCCCGCCCAGCCGCAGAATCAGCATGCTGTCGAAGGTGATCTCTGGCAGACGCAACTGGACAGGGGAGAGCTCCGGAGTCTGGTTCTTGGCCTGGACCAGGCTCTGTTCGCCATATTTGACCAGGAACTCGCGCGTCCGCCGGTGACTGATGATCTGGGCCCCGGTGAAGAGATAGCTGCCGTGGGTATGATCGGCGTGCGCGTGGGTGGTGATGACATAGCGGATGCCCTGAGGACAGCGGCGCAGGGCGAAGTCGCGCAACTTGACCGTCTCCTGGGGAAACGGCAGCGTGTCGACAACCACAGCGCCTTCATCGGTGACGATGACGCCTGCGGTAACCTGAAGATACATCTCACTGCGAAAGACATAAATATCGCCGGCTACCCGTTCCCGCAGCATGATGCCATCCTTTCCTTCAAACAAAGGCCATCGGCTGGAATACCGATGGCCTCGATGGATCAAGGTTCCCCGCCGTGCCGTGTGTCATCGGGTTTTGAACCTGCTTACGCAGGTGGGTTGCTTATTGTCGACTTTCACCTTGCCAGTCCTGGCGAGGCCAGGGGCTATCGTGTTGTCCGGCAAACTATCGCAACCCTTCGGACTAGTGTTGGCTCAAAACGTAGAGTAAACATCACGTACACAGCAGGGCTTTGTGAAAGAATACTAACACAGATCGACCAAATCTGCAAGTTGCACGCTGGCACATCGCTAAAAATGACTGCGCAATCATGGACGAATACGCAAAGTCGTAGTATAATGCCCAGGACGCCATAGCTGTGCAGATAATGTCGCATTTGTGAAGACAAGATGGGCTTGCCTCCACCAGTGAGACATTATCTGCATGCCGGCAGGTTTCCAACCCGCCAGCAGCGGCGAAGCAGCAGCGTTATAGGAGCGACCAGAACCGTGGCAGACAACGAAACCCTCCCAACGAACGCACTCTTTGAGTCGGTTACCCAAAAATGGGTGCGCGGACATTTTGCAGACTGGTACCGCCGCTATGGATTAGATATCACGGGCTATCCTTTGACCGAGCAGTTTGTCGATCCTGCGACAGGACTGCTCACCCAGTATTTCCAGCGGGTTGCCCTCGAGGAAGTCGGCGGACAAATCCGCCTGCGGCTGGTTGGCCAGGATCTGTTGGTACACCAGCGAGAGTTGATCGAAGCGCGCGCCGAGGCGGCGCGGCTGAGCGCTGAAGTGGCGCGGCTTGACGCCAGGGTAGAGCAGTTGCGCGCCCAGTTGGCTGCGACGGCGAGCAGCACAGCCGCCGACTTTGAACGCAACACCCAGGCAGCAACCCTCGACTTGCAGTCCCAACTACGACAGCGG
>JAAEKA010000598.1 GCA_014155705.1 Anaerolineae bacterium clx_CAG2 | reverse complement strand
GCCAGCCTGCGCGGCGATCCACGCCTGCTGCCACACCTCTCACCCTGGTTGGCGCTGGTGGTGATGAGCCTAGGGCATCCCCTGCCCTGGCGCAGCGCGGGTTGGCTCTCCGCCGTGCTGCTGGCCCTGCTAATGGGGGTGTGGGCCAACGCCGTGCGTCCTCCCAAGTCTCCCCGTGAGCCGGCGCCATGACCGGTGTCCCATGTTGCTGCCTCACGACATCCAGTCAGACGACAGCCGCTTACGATGCGGCGGGGATTACAGCGTGAATGTCGTCGCCGTCGCAGATGCGGCAGTCCAGGGTATAGCCGATGAAGCGGGCGCGGCCGGCGGGGTCCAGCACCCAGGGGCGCTCGAACATGGGCGGGGTGTGGCGCACGTGCTGACCGTGCCCGCAGTCCAGCACGGCCACCCAGTCGCCTACGTCGTCCTGGCGGAAGGCCACAATCTGACGGTCCATCAACCTCAACCGCTGTTCAACAGAAACCGGGAGTTGGCACGGCCTCGTTCGAGCACGAACTCTCCGTCAAAACTCCCGGTTTCTTGGTTGGGCGCCTTGCCCCGGGCATGCGTTACAGCGCCGCCTTGGCCGCGGCAATGACCGCGTCGTAGTCAGGCTCCAGGCCGTTATGCAGCATGTAGGCCACGTAGGTCAGCACGCCCTCGCGATTGACGACGAAGACGGCCCGGCGCAGGATGCGACGTTCCTTGATCAACAAGCCATATTTTTCGCCGAACTCCGCGTTAGCCACATCGGACACCACCTTGACGCGGTCAACGCCGGCCGCGCCGCACCAGCGCTTTTGCGTCGGCGGCAGGTCAGTGCTGATGGTCCAGATGATGATGTCCTCGCTCAGCCCGGCAGCCTCCTGGTTGAAGCGGCGGGTCTCGCGGTCGCAGACGCTGGTGTCAAGGGCCGGCACAGCCGACAGAATCGCCACCTTGCCGCGCGACTCGGCGACCGGGTTCACCGGCGACCAATCAGCGGCGGACGACGTGAACTCAGGCGCCAGTTGGCCAACGGTCACATCGTCGCCGATCAGGGTTCCATAGACGTCGCCCAGCTTGACGACATCGGTTCGAATAGCGGTCATTGTTCTCTCCTGAACTGGATGATTTCCTGGCAGTGTACACACCGGCCGGTCAACTGGCAAGATTCCGGGGCAATCTGTGCGCCATAACGCCGATGCCGTGCCTGCGCCGATCCGTGATCGCTCATTTGACACTAATAACGTCCTGCGTTATTATGGGTGCGATGATCAAGAGCTTCGCCGACAAGGAAACCGAGCGGACTTTTAAGCGCGAAGTCTCGCGCCGCTTAGCGCCGGACATCCAACGTAAGGCGCGCATCAAGTTGGAGATATTGGACGCGGCCGAGGTGTTGCAGGACCTGCGCATCCCGCCATCCAATCGCCTTGAGAAGCTATCCGGTGAGCGGCAAGGACAACACAGCATTCGGATCAACAACCAGTGGCGCATCTGCTTTGTCTGGCAAGATGGTGATGCCTACCGTGTAGAGATTGTGGACTATCACTGAGAGAGACTGACCATGAACGAGCGCAAACTACCCCCGATCCATCCAGGCGAAATCTTGCTTGAGGAGTTTCTTGAGCCGATGAGGATCAGCCAGTATCGGCTCGCCAAGGATATCAGCGTCCCCGCGCGCCGCATCAACGAGATCGTGAAGGGCAAGCGGTCCATAAGCCCGGACACGGCGCTACGCCTCTCCCGCTACTTTGGTCTTTCTGAGCGTTTTTGGCTCAACCTGCAGACGCGCTATGACCTGGAGGTCGAGAAGGATCGACTGGCGGATCGACTAGAGCGGGAAGTGCCTGTCGTGCTGTCACCTGTGTGATCCTCCAGACCAGGCTGACTTCGGAGTACCCGAGGATGCAGCAGCAAGTGCGCTATCGACATTTCTCCAATGCATGGTGAGAGCACCCATGAGAGATCAAGCACCTTTGCTCGCCGTGAACATCATGGCGTTGCGTGTTGTTCTGATTCTTCTATCGGCGATCGTTGCTTTTCTGCTTTGGGTCTTTCTTTCTGATTCAGCGTTGCTTCTAGGATTGATGCTGGCCGGTTTCTTCCCCGGCGCTGGTCGTGGTTGCCATCCTCGGTGCGATCGCATATGTTACACTGTTCATAGCCAATGCCCGAGCGATGTTTCGGAAGAGCGCCGAAGCACGCTCAAATCAGGTCGGTCATATCTGGAAGGAGCTTATGGAAACACGCTGCCAATGGGCCCCATCCAAGTGGCACGCGACAATACTAAGGTCTTTCGAGACCTTGTGATCGAGACGTAGAAAAGTCTCCTTTGCTCTTCCTTGAACTCCAAATCAGTGCCTGGATACTCCTCACGGCGCGTTCCTGGAATAGCCTCGTCACAAAGGCCTATTACATAAACATGATCGGCTGTCACACCCTTGGCTCCCCACAAAGTGGCGACCTTCAAATCTGCTGTCACATCAGGCACAAAAGGCTCACGAGTTGCGATTTGGTACCTTAGGGTGCGAGCAGTTTCCCTTAACTGTTCTTGTGCGGTGGAAT
>JAAEKA010000597.1 GCA_014155705.1 Anaerolineae bacterium clx_CAG2 | reverse complement strand
GTGGTCGACCGGCCAAGCAGCACTGTCAGTCCTTTGGTACCGGCAAAGACCGGGCATCGCCTACTTCAGCAAAAGGAGCCACAACCTAGTGAATACGACCCTTTCTCCAACACTTCAACCGGCGTCCCGTCCAGCGAGGCGATGTCGATGCGGCCTGTGGTTGGAAACGGCGCTCCAGCCGGTCCCGTGTTGTGATTGCCTCGCACCCCCAGAGCGTACCAACGGTTGACCGATTTCTGCACTTCATAGGTGTGTTCGGTGCTCTCGAATACGCCATCCAGGAAGCTGGGCACGCCGGGCTCGTTGAGTTTGTTGTAGCCCGCAGCCGGCATGTCAGGCGGATCGTAGGTGATCTCCAACCGGGCATCCGCCGGCGTCAGGCGGATGCGCGTACACTCGTGAACGCTCATGGGCTGGTCGACGATCTTGTATCCAGCAATCAAATACTCGTAGGGAAAGTCGCACTGCCCGCTGATGAAGCTGGGCTTGCGTTCAAGCACCCAACCAGGGCCGTGCGCGGGCCGATTCTGGTACCACCAGCGCACGCGGTTGGTCACGTCTACTCGAGCTTCTTTGCCCTTCCCTCCCTTGTTCGAGGGACCTATCGTCAGGGCAAAGAGGTCGTAAGGGTTGACGCCGGCTGGCTTGTTGTTCCAATTGAAGGCAACCTGATTGATCAGCGTCCGGTTGTCCTGCAACGTGAAGCAGTTGGCGTTGACTGCCGGATCGTTACACAGGTCCATGTCCCACATCTGGACGTCGAAGGCCCTGTCGATGGAGTCCCAGTCCAGGTTGTAGTCGGTGTCGTGCTCGTACTTGGGCAGATGTTTGTAGGAAGGCGTCAGCACCAGCTCAGCCTGGGTGATGTTCTGCGGCGCGCCGTCTCGCACCTCGGCCGGCATGTGGTTGAACTGCAGGTAGCCGCGGTACTGTTCTGTGCCAGCCACCGAGCCCAGCACGATCTCGCCGCCCGTGAAGAACCCGGGCGTCGGGCTGTCGGTGCCTCCAGGGCCCCACGGATTGGGTCCAGGCTGGCCGGTAACGTATACCATGCCGGCCGTGCCGTCTCCGGTGGTTCTGATCACCCGCATGGTTGGATCGATGACGGCCGGGTAGCGGCGCTCTGGCGCTTGCCACCACTGCCAGGGCGTGCGCAGGCTGATCTGCCAGATGTCCGCTCGTCCGGTGGGCTCGACCCGATATTCACCGGCCACCGCTGTTTCGGGCCTTGCCTGTTCGAAGGCCAGCACCGGCTCAAACACTACCTCTGTCTGGCCCAAGGCGTTGCGCAGTTCCAGGCTTCCGGCGGTAGTCAGCGGCGCAGAGACTTGCCGGCCCGCAGCCCACAACGTCGTTCCCGCCAGCAACTGCAACTGGGCTCGCATCTCCAGCCACTGCGCCTGGCCTGCCAGTTGCGCATCGGCAGGCTTCGGACGCTCCGCCAAGACCAGCAAGTGTTCGAGGCTGCCGGGCTGACTGATGTATTGCTCGACCAGGCTGGCATCGCTCCATGCCTCGCGATAACTCAACGTCCGGGCGTCTTCTGAAAGCTCACCGCGCGCACCGGTCCCATCCTTCTTAGCCAAGACTTCGGCGATCAACTGCCATCCGGAAGCGCTCCCCAGGCCCAGTTGCCCGGCTTGCCAGATAAAAGCCGCATCCCCGGCGCTGACGGCCGCTGCCGCTTGATCCAGCCCGGCCCGGCTGCGGATCGAGTTGTGCTCGATGGTGTAGCTGCCCACGTCCGGTCGGAAGGCGGGGTCGATGGTGTGCCACCGGCCCAGGTTGTCCTGGTAGTGCATCGCCTGACTCGTCAGCACGGTCGTCCACTGGCCGTCGGCGCGTTGGAAGGTTGCGCTCTGCGCCGTGCGTCGTGCGACCAGTTCTGGCAGCGAGGTGAGCTCGGCTGGCAGGCCGCGAGGATCGGGCGGGGCCGAGGGCAACGCCATTGGTGTAGACTTGATCGCTTCCGGCTGAGCGGCAGGCAGGCCAGGTAGACGCGCAGGCAGCGCGGAGACCAGCAGCGCCATCAGCAACAGCAGGCTAAGAGCTCGCCGGGAGAAGATCGACGGTTGAAGTGTTGGAGAAAGGGTCGTATTCACTAGGTTGTGGCTCCTTTTGCTGAAGTAGGCGATGCCCGGTCTTTGCCGGTACCAAAGGACTGACAGTGCTGCTTGGCCGGTCGACCACCGCTTTGCGTCGAGAGTCACTCGTCGGCGTGATCAGCACTGTCAGTCCTGATATGAACCCTACTCGGTCACCGTCAACGTCCGCACCATGCCGTGCTCCAGGTGCGATGCAGGCGGGTCGGTACCAAAGGACTGACAGTGCTGCTTGGCCGGTCGACCACCGCTTCGCGTCGAGAGTCACTCGTCGGCGTGATCAGCACTGTCAGTCCTGATGTGAACCCTACTCCGTCACCGTCAACGTCCGCACCATGCCGTGTTCCAGGTGTGATGCAGGCGGATCGGGGGCGAAATCGGGCAGGAAGCAGAGCACCGTGTAGACGCCCGGCGGCAGGTCG
>JAAEKA010000596.1 GCA_014155705.1 Anaerolineae bacterium clx_CAG2 | reverse complement strand
AATCAACGCCAACAGACCCGATCGTTGGAAAACGGACATTGCTCAGTCAGTTGACTTCTACCTTGATGGCGAAATACTGCTGGTAGCGGGCGATCTTCTTGACGCCGCCGTCGTAGACCACGAACTGATAGGCCAGCTCCAATAGCCGCTCCGGCCGCAGCAGGGCGTAGATCAGCCGATCCTGGCCAGTGGGCAGACGCTCGCCCAGGGCGGCGAAGTGCTCCCGCACGCGGCGGGCAAAGGGCCGCCAGTTGTACAGCCGGTCCTCCGTGCCCGCGTCCAGCGGCCGGTTGATCAGTCCTTGTATGGCTGTCTCCACGTCCCCTTGCTCACGCCCCAGCGCCCAGACCTTGCGCGGCGTGCCGGTGGTTGCGTAGAGCCCCTCGTGGGGGCTGATGGCGACCAGCAACTGCGAGAAGACGAAGAGATGGGGGATCTCGCCCTCCCCTTGGTTGCGCACCATCTGGCTGATGGCCTCGGCCACAGCCTTCTCGCCCCCCTCGGCCTCCAGGTCGGGCCGTTTGCACTCGATCACGGCCAGGGGGATGCCGTTGACGAAGAGCACGATGGCCGGCCGCCGCGTCTCGTGGCTGCCGCGCTTCTCCACGCTGAACTCGTCGCTGACGTGGTAGACGTTGTTGGCCGGGCGCTGCCAGTCGATGTAGTGCAGGCTGTGGCTCTTGCGGTCGCCTTGTACGATCTGGGTCAGGCTGGTCCCCAGGGTGAGCAGCTCGTAGATGCGTTCGCTGCTGAGCAGCAGGCTTTGCAGCGGCTCGTCGACCAGCCGGTCGATGGCCTGCGCGATGTTGGCGTCGCTGAAGGGGCGCGTCTCGCCCTTGACGCGGATGGCGTTGTGCGTGCGCAGCCATGGCTCCAGCACGCCGGTCAGCACCACGTTCTTCTCCCGCCCGCCGCGCAGATGCAGCGCCTCGCCCGGCGTCAGGTACTGCCAGCCCATGGCGATCAACAGTTGCAAGGCCGGGATTTGGGAGCTGATCTCTTCTTTGTAGGCGTCAGATTGGGTCATAAGCACCTCTCGGCCCTTCCGCAGACTTCGGAAGTTGCCGGGTTCACCGCCATGGAAAGCAACTGGAGTTAACGCAGTCCGTCCGTCGACCGGCAACTTCCGAAGTCTACGACGCCAGCTTCCGAAGTCGGATGGACACTATTCATCGAACAGAAGGTGCCTGATCTGTTTGTGATCCGCAGGTTTGTATGCGTCAACAAAGCGGCTGTATTCTGCTCGGCTGCCGAATTGTCCCAGGACGATAGCGGGCGTTACAAGCGTGCCGTTGCGCGTACCGGTGTATTCGCGATAGCTGGAAAAGTCCCAGTCCTGGGGTCGAGCAACGAGGCCCGCAGCAACCGGGTTAAGATGGATGTAACGAGAGAGGTGGAGCAGGTATTCATCCGTGTCAACCAAGATTGCTTGAAATTGGCCCTGGAACAAGGCGCCGACGCGATCATAGCGCGTGTTTAGCGCCTTGGTGAAGGAAATCGACAAGCGCTGCATTCGGCGAGAGAAATGATCATCCAGCAAGTGTACCAGTAAATGGAAGTGGTTGGGCATCAGGCAATAGGCAACGATCGCGGCGCCGGCTCCCAGGTCTGCCGCGGTCAACAGATACTTGCGCACACTCCACAGGAAAAGCAGATAGTCTCTTCGCTCGAAGAAAACGTCCTGGCGGTTATTGCCTCGATTGTAGACGTGATAGTATTCGCCGCTAATCAGTGGTGTTGTTCGACGTGGCATGATTACCCTCCGACTTCGGAAGTCGCCGGTCACGGGTAAACCGGCAATTGCGCGTTCAAGTTGCTCCTGGGATGGATGCGGCGACTTTCGAAGTCGGGTGGAGTCGCGGGGCGCGTGTGCGACTTCGGAAGTCGCCGGTCACGGGTAAACCGGCACTCACGCGCTCAAGTTGCTCTTGGGACGGATGCGGCGCCTTCCGAAGTCGGGTCTGCCTGCACCCGCACCTGCCCGGTCAGCAGACGCTGCATCCGGCCCTTCTTCTGCGACTGCAAGCAACAACGATACTCTTGGAATGTGTTGATCTCCTTGTCAGCCAGGGATAGCACAGCGCCGATGCGTTTCTGTTCTTCCAGAGGCGGAATCGTCACTTGTAGCTTCAGGAAGTCAGTCTTGCTCATCACCCGGTTTCGCCCGGCGCCGCCTGGGGTGATCAGATCCAGTTGATAGAGGAAGCGTTTCGTGAGCATCAGGGACCGGAAGAACTCCGGCACTACCTTGCTGCGATTGAACTCGTAGGTGGGAAATCGGTGCGACACCAGCGATCCTTCGTCATCCGGTGAGACGATGGCGATTGCCTGCTCCCAGGCGAAGGTGATGTTGACAATGAGGTCATCGCCCTTGACCGTGTAAAGGTGGTCCATCGCATTGCTGCCAGGATCCTCGACGATCTCAGTGAACGTCCCTTTGCCGTGGCTCCTGATCCCCATGCGCTTGTACGGTTCCGACGGTTTTGGCACCTTCCGCGGCGTATGGCTCAGAAACTGACCGAGCTC
>JAAEKA010000595.1 GCA_014155705.1 Anaerolineae bacterium clx_CAG2 | reverse complement strand
AGAAGGTGGCCGCCGGCAAGCTGACCAAGGAGATTCTGGCCCAGGGCGAGAACAGCGCCTTCACTGAGACGCCGGCCGAGATGGTGCGCCGCGTCTGCCGCGAGCTGGGCAACAAGCAGAACCTGGTGGTGATCAACGACGAGGCTCACCACTGCTACCGCCGCAAGCCGGACGGCGAGGAGGAAGCGCTGAGCGGCGAGGAGCGGCGCGAGGTAGAAAAGCGGGCCGAGGAGGCGCGCGTCTGGATCAGCGGGCTGGAGGCGGTCAAGGACAAGCTGGGGCTGCGCGCGATCTACGACCTGTCGGCCACGCCCTTCTTCCTGCGCGGCTCCGGCTACTCCGAAGGCACGCTCTTCCCCTGGGTGGTCTCCGACTTCTCGCTGATCGACGCCATCGAGTCGGGGCTGGTCAAGGTGCCGCGCGTGCCGGTGGAGGACAACGCCATGCTCGGCGACTACCCGGTCTACCGCCACCTGTGGCCGCACGTGCGCGACGAATTGCCCAAGAAGGGGCGCAAGACCGAAGCCGTCAGCGGGGAGCCCAGGCTGCCGGCCAAGCTACAAAGCGCGCTGCACAGCCTCTACAACAACTACCAGGCTTACCACAGGCAATGGGAAGCGACCGATGCCGGCCGCGCCCTGCCGCCGCCGGTCTTCATTGTGGTCTGCAACAACACCAACACCTCCAAGCTGCTCTTTGACTATATCGCCGGTTGGGAGAAGCCGCTCAAGGAGGGCGGATCGGTGCGGGTTCCCGGCGCGCTGCCGCTCTTTTCCAACGTCAAGGATGGCCGCTGGCTGGGCCGGCCCAACACCATCCTGATCGACAGCGAGCAACTGGACTCGGGCGAGGCGCTGAGCGCCGATTTCAAGAAGATCGCTGCCCTGGAGATCGCCGAGTTCAAGGCCGATTACCGCCAGCGCTTCCCCGGCCGCGACGTCGACAGCCTGACCGACGAGGACCTGCTGCGCGAGGTGATGAACACGGTCGGCAAGCCGGGCAAGCTGGGCGAGCCGGTCAAGTGTGTGGTCTCGGTCTCGATGCTGACCGAGGGCTGGGACGCCAACTCGGTGACGCACATCCTGGGCGTGCGGGCCTTCGGCACTCAGCTCCTGTGCGAGCAGGTGGTGGGCCGCGGCCTGCGTCGCATCAGCTACGCCACCGAGCAGCGCACGGTGCAGGTGGCCGGCCAGACCATCACCCTGGACGCCTTCCCGGTGGAGTACGCCGAGGTCTACGGCGTGCCCTTCTCCTTCATCCCCACGCGCGCCAGCGCGCAGCCGCCCACCCCCGGCCCGCGGCCGACCCGTGTCCGGGCGCTGGAGGAGCGCAGCGCCTGCGAGATCACCTTCCCGCGCATCGTCGGCTACCGCTACGAGCTGCCCGGCGACCGCCTGGCCGTGCAGTGGAGCGCCGACTCGCAGATGGCGCTCTCGACGCAGGACGTGCCCACCCGCACCGAGACCGCGCCCATCGTCGGCGAGACGGCCATGCACACGCTGTGGAACCTGTCCAGCCGCCGCGAGCAGGAGGTGGACTTCCACCTGGCCAAGCTGCTGCTGGAGCGCTACTTCCGCGACGCCGAGGGCTACGCCAAGCCCTGGCTCTTCCCGCAGTTGCTGAGCATCGCGCGCCGCTGGCGGGAAGAGTGTCTGACGCTGAAGGACAACACCTTCCCACAGTTGCTGCTGCTGGACGAGCTGGGCGCCGACGCAGTCGAGCACATCTACCAGGCCATCGTGCAATCCAACGACGGCGACAAGACGCTCAAGCCGATCCCGCGGCCCTACGACGCGGTCGGCAGCACGCGCTACGTCGATTTCGACACCACCCGGCCGGTCTGGCCCACCGATCCGGCCAAGTGCCACATCTCGCACGTGGTGGCCGACACCGGCAGTTGGGAGCAGAAGATGGCGCAGGTGCTGGAGGAGATGCCCGAGGTGGCGCGCTACGTCAAGAACCACGGCCTGGGCTTCACCATCCCCTACACGCTGAACGGCGACGCGCGCCAGTACGTCCCCGACTTCATCGTGCACCTGGACGACGGCCGCGGCCCGGATGACCCGCTCAATCTGCTGCTCGAAGTCTCCGGCGAGGCGCGCAAGGACAAGGCCGCCAAAGTCGCCACGGCCCGCAACCTGTGGACGCCCGCCGTCAACAACCACGGCGGCTTCGGCCGCTGGGCGTTTGTGGAGATCACCGATCCGTGGGATGCGGAGACGACGATCCGGTCCGTACCGCAATCCGCCGGATTGCGATAGCGCACAATCCGGCGGATTGTGTTACAGACGCCTCGTGCCGCAATCCGCCGGATTGCGAGAGGTGCACAATCCAGCGGATTGTGTTACAGACGCCTCGTGCCGCAATCCGCTGGATTGCGAGAGGCGCACAATCCGGCGGATTGTGTTACGGGCGTATCGTGCCGCAATCCGCTGGATTGCGAGAGGCGCACAATCCGGCGGATTGTGTTACGGGTGCATCGTGCCGCAATCCGCTGGATTGCGAGAGGCGCACAATCCGGCGGATTGTGTTACGGGTGCATCGTGCCGCAATCCGCTGGATTGCGAGAGGCGCACAATCCGGCGGATTGTGTTACAGGCGCCTCGTGCCGCAATCCGCTGGATTGCGATAGCGCACAATCCAGCGGATTGTGTTACAGACACATCGTGCCGCAATCCGCCGGATTGCGAGAGGCGCACAATCCGCCGGATTGTGTTACAGACACATCGTGCCGCAATCCGCCGGATTGCGAGAGGCGCACAATCCGGCGGATTGTGTTACAGGCGCATCGTGCCGCAATCCGCCGGATTGCGAGAGATGCACAATCCAGCGGATTGTGTTACAGACGCCTCGTGCCGCAATCCGCTGGATTGCGAGAGGCGCACAATCCGGCGGATTGTGTTACAGACGCCTCGTGCCGCAATCCGCTGGATTGCGAGAGGCGCACAATCCGGCGGATTGTGTTACAGACGCCTCGTGCCGCAATCCGCTGGATTGCGAGAGGTGCACAATCCGGCGGATTGTGTTACAGGCGCATCGTGCCGCAATCCGCTGGATTGCGAGAGGCGCACAATCCGGCGGATTGTGTTACGGGTGCATCGTGCCGCAATCCGCTGGATTGCGAGAGGCGCACAATCCGGCGGATTGTGTTACGGGTGCATCGTGCCGCAATCCGCTGGATTGCGAGTGAACTGAACCGTGCCAACTAAGCTTGCTCCAGAGCCATTCTATCACCGCAACCTGCCGCACATCCAGCCGCCGGGTTCGACGTTTTTTGTCACGTTTCGCCTGGCCGGCTCGCTGCCGCGCGCGGTGCTTGTGGAGCTTCAAGCGGAGACTCAACGTTTGCAGGCCCAGATCGAGCGCGAGCCTGATCCCGCCATACGGGCTGCACGAGCCTATCAGGAACACAAGCGCTTCTTTGGCAAATGGGATCAGGCGCTGGACCAAGGATCTGGTCCTGATTGGCTGCGAAACCCGGCTGTGGCTGCGCTGATAGCCGACAACCTGCATTTCCATGATGGGACACGGTACGAGTTGATTGTGTACTGCCTCATGCCCAATCATGTTCACGTGGTATTGAGACCCTTGCCAAACGGAGAGTTGACCTATCCGTTGGCGCAGATCATGCATACGATGAAGGGCTACACGGCCGGCCGAGCCAATCGTCTGTTGGGCCAGTCGGGCGCGTTCTGGCAGCATGAGAGCTATGATCACGTGGTTCGTGACGCCGACGAGTTGGATCGCATCGTCGCCTATGTGGTGAACAACCCGGTCAAGGCCGGGCTGGCGACGGAATGGCAGGAATGGCCGTGGACGTATTATCGGGATCGATGAGCCGTGCGCACAATCCAGCGGATTGTGGTACGGTGCGTGGTCTGCACAATCCAGCGGATTGTGGCACGGTGCGTGGTCTGCACAATCCAGCGGATTGTGGTACGGTGTGTGGTCTGCACAATCCAGCGGATTGTGGTACGGTGCGTGGTCTGCACAATCCAGCGGATTGTGGTACGGTGCGTGGTCTGCACAATCCAGCGGATTGTGGTACGGTGTGTGGTCTGCACAATCCAGCGGATTGTGGTACGGTGTGTGGTCTGCACAATCCAGCGGATTGTGGTACGGTGCGTGGTCTGCACAATCCAGCGGATTGTGGTACGACAACAGTAACGCAATCCGCCGGATTGCGGTGGCAGAACAGTAACGCAATCCGCCGGATTGCGGCAATTTGTAAGTTCATACCCATGACCACCATCGACCCCTCCGGCTACTCCGAAGCCGGCGCGCACCTCTTCACCTGGCTGGCCGACAAAGTTCTGGGCGGCGCCAAGAAGGCGTTTGGCTGGGAGCATGCCCAGTGGGCCAAGGCCCGGGACCGCTCCGACGCGTGCGTCGTCAAGGACTACGGCCAGATCCGTATCGCCAACCAGACCACCTGCGCATCTTCCCGCCGCCCTGATGGCGAGACGGCCATCCACGAATGCCTGCGGCGCCACGAATACTCGAATGCAGTCTTCGCCATGCACACACCATTCCCATAAGCACCGCCAACCATTCATGTATTCGTGAAGAATTCGTGGACGGCACCCCGCCCACACCACCCAACCACCGCCATGCCCAAAAAATCATCTACCCCCACCCCCATCACCTCCCACACCCACCATGCCACCCGCGCGAACATCCCCACCGAGGAGCTGCGCGACTTCGTGGCTGAGGACGAGGCCGCGCCCAAGACGCTGCTCTACCCGCGCGACCCGTCGCTGGACCCGCAGTTGGTGTGGCGCGGCAAGGACGAGCAGGACCGCCAGCCGCTGGCCGTGCCCTCGGCGCCGATCTACATCCAGGAAACGATCCACCCCCACTATCTGGTGGAGGATTTGCGCGCGGCCGCGCGTCGCGATGAGCCGGCCCAGTTGAGCATGTTCGACGACCTCTACGCCGGCCTGGACTTCGACCAGCGCGTCGACTTCTACCAGCACGGCCAGCAGTGGACCAACCGCATGATCCTCGGCGACTCGTTGCTGGTGCTGACCTCGCTGGCCGAGAAGGAGGGGTTGAAGGGGCAGGTGCAGATGATCTACCTGGACCCGCCCTACGGCATCAAGTTCGGCTCCAACTGGCAGGTGAGCACCAGGAAGCGCGACGTCAAGGACGGCAAGGCCGAGGACGCCACCCGCCAGCCGGAGCAGGTGCGCGCCTTCCGCGACACCTGGCAATTGGGCATCCACTCCTATCTGGCCTACCTGCGCGACCGGTTTATGGTGGCGCGCGAGCTGTTGACCGAGACCGGCAGCATCTTCGTGCAGATTGGCGATGAAAACGTGCATCTAGTGCGAAGCGTGCTGGACGAGGTGTTTGGGAGCGAGAACAACGTTGCATCCATCGTTATTAGGAAGACAGCGGGACAGACATCGGAACTGCTATCGGGAACCGCCGACTTCATCCTTTGGTACGCCAAATCCAAGGATACTGTCAAGTTCCGGGCACTGTACACGGATAAGCTCACAAGCGACTCGATGGAGCGTTATGACCAAGTTGAGCTTCCAAGTGGCCTGCGGCGACCACTGACGATGGACGAAAAGGCTGATGACAAGTTGGTACCCACTGGGTCCCGCCGATACCAAGCAAGTGCAACTACCAGCACTAAACCGCCTGGCGATTTTGAAGTGCCGTTCGAGGGTAGATCGTTTCGTCCAAAGTCCGGTTACTGGAAAACCGGACCAGATGGCTTTCAGCGGATTGCCAAGGCACATCGGCTCATTGCCACTTCTGGCGGCGTGCTGCGCTATGTGCGGTATGCTGCGGATTTCCCGTCTATCGAGATAGACTCGATTTGGAGCGAAATTTACGGTTCGGTGCAAAGCAGGTCAGATCCGAAAGTGTATGTTGTTCAGACTTCCACGGCGGCTATCCAACGCTGCCTCCTCATGACCACCGACCCCGGCGACCTAGTCCTCGACCCCACCTGCGGCAGCGGCACCACGGCCTACGTGGCCGAGCAGTGGGGGCGGCGCTGGATCACGGTCGACACCAGCCGCGTCGCCCTGGCGCTGGCCCGCACCCGCCTGATGGCTGGCCGCTATCCCTACTACCTGCTGGCCGACTCGCACGAGGGGCGGCAGAAGGAGGTGGAGGTGAGCGGCAGCCGGAAGTCCGACGACCAGAAGTCCAACTTCTCGCAGAAGTTGGACTTCTCCAGCGGCGGCGACATCCGCAAGGGCTTCGTCTACAAGCGCGTGCCGCACGTCACGCTCAAGGCTATCGCTAACAACGAGGAGATCGACGTCATCCACGCTCGCTACCAGGAGCAGATGGAGCCGATCCAGGCTGAGCTGAACCGGCTGCTCGGCAAGGCATGGGAGGAGTGGGAGATCCCGCGCGAGTTGAGCGCCAAGGGGTCTCGATACGGCGAGGACGCCTACTCGACCGACGGCAAGGTGAACCAACTGCACGCCGAGTGGTGGCAGCTACGCCGGGCGCGACAGGCCGAGATCGACGCCTCCATCGCCCGCCGCGCGGACACCGAGACGCTCTACGACCAGCCCTACAGCGACAACAAGCGGGTGCGTGTCTCCGGTCCGTTCACGGTGGAGAGCCTGTCGCCGCACCGGGTGATCGCGCCCGACGAGGAGCGCCCCGCCAGCCAGGTCAGCGGCCAGCAGGCGCAGGCCGGTCGCTTCGAGATGATGATCCTGGAGAATCTGAAGAAGGCCGGCGTGCAGAACACGTACAAGAACGAGCGGCTCGTCTTCGACCGCCTGGAGCCCTACGCCGGCGAGTGGCTGCAAGGGGAGGGGGAGTACACGGAGACGCAATCCAGCGGATTGCGTTACGACCAAGTGCCGCACCCCGACAATGTAGCGCAATCCGCCGGATTGCGTCGCGACGATGTGCCGCAATCCAGCGGATTGCGTTACGATGATGCGCCGCAATCCAGCGGATTGCGTTACGATGATGTGCCGCAATCCGCTGGATTGCGTCGCGATGATGTGCCGCAATCCGCTGGATTGCGTCGGGCGCGCCGCGTGGCTGTCGCCATCGGCCCGGAGCACGGCACGGTCGGCCCGCAGTTGATCAAGGAGGCGGCCAAGGAGGCTGTGCGCGGGGTCGGCTTCGACCTGCTCCTCGTCTGCGGCTTCGCCTTCGATCCCCACGTCGCCGAGGAGGCCACCCGCTACGGCAAGCTGACCGTGTTGACCGCGCGCATGAACCCGGACCTGGCCATGGGCGACACCCTGCTCAAAAAGACCGGCTCCGGCAACCTGTTCATGGTCTTCGGCGAGCCGGATATCGTCATCCGCGCCGCTGGTAGTGACGGCTTTGGTCGTTCCGGAGCGGCTGAAGCCGCCACTACCAACGGCGCGACGAGCCAGGTGGTGGTGGAGATACGCGGCCTGGACATCTACGACCCCACCACCGGCGAGATCCGCTCCAGCAGCACCGAGGACATCGCCTGCTGGTTCATCGACACGGACTACAACGAGGAGACCTTCTTCGTGCGCCACGCCTACTTCACCGGCGGCGACCGGCCCTACGACAAGCTGCAAAAGGCCCTGCGCGCCGAGATCGACGAGGACGCCTGGTCGGCGCTGTACTCGACCGTCAGCCGCCCCTTCGATCCGCCTGCGACCGGCAAGATCGCGGTGAAGGTAATCAACCACTATGGGGATGAGGTGTTGAAGGTGTACCAGGTGTAGGTCAGCGGCCAGCACGCCGCTGGCAACGACCGCGGCCAGGACAAACACCGCCACAGCCCTTGCCGGCTTGACGCTGGCCGGCGAGACATTTGTCGCAGCGCTGGCCGGCTGCAGGTGGTACAATGCCTCCATGCACCCACGGCATCACCTAGTCCTTTCCACGGCCGCGGCTGTCGCTGCCTATCCCCTGCTGGGTCGCCGAGTCGTCATTCCCTGGGCCGCCAGCCTGCTGATTGATCTCGACCACTTGCCGGCCTACATCCACCAGCACGGGCCGGCGTCGCCGGCAGCCATCTGGCGTCACTATCGCCGCGGGCAGGGAGAGGCGCGCCAGCACATCTTGCACCGCTGGTCCTTGATCCTGGCCGGCCTGGCTGCGACGCCGCTGCTGCCGCCGCTCGGCCTGGCGGCTGCCGGCCTGGCCTTTCATCGTCTGCTGGACGACGGGCATGGCCTGCTGCGCCCAGTCTGGCGGCGGGCGCGCTGGCGGTTGAGCGCCAAGGGCCGGCTGCACGCCCGCGTCCACCGCCGCGACCGCTATGCGTGCCGTGTCTGCGGCGCACGCGGTGTCCTGCTGGAGTTGCACCATCTGGTTGGCGAAAGCCAAGGGGGCTCTGACAGGCCCGACAACGCGATCAGTGTCTGCCGGTCCTGTCATCGGGCATTGCACGGCGACTGGCAGACGGTGGCGCAAGTGCGTCCCTAGTTGCCGCTCAAGCCGGTTCCGTGATGCGGCGGTGTTGTGGATGCAAACCCAGGGTGTTCGAATGTAGCGCAATCCGCCGGATTGCGTCCGAGCTGGCATGCGCGGCCTCCATCTTGATACTTTCTTGACAGGCGGAGGGCGTTTCCTGGCATCGTCATGATGCCTTCCTTGCTATACTCAATAGTAGTCTCCAAGCAAGGAAGGACATACGATGATCGTCGAAACCGAAAAATCCACCGTCATGCAACTGCCGCACGAGTACACGCCGCCGCGCTCCCTGCGCACCTGGCTGCTGGGCCGGCCGTTGTCTACGGCTGATGCGCCCCATCAGACCATCGCCAAGCGGGTGGGACTGGCCGTCTTTGCCTCTGATGCGCTCTCCTCCACGGCCTATGCCACGCAGGAGATTTTGGTGGTGTTGGCCGTAGCCGGCGCAGCGGCCTTCTCGCTGGCCTTTCCCATCGCCATCGGCATTGTGGTGTTGCTGGCTATCGTCACCATCTCCTACGAGCAGACGATCCACGCCTATCCCGGCGGCGGCGGCGCGTATATCGTGGCGCGCGACAACCTGGGCGAGCTGCCGGCCCAGATCGCCGGCGCAGCCCTGTTGACCGACTACATCCTGACCGTCGCGGTCTCTATCTCGTCGGGCGTCGCCCAGATCACCTCAGCTTTTCCCCTACTGTTTTCCTGGCGGGTCGAGATCGCCGTCGCCCTGGTGCTCTTGGTCATGGTGATCAATTTGCGCGGGGTGAGAGAATCGGGCGCCGTCTTTGCGGTGCCGACCTATTTCTTTCTGGCGCTGATGCTGACGACGGTCGGGGTTGGCTTCGCCCGGCTGTTGACCGGAAGCCTGGGCGTGGTATCTGGGCCGCCTCCCATCGAGGCAACCGAGACGATGCAGGCGGTTGGCCTGTTCCTGATCCTGCACGCATTCGCCAACGGCACCACCGCGCTGACCGGCGTCGAGGCCATTTCTAACGGTATCACGGCCTTCAAGGAGCCTAAGAGCCGCAACGCCGGCATCACGTTGATGGCCATGTCGTTGATCCTGGGCACGCTGTTTCTGGGCATCACATTCCTGGCGGTCCATGTTCAGGCCGTGCCATCGGCGACAGAGACGGTCATCTCGCAATTGGCGCGCACCATCTACAGCAGCGAGGGTCTGCTGTATTTGTCAGTCATTGCGGCCACCACCCTGATCCTGATCATGGCCGCCAACACCTCGTTCGCCGACTTTCCACGCCTGGGCGCCCTGGTCGCGGCCGATGGCTTTCTGCCCCGCCAATTGACCTTCAAGGGCAGCCGGCTGGTCTTCTCGCGCGGTATCCTGGTGCTGGCCGGCCTGGCCTGCCTGTTGATCATCGTGTTTCGGGCCAGCGTGACGGCCCTGATCCCGCTCTATGCTATCGGCGTCTTCCTGTCATTCACGCTGTCGCAATCCGGCATGGCGCGCCGCTGGCGCAAGTCGGGCCGCCTGGCCCCCGATCAGTCGCTCCAGGAAGCAGGCTCGACGGTGACGCACGATCCACGCTGGCGGCTGAAGATGGTCGTCAATGGCCTGGGCGCGGCGGCGACCGCTGTCGTCATGATGGTGTTTGCGGTCACGAAGTTTCGCGAGGGCGCCTGGGTGGTTTTGGTGTTGATCCCCCTGTTGGTGGGCATGTTCCTGGCAATCCATCGCCATTACAAGGACCTGGCGGGGCTGCTCTCCCTGGAAGACTTCCGGCCGGAGCCGCACGTCGCGCGCCAGCGCGTCATCATGCCCATTAGCGGCGTCCATCGCGGCACCCTGGCTGCGCTGCGCTACGCGCGCACGCTATCGCAGGACATCACGGTGGTTCACGTCTCGATCGATCCGGCCGACGCGGAGAAGGTGCGCCATAAGTGGGAGTTCTGGGGCGAGGGCGTGCGGCTCGTGATCCTGGAGTCGCCCTACCGGCTGCTGATGGAGCCTTTGCTCCAGTACATCGACCGGATCTACGAACACTGCCAGCCCAATGAGATCATCACGGTCGTAGTGCCTGAGTTCGTGCCCAGACGGCGCTGGGAGAATCTGCTGCACACCCAAACGGCCCTGACACTGCGCCTGGCGCTGCGCTCCAAGCCGGGCATCGTCGTTACGGACGTACCCTACGTCTACCGTCCCTAGCCCGCGGCGTTCAGTTGACGAGACGCGCAAACGGGTCTAGAATCGAGAGCGATGACCCGCACAACCCGACCTTCTGCGCCGGCGGCTCAGCCGCCGGCGCAGCCGCACGGCGAGACTCCTCAGATCGCAGGCAAGCTCACGATCTTTCTTGGTTACGCGCCCGGCGTAGGCAAGACCTATGCCATGCTGGAGACGGCGCGGCTGCGCCAGCATGAGGGCGTGGACGGGGTCGTGGCGACCGTGGACACCCACGGGGACGCCCGCGCCGAAGCGCTGCTGGCAGGACTGGCGCTGATGGCGCGCGTGCAGGCCGGCTACCGCGGCGCGGCGCTGGGCGACATCGACGTGGAAGCAACCCTGGCGCGGCGGCCGCACCTGGTCGTCGTGGACGATCTGGCCCATAGCAATCGGCCGGGCAGCCGGCACGCCAGGCGCTATCAGGATGTGGAGGAGCTGCTGGCGGCCGGTCTGGACGTCTATGCCACGTTGAACATCGCCCAGTTGGAGAGTCTGAGCGATGTGGCAGCCCAGATCACCGGCGTTGCCGCCTTCGATACGGTGCCGGACCGCCTGCTGGACGAAGCGCACGAAGTTCAGGTGGTGGACTTGCAGCCGGCAGACTTGCTGCAGCGGCTGCGCGAGGGCAAGGTGCATTTTGCCGGCCAGAGCGAGCGCGTGGTGAGCCAGTTCTATCGCCGGGGCAATCTGATTGCGCTGCGCGAGCTGACGCTGCGGCGCACGGCCGACCGTCTGGACGATCAGATGCGCGCCTATATGGCCACGCAGGCCATCCCCGGCCCCTGGCCGGCGCGCGAACGGCTGCTGGTTTGCGTCGGCCCGAACCCTCTGGGGGAGCGGCTGGTGCGCTCCACGCGGCGCCTGGCCGACGACCTGAATGCCGCCTGGTTCGCCGTCCACGTCGAAACGCCCGCCCAGGGACCCCTGAACGCGGACGAGCGAGCGCAGGTCGCGCGCACGCTGGCGCTGGCTGAGGAGTTGGGCGCCAAGGCGATTGTCATCCCCGGGCCATCGGTGGTCAGCGCCATCGTAGCCTACGCTCAGGCGCACAATGTCACCAAGGTGGTGATCGGCAAGCCGCTGGGCGCGCGCTGGCGCGTGCTGCTGCGCGGCTCCATGGTGGATCAGCTCATTCGCCATGCCGCTTTCGATGTCCAGGTGGTTGCCGGCAGCCCGGAGCCGGCGCAGCCTGTTGCTCCGTGGTTTCGGCCTGAGGACATCGCCTGGCAGCGCTATCTGCTGAGCATGGCGCTGGTGAGCGGCGCGACGCTGCTGAGTGTTCTGCTCCACTCGACGCTGCACATCGCCAACCTGCTGATGATCTACCTCTTTATGGAGATCATCGCGGCCCTCGCCTTGGGACGCGGGCCGGCCATTCTGGCCTCGGCTCTGGGCGCGCTGGCCTTCGACTTCTTCATCGTACCACCGCGCTTCACGCTGACCGTCGACGACACCGAATATCTGCTGACGTTTCTCGGTCTGTTTGTGGTTGGCGTGCTGATCAGCAGCCTGACCTCGCGCTTCAGACGCCAGGCTGAGACAGCGGAGCGTCGGGCCAGCGAAACAGCTATCCTCAACGAGCTCAGCCGCGACCTGGCTGCCGCCGGCAGCCTGGACGCCATCATCAGTGCGGTGATCGACAACATCGGCGATGTCTTCGGCCGCGAGGTTGTACTGCTGCTGCCAGAAGCAGAGCAGGGCAGCCGGCTTGCCCTTTGGGGTCAAAGCCCAGGTTTCGAGCTCACGCCAGGCGAGCGGGAGGTTGCGCAGTGGGCTTTCGATCGCCGCCAGCCGGCCGGCCGCGGCACCGACACCCTGGCCGCGGCCGAGGCTCGCTATCTGCCGCTGCAGACGGCGCGCGGCGCGGTCGGCGTTCTGGGCGTCAAGCCTACCGACCCGGCTACCTACCTGAATCCTGACCAACGCCGCTTGCTGGAAGCCTTCGCCAGTCTGGCTGCATTGGCCGTCGCGCGCGCACAACTGGCGGAGGAGGCCGAGCGAGCCCGCATCCAGGTGGAGAGTGAACGACTGCGCAACTCGCTGCTGAGTTCAGTGTCGCACGACCTGCGCACGCCGCTGGCCGGCATCACCGGCGCGGCCAGCAGCCTGCTGGCCGAAGGCCCACCCCTGGACAGCGCCACACAGCGCGAGCTGGCGCAAAGCATTTACGACGAGGCCAATCGCCTCAACGCCCTGGTGCGCAATCTCCTGGATATGACCCGGCTGGAGTCGGGGGGAATCCAGGTCAACAAAGCCTGGCAGTCGTTGGAAGATGTGGTCGGCGCGGCGCTGACGCACATGGAACTGCCGCTGGCTGGACGACCCGTGGCAGTCCGCTTGGATCCTGACCTGCCGCTGGCGCCGCTGGACGAGGTGTCGATGGAACAGGTGCTTGTCAACCTGCTGGAGAACGCGATCAAGTACACGCCCCCGGGCAGTCCTGTCACACTGGCGGCGTGGGCAGACGAGACGAAGGTGACTGTAGAGGTCGCCGACCGTGGACCAGGCTTAGCGCCTGGCGACGAAACGCGCATCTTTGAGAAATTCTACCGCGCTGGAAAGTCCGCGAGCGGCGTCGGCCTGGGGTTGGCGATCTGCCGCGGCATTGTCGAAGCGCACGGCGGCCGCATTTGGGCCGCGAACCGGCCTGAGGGCGGCGCCGCGTTTCGCTTCGAACTGCCGATTGAGGGTTTGCCGCCGCTTCCACCGGATAGCACCGGCGACAGCGGACTTCGCCAGGCAAGTGATGGAAACGAGGAGCATGTCTGAGTCTCACCCTTTAATCTTGATCATCGAAGATGAGCTGCCGATCCGGCGCTTTCTGCATGCAGCTCTGACCGCCTCCGATTACCGCTGGATCGAGGCTGGCAGCGCGGGCGAAGGTCTGGCTCAGGCCGCCTTGCGCCAACCCGATCTGGTGATCCTGGATCTGGGCCTGCCAGACATGGATGGCCTCGAGGTGATTCGCCAACTGCGCGGCTGGTCAGCGATCCCGATCATCGTGTTATCGGCGCGCCAGCAGGAGGGGGATAAGGTTCTGGCCCTGGATGCCGGCGCCGACGACTATCTCACGAAGCCCTTTGGCGTCGCTGAATTGTTGGCGCGACTGCGCGTGGCCCTGCGCCACGCCAGCCGAACGGCAGCCTCCTCAGACAGCGCTGTCTTTGAGGCCGGCGATTTGCGCGTTGATCTCGCGCTGCGCCAAGTGTTCGTAGGGGGCGCAGAGGTACACCTCACACCGATCGAGTTCAAGTTGTTGGCCACATTGGTGCAGCACGCCGGCAAAGTACTGACGCATCGCCAGTTGCTGCGCGAGGTGTGGGGGCCCGGCTACGCCGACGAAAGCCATTATCTGCGCGTCTTCGTCGCTCAGTTGCGGCGCAAGATCGAGGCCGATCCAGCGCGGCCGCGTTACCTGATCACAGAGCCTGGTGTGGGCTACCGGTTGCGGACCGAAGTTCCCAGCGATCTCGTAGATTTTGGGGGAGCGAAGACGGGTGGATAGGGACGCGCGCTAGCCGGCTGGCCCCGGCGCCAGCCGGCGCTCCAGCGGCGCCAGCAGCGCCAGGCTGAGCAGCACCAGCACGCCAAATACCAGATACATAGCTCGACCGCCGATGGCTTCGAGCAGAATTCCCCCCAGCAGCCCGCCGGCCGCGGCGCCGAAGCCAAAGATCATGGCGCCGAACAGCCCCTGGGCCGTGGCGCTCAGGCCGGGCGGCGCGTTGTCGTAGGCAAAGGACACGCCGGCCACCCACACGGCGGGGAAGGTCAGCCCGTTGAGGAATTGAAAAGCCAGGATGCCGGTTGGCGCGCTGGCTGTCGCGAACAGCAGCAGGCGCACGCCGGTCATCCCCATGCCCAGCGTCAGCAGCCCAAACGCCCCGAATCGCTTGAGCAGGCGGTCGGCGTAAAAGAGTACAGGCAACTCCGAGAGCGTGGCCAGGGTCAACGCCAGGCCCATGACGCCCGCGCTGGCGTTCAGCTCCTGCATGTAGGGGAACAAGTAGGTGTTGACCGACGCAAAGCCGACCCCGCACATGAAGGCCATGGCCAGGAACAGCACCCAGCGCCGGTTGCGCAGCAGTGTTTGGACGCCGCTCCGCGCCGCACTGGGCGCGCCCGTAGCGGAAGGGCTGTCAAACGTCAAGCGTTGGCCGACGACCAGGGCCAGCGCCATGAAAGCAGCGTAGCCCCAGAAGGCCATCTGCAGGCCATTGTTCTCCACCAGCAGGCCAGCCAACGGCGCAGCCATGGCCCAGCCAAAGGTGCCGCCCATGCGCACGCGGCCGTATTGCGATCGCTCGTCGCCCAACATGCTCATGGTGGCGCTGTCGGAGAGGGAGACGATGGGCGAGCCCAGCAAGGCATAAAGCGCGACCATCAGCGCCACGGGCAGCAGTGCGTTGAGCGTCGGGATCACCAGCGCCGTTGTGATGACGCCGGCCATGGTCAGGCCCAGGATCAGCCGGTGGCGGCCGGTGCGGTCGGCCAGGTTGGTCCATAGCGGCGCGCCGACCATAGCGATCAGCGGCGTCAGGCCGGCCAGCAGGCCGATCTGCGCGCCGCTGAAGCCCAAGTACTGATAGTAAAGTACGAAGAACGGGATCAGCGCGGCCGCCGCCGCGAAGTAAAGGAAGTAGAAGGCGAAGGGGATGGCTTTGCGCATGGGGATCGACAGTTCCTTGGGCGCGCCGCTGGAGAACTGGCGGCGTTGGCTGGACTAGTGCGGCGCGCCAAACTCGCGGCGCAGGCAGGGCGGTCAGTCCTGTATCTCGGTCATCAACTGATTCGCCAGCCCCAGAAAGTGATCTTGCAGCGTTGCCAATCGGAGGGGTTTGATCATGCGCGGGAGGAACTGCACCTTCAGGACGTTGCGCATGGCCAGCGCCAGCCAGTAGTGAGTCATGCCAACGTGCTTCTGGTTCGCCTGTTCATAGTAGCGGTGCTGGAGGTGGTACACCGCCAATGCCGTGCCACCCGTCAGGTAGAAAGAGGGCGCCAGGGCGCTATGCCCGATAGCTGCCAGAATGCGTTTCTGGAACGTGGTCAGGATTTCCATATCGTGCCTGCACATGGGGCTGGTCAAAGTACCATTCCCAGAACTCGCGAATCTGCCTCGGCAATACGAGATCTGGGAGGTAGTCGTGGATAGTTTGTAGGCCGACGCCGCGCACATCGTCGTCGCCCCCGCGCGACAAAACGCGCGCAATGTACCAGCGCCGAAACGCTTCGTTCTCCTGCGCGTCGGCTGGGATGTCGTAGTCCCAGACCAGCTTCTCGTTGATTGGAATGGGGTTCATGCCCGTAAGTTTAGCACAGGCTGACACACAATTCAAGTCCAGGTGTTTTCTGGTTGGCCTCAACAGCCAGTTGGAACTCTTCGGGCGCGTTCAGGCAGGGCGTGCCATTCATTGATGTGACTAATGTCGCTGCGATGGCCCCCCGCCCGTGTTATACTGCGAATGAATACAACCTGTGACGTAGCTGCAAACAAAGAGCGAATGGTCCCTGCACCCATTGAAAAGGAGTGTAACTGATGCAATCCCTGTCCATCCACGAGAATCCGGTCTTCCACGACGCAAACCCCTATGCCGAGCCTCTTTTCGTGGCTCCCACTGGACGCATCCTGCGTTTCGCGTTGCGGCCCGGGCAGACCGTGCGCGAGCACACGGCGCCCAATTCCCCCGTGTATCTGGTGACGCTCCAGGGCATTGGGCTCTTCTCCGACGAGAATGGAGAGGAACATCGATTTGGACCTGGCACGCTGCTGATTTACGATGTGGGCGAGCGCCATGCGATCCGCGCCGAGGACGAAGAGCTGGTTTTCCTGGCCTTTTTGCACGGCGCACCTTTGGCCGCTTGAAACGCTGTTCCGGAGTACAACACTATGAGCGCTGAACATTTCCTGATTGACAACCTGCTGACCCAACTGCCGGAGATACCGCCCGACAGCATCGTCAGCCGCACCTTCTACTCGGACGACCGCCTCAAGGCGATTCTCTTCGGCTTCGCGGCCGGCCAGGAGCTGTCCGAGCACACGGCCGCGCGCCCGGCCATCCTGCACTTCCTGCAGGGCCAGGCGCGCCTGACCCTGGGCGATCACCAGACCAGCGCCGCGCCCGGCGCCTGGGTCCACATGCAGCCGCACCTGCCGCACAGCATCTACGCCGAAACTGCCGTCGTCATGCTGCTCATCATGGTGTAGGGTTGACCCATAACCCGTAACCCGTAACTCGTAACTCGTAACCCGGAGCCAGAGCTAAGCGCGCGCTCCTTCGGGTTACGTTTTACGAGTTACGTTTTACGGGTTACGTTTTACCAGTTACGCTTTACGTGTCTTCCAGAGCCAGTCCGCCTGACCCATCCAAACCATGCGCCGCATCAACCTCCCCTTCCTGCTCCTTGCTATTCTTGCCCTGCTGGCCGGCCTCTGGGCGGGGCTGGTGCGGCTGCCGTGGCCGCTGCCCCCGCTGCGCCCCACCTTGCCGATGGCCCATGGCCCGTTGATGGTGGGCGGCTTTCTGGGCACATTGATCGGCCTGGAGCGCGCGGTTGGACTGAGCGCGCTGGGCCACGGCCGTCGTTGGACCTATGCAGCGCCCGCGCTGGCCGGGCTGGGCGGCCTGTTGTTGCTGGCGGGTGTGCCAGGTTGGCCCGGCCCTCTGGCGATCACTTTGGGCAGCGCCGTGCTGCTGGCGGCCATGCTCAGCATCGTTCGCTTCCAGCCGCTGCTGCACACCTGGGTCATGGCGTTAGGCAGTCTGGCCTGGCTGATCGGCAACGTTCTGTGGCTGGCTGGCCGCTCGATTCCTGAGGTGGTGCTGTGGTGGGCCGGGTTCCTGGTGCTGACCATCGTGGGCGAGCGGCTGGAACTGAGCCGGATGCTGCGCTTGAGCCGCGCGCGGGTTGGCGCCTTCCTGGCGGCCGTCGCCCTCTTCCTGGCCGGGCTGGCGCTGACGGTCTTTGCCTACAGCATGGGAGTGCGCGTGGCCAGTCTCGGCATGGCGGCGCTGGCCGCCTGGCTGCTGGCCTTCGACATGGCCCGTCGCACGGTGCGCAAGTCGGGCCTGACGCGCTTCATCGCCGCCAGCCTGTTGGCCGGCTACTTCTGGCTGGGCGTGGCCGGCCTGCTGGGCCTGCGCTTTGGCGGGGAGACGGCCGGGCTGCACTACGACGCCTTCCTGCACAGCATCTTTGTCGGTTTCGTCTTTTCCATGATTCTCGCCCACGCGCCCATCATCCTGCCGGCCGTGACGGGTCTGCCCCTGGTTTTCCATCGCGCTTTCTACGTGCCGCTGGCGTTGTTGCAGGCATCGCTGGCCCTGCGCATCATCGGCGACTTGCTGGCCCTGGTCACTGTGCGTCGCTGGGGCGGCCTGCTCAACGAGGTAGCGATACTGCTGTTTCTGGCCATGCTCCTGCTGGCTGTGCGCAACGGTCGGAAGGGTGAAACGTGAAACAGTTGTGGTGAATATCAGATGGTTGCTTTACGTAACTCGTAACACGTAATTCGTAACCCTCCCCCTCTGCGCACGATTTTCTGGTTACGTCTCACGTTTCACGTCTCACGTCTCACTGAGCAACTCCCATGCCCACCCTCACCCGCCTCTACGTCAAGACTTCGCTCGTCTACCTGGTCGCCGCGCTGCTGCTGGCGTTGCTGTTCGCGCTGGCGCAGGCGACCACGCTGCCGCCGCTGCTGGCCGCGGCCGGGCCGGTCTATTTTCATCTCTTCCTGGTGGGTTGGGTCACGCAGTTGATCATGGGCATCGTCTTCTGGATGTTTCCCAAACAGAGTCGGGAGCGGCCGCGCGGCAACGAGCGTCTGGCGGCGGTCATTTACGTATTGCTCAACGTCGGGCTGCTGTTGCGTGTGGTTGGCGAGCCGGCGCGCGCCGTCGATCCCACACCGCTGTGGGGCTGGCTGCTGGCGGCGTCGGCCCTCTTGCAGTGGCTGGCTGGCGTCGGCTTTGTAGCCAACACCTGGGGCCGGGTCAAGGAGCGCTGAGATGCCCCGGTTGAGCGTTTGGTTCATTCGCCTGTCGCTGCTATACTTGCTGGCGGGCTTCACCTTCGGCGCGCTGCTGCTGGCCAACAAAGGGTCAGGCTTCGCGCCGTGGCTGTGGCGTTTGCGCCTGGCGCATATCGAGTTTCTGCTGGTCGGCTGGATTGCCCACCTGGCATTAGGTATGGCCTTCTGGATTCTGCCCCGCTTTCAGTCATCGCGCGGCGACGTGCGTCCGGTCTGGCTGGCTCTGCTGTTGCTCAACGGCGGACTGCTGCTGGCCAGCCTGAGCGCCAGCCTGAACCTTTCCTCGTGGATTCTCACGGCTGGCCGGTTGGCCGAGATAGCCGCTGTGGCGGCTTTCGCCTGGCACGCCTGGCCGCGCGTCAAACCGATCGGACACTGACCATGCGTATTTTAGCCATCATTACCGGCGACTATGGCCGCCGCCATGCCGACAATATCCGCCAGCACGCCCCGGCAGGCTGGCAGATGGAGATCTGGCAGGCCCCCACGGCGCTGCCGCCTTTTATTGACTACCCCGAAGACTACGTGCCGGCCGATCTGCCGCCGGCCGACCTGGTTCTGGCTTTTCAGGAGCACAAAGGGGTGGCCGAGCTGATCCCCGATGTCTGTCAGGCCAGCGGCGCACGCGCGGTGGTTGCGGCCGTGGACAACGAAACTTGGCTGCCGCGCGGGTTGGCGCGCCAGTTGCGCGGCTGGCTGGCCGACGACGGCGTGGCCTGCGTCACCCCCAAGCCGCTCTGTTCGCTGACCGAGAACGATTATCTGGAGGCGCGGCGCAAGCGTATCCCCTACGACAATCCCCTGATCGCCGAGTTTGCCCGCTATTTCGGCCAGCCCCGCCTTCGCCTGGCCATCGATCCTGCCAGCCGAGAGATCACCAACGCCGAGGTGCTGCGTGACGCCTGCTGCGGTTGCGCGCGCCATGCAGCGGCCGGACTGATCGGGATCACGGTGGACGAGGCCGAGTTCCAGGCCGGCATGTTGCACCATCACTTCCCCTGCCTGGCCAGCATGGGCATCGATCCCGACTTCGGCGACACCCTGATGCATGTCAGCGGCAACTTGCTGCGCGACGACGTGGCTGAGCAGGTCAAGCCGTGGAAGCAGATCAACTACCTGCGGCCGGTTTAAGTCACGACTGAATTCCAGACAGATTGCGGTGGGGGGGACGGGACCCACACAATGGACGCGGGCCGGATGCAAGGGCTGCCCGATGGCTCTTGCTTTGCCAAACCGGTCTTGCTACACTATAATGCCACCTTGCAGGTAAGCTCAACTGGCGTCCTCCAGAAACCGGGAGTTCTCGCTGGCTGGATCAAGCACGAAGCGTTCACGAAAGCTCCCGGTTCTTGCCTGTCCTTGGTAACGCTACGCGCGAGGCGAAGTTGTCTGGGCGTCAGGTCGCCTGCACCTGGTTCTGGGCGCGACCACCCTTGCGTGAGTCGGTTTGACCGCTTTCTTCCCTTGAAATGTCGTCCTGTGTCCAGCGCTTGAGCCGCCTTGCCCCGTATGGCCCTGCCCGATCGCTGGCATGAAAGACGGTGCGATGATCTATCTGACCCCTGCCTCGGTAGTGTACTTCTGCCAGTTTATCCTCACCACGCTGATTGCTGGATTTTTAGTCTTACGGTCGTTCCAACCGGTCAGCAGCCGGCTGCAACTGCGTCTGGCGGCTGGCGTCTTCGCAGCCACCGCGCTGCTCGTTGCTCTGTTGTGGGTGGAGGTCTCTTCACTGGGGCCGTGGCGCAGCTACGCGCGCTTCGCCAACGCCCCCGTGCTGGCTTTGCATGCCATCGTGACCTTCCTTTTTGTCTATCATGTGCCGGAGTGGGACCCGCGTGAGAAGCGCCAGGTGTGGGTGGTCGTGACGCTCCTGGTGGTGATGCGGCTGATATTCGAGACCTACCTGATGGCTCAACGCTTCCAGGACTTTGCGGCAACCGGCGAGGCAAGCCGCAGCCGTCCCGTGGTGGCTGATCTGATGCTGCTGGCCGTCGTCTTCTGGTTGATCCTTGTCGTGTTCAGGCGCACCCGTCTTCTGCGCCAGCGATCGGGCTACTTTCGGGTCGAGCTTCTCATGATCAGCGCCTTGATCTTGTTTTTGGCGCTGGTGCAGCTTAGCTTTTCCCTGGGGTGGCTTTCGATGGGCCTGCGCCAGATTGCCATGTCTTTGGGCGTGATGGTCATCTTGCCCCTGTTCGCGCTGATTGTGTTCGACATGTTGAATGATCCACTCACGCTGCTAGCGCGGCTGGTAGGCGTGGTGTTGGTTGTCACCCTGTTTTTGGTGGGCGGCGTGAGCTGGCTCCTGGCGCCTTCGTATCTGAACGCGGCGGCGGGCCATTCCCTGACGTCGGATGGACCGGTTTGGCGCTTCCCCCCCGATGCTGAGAGCTTATCCGAGACGGTTCGGATATTAGTGTTTCCAGAAAGATACCAGGGGCTTGAGACCCCTTCCGTTCCGGCCGACAGCGCCAATCCGGCCGACGAGGCAGACGAGCTTTATCTCGCTGCGCGGCGCGTACTGCACAACCCGATGCTGCTTTTGTCGCTGGCGGCGGCTTTTACCAGCGCGTGGGTGATCGTGGCGGTCCCTCTGCTGCTGCGCTGGGGTCTGTTGCAGCCCCTGGATGCTCTGCTGGCCGGCGTGCGGCAGGTCAACGCGGGACGTCTGGACGTGTATGTGCCGGTGCATCTGAATGATGAGTTGGGCCAGGTCACCAAGGCTTTCAATCGTATGGTGGCTGAACTGCACGGCATGGTGACTACGCTGGAAGCGCGCGTGGCTGAGCGCACAGAGGAATTGGCCCGCAGCGAGACACGCTACCGCGGCCTGGTGGAGCAGATCGATGAGATCATCTTTCGCGTTACGCTGCCTGACGCACGGATCGAGTACATCAGTCCCGCCATCGAGCGTGTGCTGGGATACCAGGTCGAGTGGGTGATGGCCAATCCCATGTTCATCGGCGACATCTTGCACCCTGATTTCGTGAGCTGGTACAACGATCGGCTGGCAGATCTGGCCCAGGGCAAAGTCGCTTCTCAGTACGAGTACCAGGTGATCGATATCGACGGCCAGAAGCACTGGATCCAGCAGTCGAATGTGGGTATCACCGACGACGACGGGCGGCTGATCGCTATCGAGAGTGTCGCTCGCGATGTGACTGCCAACAAGCTGGCCGAGGCGCAACTGCGGGCGCAGCAGAGCGAGCTGGCTGCTCTCAAGGAGCGCGAGCGCATCGGGCGCGATCTGCACGACGGCCTCGGCCAGGTGATGGGCTACGTCAATGTGCAGGCTCAGGCGGCCAGCACCCTGGTTGAAGCGGGCCAGATTGCCCAGGCAGAAGCCATGATGGCGCAGCTTGCCCAGGTTGCCCAGGATGCCCACGCCGACATCCGCCGCTACATCCTCGATCTGCGCTTGCCTGCCGCCGAGGCGGTCGCGCAGGAGTGGCAGACTACCCTGTACAGCTACCTGCAAGTCTTTGCGCAGAATTTCGGCATAGACGTTCAGCTCAGCTATCCTGCGAGCCTGTCGCCCGATCCGTTCCCCCCTGCTGTAGGCAAAGAGGTATTCCAGATTGTGCAGGAGGCGCTGAACAACGTGCGCAAACACGCCAGAGTCAGGACGGCTCAGGTCATCTTGATTCAGGCCGACGATCATATTACGGTGATTGTGGCCGACAACGGCGTTGGCTTCGAGATCGGCGCGGTCAACGATCCAGAGACGCTGGAGACGCGTGAAGGGCGTTTTGGCCTCAAGATCATGAGCGAGCGGGCCGAAACCGTCGGGGCCAGCGTACAGATCAACTCTGCTCCCGGAGCAGGCACGCAGGTGATGGTGCATGTGCCGCTGAGGGATGGCGTGGTGATCGAGCCTGTCCGGCCGGGGTTGGATGAAGCTGCGGTGGTGGGGCTGCGGGTGCTCCTGGTGGACGATCACCCGCTGTTCCTGGAGGGCATGCGCAATATGCTGACCGTGCGCGGCGTGCATGTGATTGGCGCAGCTCAGGACGGCATCGAGGCGCAGGAGTTGGCCCGCAAACTCTTGCCCGACGTCATTCTGATGGATATGAACATGCCGCGCTGCGACGGTCTGGAGGCTACGGCGCTCATCAAGGCGGAACTGCCCCAGATCAAGATCATCATGCTGACCGTGGCCGCCGAGCAAGAGAAGTTGTTCCAGGCGCTGCAGGCTGGCGCTTCAGGCTATCTGCTCAAGAGCCTGGACAGCAATGAGTTCTTCCAGTTGTTGTCGGAAGCGATGCAGGGTGAAATCGTTCTGTCGCAAGGTCTGGCCGAACAAGCGTTGAGCGAATTCGCCCGGCGCTCCTCCGCGGCGCCTGCCGGCAACGCTCCCGCTGCAGCTCCCGTTCAGGCAGTCGACCTGCTGCTAACTTTGTCTTCCCGCCAACGCGACATCCTGGAGCGTGCAGCTCGAGGGAGCACGTACAAAGAGATTGCCTCCACCCTCTTCCTCAGCGAGGCCACAGTCAAATACCACATGGGGCAGATCATCGAGCTGCTGCATGTCGAAAATCGGCGTGAGGCCATTGCTCTCGCGCGCCAGGCGGGGCTGGGATAGGGCAGTCTCACCGCTTTGTTGTCTTTTTTGCGCTGATTCGAGGGGGACTATACTTTTCCTATATGCTGAGTCTAGTGACAAAAGTGGTATTCCGCGCTATGATCACGGCAAAGGAACGCACGCGGAATGACACCAAAACTCGACCGTAAAGTGCTCGTCTGTGGCAAATCGCTCATACTGTGCGCCATCGCTGGCCATCTTCAGGGCACACCGGGCATCGATGTGCAGATCACTCAAGGGCTGACGCAGGCGATAGGCTCCAATTTCGTTCCAGATGTCATCCTGATGGAGAACGATCGCAATGCATCCCCCATCACGTCGCGCGCCGCGCTCCGGTTGCTGGCTGAGGGCACAGGCGCATCGGTTCTTCTTCTGGACCCGGAGAGCAGCGCACTCACTGTGCTCTCCAGTCGTACCGTGCCGGTGAGTAGCCTGTCCGATGTGATTGCCAGGATCGAAGAAGTTCGCCATTGACAGTTGCGGGTTTTTGCATCATTTTGGCTTCATTTCTACGCAAACTATACTTTTCCTATACTAAAAGTCCAGTGACAAACGGGTCACAGTGCGTTAGTATGACAGGCAAGCAAGGCAAGTAGCACGGCGGTTTCGCAGTAAACAGTCAGTCATGCGCTGCTGCCTGGAGTAAGACATCTCATTTTTGGCAGCATGACCCATACCAACCTTAGCTCATCGAGAGTTTCAGTTCAGCAATTTCCCAAGGAGACATGTACCCATGAAGTTCCATCGCACACTCGCTTTTGTTGCTTTGATCGCCGCCCTGGTTGCAGGTTTGGCGCTCTTACCGGCCCCGGCCATGGCCACCGCCATTGGCAATCACGACGTAACCTACGTCGGCTATCTCAATAATTATCCGTCGGCGGGCCAGTCGACCTGGTTCTACACCGTCACTTCGGGCAGCGGGCCGGCCGCCAGCCACGTTACCCTGGCGTTGGGCTCGTGCCTCACCCCCGTCGCGGCTGGCACCTGGTCCGGCAGCCTGCCCACTCCCAGCCTCAACGCCAACGGCGGCAGCCCGGTCTTCGGCGCCGATCCGACCACCGGTGTGACCGGCGTGAAGTTCGATCAGGGCTTCAACGGCGGCGAGACCAGAAACTACTACGTCACCGTCAGCGGCGCAGTGGGCGTCGGCACGACCACGGTTGCCGTGAAGGCAGGGTCTGGCTTCGTGACTGGCCTTGTCGGCGGCCCTTCATGCAATCCTATTGACCCGCCCCTGGCTGTGTTGCTGGCCAACTTCGAAGCTACTGTGCAGCCCGACCACGTGCTGGTGAGCTGGCAGACGGTCAGCGAAGCCACCAACCAGGGCTTCAACCTGTACCGCAGCACCTCGGTGGACGAGTTGGGCGAACTGCTGGGCTTCGTGCCTTCCAGTGCGCCGGGCAGCACGCAGGGCGCAGCCTACCAGTGGCAGGACGCCAATGTCAGCCACGGCGTGACCTACTTCTACACGCTGCAAGACGTTGACCTGGCAGGCGCCACCAGCCTGCACGGCCCCGTCAGCGCCACGCCCCAGGCCCCGACGGCTGTCACGCTGAGTGATCTGAGCGCAGCCGGCGACAGCGCCTCGGCGCCGCTGGGGCTGGGACTGGCCGCCCTCGCCCTCCTCGTGCTGGCAGGCTTCGTCCTGGCCCGCCGGCAGAGCGCTGGCCGGACAGCGTAGCCGTCGCTTCCCATCACGCCCCTTCTACGGGGGCACGTAAGACAAAAACAAAGCTATAACAAACGACGGGCGCATCGACCTTCGATGCGCCCGCCGTTGCGTTCTCCCCCCTGCCTTCCCCATATTGTAGTGCGGCATCCCATACGCAGCCGCAGTCGATTTGGAAATAGTCCTGCCCATGGCGATACTTGGTGTCATGAACCCACAAGATCAAGCAGTCATCCTAACTCTGGCAAAAGTATTGGTGGCCACCGCCTGGGCCGACGGCGTGCTGAGCAACGACGAGATCAACAGCATGAAGCGTGACCTGTTGACTCGCATCCCCGACCTGAGCACCCAGCAGTGGGCTTCGGTGGCGATCTACATCGACTCGCCGGTCGACGAGGCCGAGCGCGCGCGACTGGTCGGGCAACTGCGCTCGCAGATTACCACCCCTCTCGGCAAGCAGTTGGTCTTCGATGCGTTGGACGCTCTGGTGGCAGCCGACGGCAGCGTCACTGAGGAGGAACACCGCATCGTCGAGGAGATCAAGGCTGCGCTGGAATCTGGCAACGCCAGCGGCTTCGGCAGGCTATCGCGGCTGTTCAAAGGACGCAGCGCTCCGCAGCCGGTGCTCGCGCCGGGACCGAACCGCGAGATCTTTATCGACGACTTCATCAAGAACCGCGTTTACTACGTCATCCGCCGGCGGCTGGACCAGGGCGGCATCGCGCCCAAGCTATCGGATGCAGAGATACGCAAGCTCAGTCTGGCCGGCGGCATGATGGCCGTCGTGGCGCGGGCCAACCCCCAGGTTACCGATGACGAACGGGCCGCGATGCTCGCCACGCTTCAGCGGCACTGGCATTTGAACGACGACCAGGCTGCTTTCCTGGTCGATGTGGCGGTAGTACAACTGCCGGCCGACCTGGACAGCTTTCGTCTGGCCGACGCGTTCGCCGCTGTCAGCGACTACGAGGAGCGCGGCCAGTTCGTGGATGCGCTGTTCGCCATCGCCGGGGCCGATGGGGCGGTCAACAACGACGAGCTCGAGACCATTCGCGGCCTCGCCAACGCCATGGTGCTGACGCACGAGCGCTTCATCGAGGCCAAGCTAAAGATTACCCAGGCCCAGGGGTAGAGCTATGCGGGCAGCGGGCGTTTTAGCGCCGCCGCAAGAAGAGCAGCCAAAAGACCAGCCGCCAGCCCAGCAGGAACAGCCCGCCGGCCGCCAGTGTGACCAGCAGAAAGGGCATGGGGATGCCGCCGCGGTCCAGCCACAGCATACGCAACACCAGGCCGACGGGCGCGGCGATCAGCCAGGCTAGCGCTGAGCGCCCCAGAAAGCCGGCCAGCGGGGCGGCTTGCCCGCCTCGTGGAAATGCCCGCAGCAGGACCGCTATTACCAGCCAGGCTGCAGCCAGCGGCGCGAGGTTGGGCAGTGCGCCCAACAATGGGTTGGATGCGTTGATCGTCTGGTGGTCGCTCTGACCGACCAGCACAAAAGCCAGCAGCGCCAGCAGGTCGCCGGCGGCCAGGAGGACGTTGGAATAGCGTTTCATGCTCTGCCTCGCATTTGAGTGGAATGGCATTGGAGCGGTATAATCAGCCCATGGACATGCTTGCCCAATCACTTCATGCTGTGCTGCGCCAGCCGCAGCCCGCGGCCTTGGTCGCCTTGCAAGAGGCTCTGTTGATGGAAGCGGCGCCCTCGCCGGAGCGTGACCGCGCCCTGGAACTTGCGCGCCACTTTCATCGCTACCAGATCGACCTGCAAACCATGTTGACCGCCCGTCAGTACAGCGAACTGGCGTCTTGGCTTGACGTGACCGCTGTTGGGCTGGTTGCCTTCGAGGAATTGATGCGCGGCGCCGCCACCAGCCTGCGCGACCTGCTGATCGCCACCGCCTCGGAGGGCGCCATGGTTCTGGGCAGCCGCCAGTACATTAAGTCCTGGGCCGTCGAGGTGGGGCCGATTCACGAAGAGGCGACCTGGGCTCTGCGCGAGGCGCTGTGGCGGCTTTCCGAGGAGACACAGCCCGACCTGGCGCCGGCTGTGCGGCTGGAAGCCATGCGCCGCACCTTGCCCCAGAGCCTCAGCCAGGCCCCTAACAGCGCCCGGGCCGTGGTCTTGGGGCGGCTCTTCCAGACGCTGCTGCTGATTAGGGTCAGCCGGCTGTCAACCGCGCAAGCTGCCTGTGTCTAGCCGTTTGCGTTGCGGCGCACTATACCGCTAAATAGCGCGGCTGTCAACCGAATACAGCCATCGCACAATTGGACATAAACAAGTCGCTGTGTTACAATCGGGACGCTTTTTGTATAAAGCATAAAACATGATGTGACGTTGACGCATTTTCTGGCTAGGACAGCGTAGCCAGCGAGCAACAGAGCGTCAGGAGTTAGCGGGTATTTGGTTGTCACCCGGCCTAAGCCGGTGCTGGTTGATTGAGTCACCTGCTGGGAAGGTTGCTTTGCTGCGGGGCACTGTTCGAATGCGAGTTTGCTATTGCCCTCAGGTCTTCCTCGCCACTCCCTCTGGATGCATTCCTGGACCTATGACGCGGCCTCCCCCGACAAGCTGGTCAACGCACACCCATAAGCCTTCCGTGCACGTCCGTGCGAACGGGTTGTATTGACAGCCTTCGCCGTCGGGCATTGTTGGCATACCTACTGAAAGGGGTTACGAAAGGAGAGCGTGACTAACTTAAAATCAAATCAAAAGAGCCGTCGCCAGTGGTGGCGCATGGACTTGCATCTGCACTCCATGGCTTCGGCTGACTGGAAGGAGCCGGGCGCGACCTGGCTCGATTGGCTGTATAAATGTGAGCAGCGCGCGTTGGACGTGGTGGCCATTACCGACCACAACACCGTTGCCGGCGTGGCTCAACTGCGCAAGGAGATCGAGCGTTTGCAGTGGCTGGAGGCGGAGAACCGTCTGCGGCCCCACGAGCGCCGCGAGCTGGACGAGTATCGTCGTCTGGGGGATAAGATTCTGGTGCTGCCGGGTTTCGAATTCACAGCAACCTTCGGCTTCCACATTCTGGGCATTTTCCCCCCTGAGACGTCAGTGCGCCAGCTCGAACATATTCTGCTGGACCTGAATGTGCCGCCCGACCGGCTGGAGCAGGGATCCACCGAGGTCGGCGCCACCACCGATGTGCTGACCGTCTACAAGGTCGTTCGCCAGGCTGGGGGCATTGTCATTGCCGCCCATGCCAACTCGACCCACGGCGTGGCCATGCGCGACTTCCCCTTTGGCGGGCAGACCAAGATTGCCTACACCCAGGATGCCAACCTGCACGCGCTGGAGGTCACCGACCTGGAGAGCCGCAGCACGCGCGCCACGGCCCGCTTCTTCGATGGCTCTAAGCCTGAGTACCCGCGCCGCATGCGCTCAGTACAGGGTTCCGACGCCCATCGCCTGACTCGCGACCTGAACGACAAGAACCGGCTGGGCATCGGCGACCGCGTGACAGAGATCAAGCTGTCCAACGCTCCGTCCTTCAAGGCGATCAAGTCTGTCTTCGAGTCCAACGACTTTGCGCTGACCCGTCCTTATCGCCGCAAGGATGAGCCCTTCGACCATGTGGCCGCCGCCAGGGCGCAGGGCCCCAACATCGTGCAGGCCTTTCACGAGCGCATGTCGCGCCAGGGAGGCCGGCTGTTCACCATCCTCAGCGATGTGGTGGCTTTTGCCAACACCAATGGCGGCACCATCTATCTGGGCGCAGGGGTGAATCCGGGACCGCCGCTGGGCGTGGACGACGTCGACCAAGCGATTGGCGAGCTGCGGGCCGAGATCGAGGGCAAGGTCGTGCCGCCGCTGGAGGTGGAGATCGACACGATGGAGACCCAGGATCGCCAAATCGTGCGCATCCAGGTGCCTGAGGGACGCGATAAGCCCTACTGCCTGGACGACAGCCGCATCTATTTGCGCCTGGAAAGCGATACGGTCCAGGCTGTACGTGACGAGATCGTGCGTCTGGTGCGCAAGGCGCTGGTGGACCGAGGCGAGCTGGTCGAGCCTGCCAAGGGCGCCAGCTCGACCCCCGCTGAGGGCGCCAAGAGTCGGAGCCGGTCGCGGCGGGGCGGCAATGGCAAACAAACCAGCGCCGAACCCGCCCCAGCGCCAGCCCTGCCGGCCGACGAAGAAGGCCCGGTCGAGGAGGCGTTCCCTGCGCCCTCAGAGCGGGAATCGGGCCTGCGGCCTCCCAAGGTGGGCGTGCAGATCGTCGATGTTCGTGAGCGGGGCGGCGTGCGCTACTACACGATTCGCGACCTGCGCAACGGCAGCAGCGTGCAGAATGTGACACTCAAGTCCGCGCGCCGGCTGTGGCGCTATGCCATCAGCCAGCACGAGCAGACTGCGCCCAAGCCTGACGCCATCCAGTGGGATGGCGATGTGGGGCTGGTCAAGGCAGAGAAGCGGGCTGGCAAGCAGCGCTACGACTTTGCCCAGCGGCTGCCCGACGGCAGCGTCGCGGTCTACTACGGCGTCACCGAGGAAGGGTGCGACGACCCCTGGCGTCAGTTCCTGGTCGGCCAGGACCTGGACGACAGCGCCGATACGCCGATGAACGGCAACGCCGACGCCGACTGATCGGGTGGCGGTCACTGAATCACACAAAAGCACCCCTGCCCAACCGGCAGGGGTGCTTTGAATCATGTTTACATATCTGCTGTGGCCGGTCTCCTGACCGAGCCACGCCCAGCTAATAGGAGTAGAGCACCACAACCACAGCCAACACCCACAGGACCCCGGTGGCCAGCAGCGGTTTGTCGCTCAGCACCAACTCGTCGGGCGCGCCCCCTTCCTTCTTGACGTGGATCAGGTACAGATAGCGGAACAGCCCGTACAACACGAAGGGGATCGTCAGCATCATGGCGTGATTGTCGGGCAGATTGGGCGCCGAAAAGGTGTACAGCGAGTAGGCGATCACCATGGTCGATGTCACCAGGCCGATGAGTTGATCCAGGAAGGGGATGGTGTACTCGGCCAGGATCGCCCGGTGCGCGTCAGCGCCCTCGTCCAGCAGCAGCAGCTCGTGGCGGCGTTTGCCGAAGCCCATAAAGAGCGCGCCCAGTGTGACCACCAGATAGAGCCAGGGGGAAAAGCGCTCAACCCCCACCACCGCCACGCCGCCCGCCACCCGCAGCACGAAGCCCGTCGCAATCACCAGCACGTCGATGATCACCAGGTGCTTGAGGTAGAAGGAATAGGCGACGTTGAGCAACAAATAGCTGAGCAGAATCAGGCTGAAGCCGCGATCGAGCCACAGCGCCAGCGGGAGGCTGACCACGATGAACACGCCTGCCGCCGCCACGGCCAGGCGGGGGGAGAGTACGCCGGCAGGAAGCGGACGCAGCCGTTTCTTGGGGTGCTGACGATCCTTCTCGATGTCCACCAGGTCGTTGATGATGTAGACCGTGCTGGAGATGAGGCAAAACAGGATGAAGGCCAGCATCGTGCGGCCAAACAACGCGGGCTGGAACAGTTTCTCGTCGAAGACCAGCGGCGCAAAGACCACCACGTTCTTGGTCCACTGCTTGGGGCGCATGGTCTTGAGCAGCGCCACGCCGGTCGCCCGGACGCTCGTTCGATGGGCGGTCCCGCTGGAGCCGGCCGCGCCGGTCTTTGACTTCACGTTATCACTCATGGGACAGATAATACGCATTCCCGCGGCGCGCGTCAATTTGCCCATAGCACGCGGCCGGGCTATCATGGCCGCATGAGCGAATCGACTGCGACGACAAGCCAGAGACAACGCCTGGATACCCTGCTGGTCGAGCTGGGCCTGGCCGAGAGCCGGGAGAAGGCTCGTGCCCTGATCATGGCCGGCAGCGTGCTGGTGGACGAAATGCCGGCCACCAAGCCGGGTCAGCAGGCGCCGGCCGGCAGCCAGGTGCGCGTCAAGGACGCGCTGCGCTATGTCAGCCGCGGCGGCCTGAAGCTGGAGGCGGCGCTGGACGCCTTTGCCATTGACCCGGCCGGGCTCGTTGCGGCCGATGTGGGCGCTTCTACCGGCGGCTTCCGCGACTGCCTGCTGCAGCGCGGGGTGGTCCATGTGTACGCCATCGATGTGGGCTATGGCCAACTGGCCTGGAAGCTGCGCCAGGATAGCCGC
>JAAEKA010000594.1 GCA_014155705.1 Anaerolineae bacterium clx_CAG2 | reverse complement strand
TCGTCCGGCCACTTGCATTGCCTCCCTCCCTCGTCTGCTGAGCTGCTCTGGTTGCAGTGACGGAGAACCGCTCCATGATTGACACCTCCCCTCCTAACAAGCAGGCCTTCTACGAACAGGTAGATGGGGCGCGCCTGCGTGCCGAATCCATCCGTGTTGAGTTGATACGGTGGATTGCCAATGATCACGTCAAACTGCATATCGCCTCCAAACAACTCGGCCACCCGAGTCTTGATATCGTCGGTATGGATCAACGCATAGGCGTGCGTTTCAAGCCCCTCGCCCCGGTCAAGGGTGGCCTGGCTGGCGCCGCAATACGAGCACCTGCCGTTGTGCCACGTGTGTTCCATCCGCTCGAACCAGATGTTGCCGTCGTCGCTGGTGAAGGGGTCCTACAATGTACTCGGTCTTGATGGTGTTGTGCTCTCGATCCACCAGGGAGATGTTGACGTAGCCAAAACCGAGGGTGTTGGTGATGGCGTTTATCATGATCTCGATAACTGAGTCCC
>JAAEKA010000593.1 GCA_014155705.1 Anaerolineae bacterium clx_CAG2 | reverse complement strand
GCCTTTGACCTGGTAGCCGATCGAATTGCCGAACAGGCTCAGAGCCAGCTCGGTGCGTCCGGATCCCATCAGCCCGGCAAAACCGACGATCTCGCCTTTTTTGAGGTTAAAATTGACATCCTTGACGACATCCCGGCCGAGCTGCTGGCTGTGAGCATTCCAGTTCTTGACCTCGAGCACGACCTCTTCGGAGCGCTTGTGTTCGCGCTTGGGAAAGACGTTGTCGATTTCTCGTCCCACCATGTGCTTGATCAGCACAGGCTCGGACACCTCGCCTTTATGCGCATCCAGCGTAATGACAGTCTGACCGTCGCGCAGGACGGTCACGGTGTCGGCGATCGCGATAACCTCTTTCAGTTTGTGCGAGATCATGATGCAGGTTACGCCCTGGTCTCTCAGATCACGCAGTAGTTTTAGCAGGTTTTCGCTGTCATCTTCGTTCAAGGCTGCAGTGGGCTCGTCCAGGATCAGCAGTTTGACATCCTTGCTCAATGCCTTGGCAATCTCGACTAGCTGCTGCTT
>JAAEKA010000592.1 GCA_014155705.1 Anaerolineae bacterium clx_CAG2 | reverse complement strand
GGCGCGGCAGTAACACGGCCTCGTGCAGCGTGTAGTAGCGCCCGGAAAAGCTGACCGGCGCGTCGTTGTGCAACAGCCGGCTCATCACCTCCAGACCCTCCTCGAAGCGGTCCATCCGTTCGGCCAGCGGCAACAGGTCAAAGCCGAACGCTGTGTGCTCTCGCTCCTGCCAGCCTGCGCCCACGCCCAGGGTCAGGCGCCCGCCGGCCAGATCATCCAACTGGGCGGCGATGCGCGCCGTGAAGGCGGGGTGGCGGAAGGAAACGGGTGTCACCAGAGGGCCGAACTCGATGCGCTGGGTGTGGCTGGCCAACCAGGCAAACGATAGCCACAGCTCCAGCGAGTCCTTGTCAGGGGGGCCGGCGTTAGTGAAGTGGTCCGAGCGGTACAGTCCGGCGAAGCCCAACTCTTCGACTGCCTTGCAGATGCGCTGCCAGCGAGGCCAGTTCAGGCCGTCCTGACCTTCGATCATGATGGCGATGTCCATAGGGGAGTTCCTTGATAGGTTGGTAGATTGGTGGAATGGTTGACTGGGTGATTGGTTGACTGGTGATTAGCGTCAGCGCATTGACACGAGTGGAAGGTAGGCGCTGGGCGTGCAGACGGATGGATTGACGAAGGTTACGCCGGCCGGCTGGCTCCAGTCGCCGGGGTAGCGGTGGTTGGGCCAGGCGCCGCTGCCGCCCGGGGGCTGTTCGGCGCGGGCGCGCAGGCGAAACTCAACCGTCTGTGTGCCCAGGCAGCCGTCGACGCTGAAGACGGCCTGGCCCGCAGGTGCGTCTATCAGCCAGTCGTTCCATGCTGTCTGGCCAGCCCGCCGTTGCTGCACGTCGAAAAGCAACTGGTGCGTGCCGCCAGGGATAGCCGGGATATCGGGACCCAGGCTGCCCTCCCAGCGCACCGTAGCCTGTGCGCCCTGCACGCTGGACGGCAGGTTGACGAAGCGGGCGGTGGGCGCCTGCAGCAGACTGAATGCGTCGACAAAGGCATGCGCGCCGTGCCAACGGAAGGGGCTGCGGATGCGGGCAAATACGGTCAACGTGCTGTTTTGGGCCGTCGCGCCCAGGCGCAGGTTGGCCCAGCGGCTCTCGGTGAAATTGCGGCGGTCCTCGATCCATAGCACGCTGGGGGCAAGCGGGTCCGTGCCGCCCGTGGGGTCGATGCCCAGCATCTTGGCCATGTAATAGCCCTGCGGGCAGTCGTTGGGTATGGCGCTGCCGCCGCAGAGGCTGACCATCCAACTGCTCAGGCTGTAGGCCGCGCCCGGCGTGACCGTGGTTTGCTGATAGACCACGGCATCGAAGGGCTTGCCAGGCAGCGGCGGGGTCTCGATGTCCTCGGACAGAAAGACCATGCTGTCCTCGCCCTCGATTCGTTCTATGAAGCCGGAACCGCTGCAACTGCCAGCGAACTTGACGCGCGTGCTGTTCAACTCAGGGCGGCCGTCCAACAGCATGGCCGTCCAGCCGTTGGGGACCAGACCGATGATACCCGGCCGCGGGCTGTAGCCCTGGGCGCATTCGAAGCCGGGGTTGGCGAGAACCGGCGCGTGTGGGACGTCGGCATCGCCGGCGGGCGCGGGTCCGTGCGCGGCCGATGCAGAACCTGCTGCCGCCAGGAGGGCAACGCCCAGCGCAATCGCCAGGACCAGTTGGCGCATCGTTGAAGTCATGACGATCCATCTCCAGGAGAAAGTTGCCGCCATCATGCCACAGGTCACGGGAAATGGGCAAACCGCGGCGATGTGGCTTGCCCGGTGGGTATACACCGGCTATAATCAGTCCATGCTTCCGTGCTACAGGCAGTTTCCCTAACCGGCAGCGCGGTAATAATTCGGATAGTCCGTGCAGAGCAAGTACAGCGGCGGCTCGTCCTCTTCGATCTGCGTGTAGCGCGGCAGCGGCTCCAGGAAGCGGTTGTCGCTGTCGTCGTCGTTGACGGCGGACACTTCGCCGACGAGCACTTTGCTATCTGCACCCCAGAACGCGTGATAGCAGTAGGGGGGCAGGGTGATGCTTTCACCCGGGTTGAGCACGACGCAGGCGCCGGCCGGCACGACGCGTTGCACGCCATCGGTGCTCACTGTTACCGGGCTGTCGGCCAGCCCTTCACTGGTCGTGGCGTTATGGAGTTGAATGACCAGCTTGCCGCCGCCGCGATTGATGATGTCTTCAGTCTTGTGCCAGTGGAAGTGCATGGGTGTGACCTGATTGACGTCGACCATCATGATTTTCTCCGCGTAGGGCTTGCTCGATGGGTCGCTCACGCTGCCGTTGCGCATGGTGAAGAGCAGCAGACCGGTCTTGCGAAACTCACCCTGGTTGAAGTCGGTCACGTCCCAGCCCAGCTTGCGATCGACGATTTCGCGTACTTCCGGGCCCTTGATGCGCCACTCATCGGGCGTCCAGTGGGCAAATAGGGGCAGGAAAAAGCCGTGTGTGCGCATGAATGCATCGGCTTCACGGATGATGGCATTGATCTCGGAACGTTTCATGGGGGTACTCGTTTCGTGTGGGACTTGCGGAGCCAGGCAGGGGGTCAGGTCCTGGCGATGATGGCCTCGATGCCCAGTTTGGTGAGATCGAGGCGGATGCTGGCCGGCAGGGCATTGTCGGTGATCACCTTGTGAACGATGCTGATCGGAGCAACCTGTACGACTGATTCCTGCTCGAACTTGGTGTGGTCGGCCAGCAGAATCACCTCGCGGGCGGCCCGGATCATGGCCTGTTTGACATTGACTTCGGCAAGATTGGTGTGCGACAGGCCAAAGTCGAGCGAAACGCCGGTGACAGCCAGAAACAGCCGGTCTGCCCTGAGCTCGCGCAGGACGATCTCGGTCGTTGGGCCGGTGAGTGTCTGGCTTTCGTGGCGCAACAGGCCGCCGGTCGAAATGAGGGCGATATCTGGTTGGTTGCGCAGTGTTTCGAGCACGGCCATGGCGTTGGTGATGACGGTGATGTCGCGCTTGTCCACCAGCGTTTCCGCCAGATAGGTCGTCACTTCACCCCCGTCGATCAGCACGACGTCCCCTGGCTTGACCAACTTACTGGCCTCACTGGCAATGCTCAGTTTGCGCAGGGTCAGCTCGTCCTTGAGGTTTTCGGCCGCATCAGCGATCACGAGCTCGATTCCCAGTTCGTGCGCGTAGGTCAGCATGGCGGCTGAGAGATTCTGGTACCACTCGTGTTCGCTGAAAGGTACCAGGAATCCGATCTTCGCTGGCAAACAGTGGTCTGCGCGCTCCGGTCGCCGAATGGGCAGGGAAAGCGCTTGCTGGGAGTGGGGCGTGCGCGGATTTAGTCTCCAGCCGGTCCCGACTTTCTCGTATACTTCCGGCAAGTTGTCTGCGCTCACAACCATGTGAGGCGTCACCAATTGGGTGGACATGTCAAGGCGATTGTAGGCTGCGATTGCCGCCTCGATACAGGTTGGTCCGACGATTTCCGGAAACATGGCCAGGCCGGCTTTGAGGTATCCGTCGCAGCTCAGCTCATCAATCAACGTAGTGCCCTCGAGTCCAAAGGTCAGCACCAGAATGTTCTCCGGCGCGAGGCCCTGGTCGCGGCAAGCCTGGAGCGCGCCAGTGGTGATGGTATCATTGACCCCAAAGATCATGTTGATCTCTGGATGAACCTGGATCGCATCGGTTGTCAACTGGTAAGCCGAGCGCCGGTCGGCCTGCGTGTTGAGCGACAACGTGATGTGGGCGTCAGGCGCCGTCTCACACAGGCCGGCAGCGAAGCCGCGGCTGCGTTCCTGGGTGTTGCTGAGATGATAGGTCAGATCCAGCACTCTGGCTGCGCCCCCAAAGCGCCGCAGTGCATACTGACCGGCCCAGCGCCCCAATGACCGGCCCGCCTGGTAGTTGTCTACTGCGACCAGGGTTCGTGCGCCCTGCATGGCCAGCGATTCTGACACGATTGGCACCGCGTGCTTGTCCGCTCGCTCCAGCAGAATCGCGTCGGATCGGGGACTCCAGGAGATGGCGATCAACACATCCACCTGTTCGATCAGGGAACTCTCGGTCGACAGCGAAGACCCTTCGGACCCGTTGATGGCGACAACCGGCGCGCGTCCCGCCGGGCGAGCAAGCGGCGTGGCCCCGCCGTAGGTTCGCAGCAGACGCCGGTCATCGTGCAAGCGCTGGAGATCGCGCCGGATCGTGACTTCGGATACACCGAAGGTCCGACTCAACTCCTTCACCGACAAGAAGCCGCGTTCTTGGATGAGCGCCACCAGGTCGTCGAGGCGGTTTTCTACAGGCATCGGTTTGGCCCTTCTGTTTCGAAGTCGAAAGTTGCAACTCAATTATAGCCCAAACTGTCGATTGTGTCAACAGAATTTTGCAGAAAATGTTTCGAGTTTAGTCATAGTGTCTTGACAGTCGCTGCAAATTATGCTAAGATGAAGGCGTTCCTTCCTGATTCCTCCATCATCCTGGTCTGAGTGAGTCGATGTCCCAAATCTCAGTGGACCTGACAGGCAAGGTAGCATTTATCACCGGCGGCGGCAGCGGCATCGGACGTGGCTTCTGTCTGCAAATGGCCAGTTCAGGCGCTGCGGTCGTCGTGACCGACCTCAACGGCCAGGCTGCCGAAGGCGTTGCTGCGGAGATCACTGCGGCCGGCGGCGACGCCCTCGCCCTGACCGTGGATGTCACTGACGCTGCTGCACTGGAATTCGCAGTTGAGTTTGCCATTGCCCGCTTTGACCATATCGACTTCCTCTTCGCTAATGCCGGCGTTTTGGGACCGGCCGACTATCTGGACATTGCGCCGGCTGATTGGGACCTGGTGCTTGATGTCAATATCAAGGGCGTCGCTTTGACCTGCCGCGCTCTCGCTCCCCACATGATGGCTCGGCGCCAGGGGCGCATCCTGATGACGGCCTCGTACAACGGTGTGCGCGCTGGCGCGCACGTCATTCCCTATCGGGTCAGCAAGGCTGCGGTGCTGATGTACACCCGCTGCCTGGCCATGGTCATGGCGCCTTACGGCGTCACGGTCAACGCCATCTGTCCCGGCGTCACCCTTACCCCCATGCAGCTCAGCTATGCCGAAGCAACCGCCGCCGAACAGGGGCTAACCCGCGAGCAGTATCTGGCCGAGCGCGCCGGACGCATTCCCATGCAGCAGTTCACTGCGATCGAAGACCTGACCGGCCTGGCTCAATTCCTGGTGTCCGACAGCGCCCGATTGATCACCGGGCAGGCCATCGCTCCCGACGGCGGCGTCATGACATCGTCCTAGGAATACCGTATGACTGCCCTCTATCAATATGCTGGCCTCGCCAACAGCAAGACGCCCGGCTTTGCCGTCGAGGAATGCGCCGCGCGTCTGCACCATCTCGCCTATGTCGAAGAGCGCCTGATGTTCCTGCAGGCAGCCCATGTTGTCAGCGTGCCGGAGCGTGACGTCAAGGTGCTGCTGGCGCGGCTGCAGTACGA
>JAAEKA010000591.1 GCA_014155705.1 Anaerolineae bacterium clx_CAG2 | reverse complement strand
CCTGCCGCTGCCCCGTCGCCCCGGGCTGGGACGGCTGGGCTTGCTGGACTTCAGCAAGATCGAGACGTTCCTGATACGCGCCATTGGGGACATCACCTTCGATGAGTTGGCGAAGCCGCTGGCCATCGGGGCTACCGACCTGATCACAGGCGAACGCGTGGTGATTACGAACGGCCGTGTGGTGCATGCCGTGCGGGCCAGCTCGTCAGTGCCTGGCGTGGTGGCGCCCGCCCGTTGGCGCGGCCGGCTGCTGTGCGATGGCTTTGCCAGCAACAACCTGCCGATTCAAATGCTGCGCGACATGGGCGCGGACGTCGTGCTGGCGGTCAACATCATGCCCATAGCCCGCCGTGTGCCTTCCAACCTCTTCTGGGCCGGCAGCACAGCTATCAGCGCGCTGGTCTTGCAGGCTGGCGATCCTCCGGACCAGGCCGATATCGTGATTGAACCGGATTTGGCCGAGATCGATTACATCCTTCCCCGATGCGACGATCTGTTGGTCAGCGGGAGCGTTGCGGCCCAGGCCATCCTCCCCCATCTGAAGGCATTGCTCATCTGAGACCAATGGCGTTTGTAGTCTTCCTGTCCCAGTGCTATAATGACGCCTTGCTTTCGATGATTGGCCGTGTGTTAGCCGGCGTCCATCGATTGTGGGCGATCAGTGTGTCGCTTATCCTTTGGTAAGAGAAAAAGAAACTATGGAGTTCATCGGGCAGATCATCGATTTCGTCTTGCACGTTGATGTTTACCTGAGCGATATTATCATCCGCTACGGGGCCTGGACCCTGGCGTTCCTTTTCATCATCATCTTCGTGGAGACTGGCGTGGTGGTGAACTGGTAAATTGGTGGATTGGTAAATTGGTCTCGTGCGCCGCAGCAGACGCCGTGGCCCGACCACTTTATCAATTTACCACTCTACCACTCTACCAAACTACCAGTCAACCGACCGTCCCTCATACGCACACATGAATAGCTTCGCCAGGTCGTCGCTTTCGGCAAAGCGAGTGTTGAAGAAGAGCTGGTTGTCGGCCTCGGCGTTGGCTACCAGCTTGGGCAGGGCCTCTTCAAAGGCCGCGCGCTCGATGCCCAGCGCCTGGATGCTGGTAGCGAAGCCGATGCTGGCCGACAGCCCGCGGATCGCGCCGACCAACGCAGCCGTGCCGGTCTCCTCATCCTCAGCCGGCAGGCGCACGTGGTGGGCCATGTCGCCGTAGCGGGTGTTGCCGCCGTTGGCCGTGAACTCGATTACATAGGGCAGGAACAACCCTACCGAACGGCCGTGGGGCACGTGCAGCACGGCGCCCATGGAATGGCCCATGGCGTGGGCAAGGCCCAGCATGGAGTTGCCGAAGGCAAGGCCGGCGATGGCGGCTGCATTGTGCATGTGCCCGCGCGCCTCGGCGTCAGAGCCGTCGGCATAGGCCCGCGGCAAGTGCTTGAAAACCAGATCGACTGCCTTGAGCGCCATGCCGTCGCTGAAGTCGTTGCGCATGGTGTTGGTGTAGGCCTCGATGGCATGGGTCAGCACGTCCATACCGGTGTCGGCCGTGATCCTCGGCGGCAGGCCCATTACCAGGGTCGAGTCGACGCTGGCCAGGTCGGGCAGCAGTTCCGGCGGGCCCCTGGCCAGCTTCATCTGCAGCTCGCTGTCGGTCAGCACTGTGGCCCAGGTAGCCTCAGAGCCGGTGCCGGACGTAGTGGGGATGGCGATCAGGCGCGCCTTCTGGCGCAGGCCATAGTCCTCCATCGGATTGATGGCCGCGGGGTCGGCGTCAGGACACTCATAGAGCAGCCAGGCTGCCTTGGCCGCGTCGATGGCCGACCCGCCGCCCAGGCCAATGATCCAGTCAGGCTGGTACCCGGTCATCTGCTGCGCAGCCCGCCGCACGGTCTGCAGCGAGGGGTTGGGCTCGACCTCGGCGAAGACGGCGCTCTCCAGCCCGGCCGCGGCCAGGTGCTGCTGCACCCGATCGACAAAACCAAAAGCCACCATATTGGCGTCGGTGACGAAGAATGCGCGCTCCCCGCGCAGGTTCTCCAGGTACTCCAGGGCGTCATCGCCAAAAACAACTTTGGGGCTGCTGAAAATCCACATGCTTAGCCTCCTGGGCGCTTCATGCCGGGCGTTAGAAACCGGGTTTTTACCTCACACGCAACGATCATGGCCGCACACGAAAAAACCCGGTTTCTGAACCTCACTCAGGAAACTCGGTCGGCACCTGAGTGGCGCAATTGACCAGCTCCTGCGCGGCCTTGACCGACTTCAACACCTTGGCCATGTTGCCCTTGAGCTTGAGCTGGCGGGTCATCAGGGCCTGGATCGGATCGACCTTCTTGTCGATGACCTTCTTCCATGAGGCCGTTTTGCCGCTGACTTCGAACTCCGGCGTCTTGCTGGCGGGGTCGGCCACGATGGTGGCATCACGGCAATCGCCGTGCCACAGGTCGAGATACATGGTGCGCTGTCCGCCGTCAGCCAGATCTACAATGAAGTAAAAATCGCCTTCCCAGGTTGCCGCAGCAGCCTTGTAGGCCGCGCTGCTATTGACGGCATCCTTGAATGCCACTGCCCACTCATCGGACAAGAACGGGATCGCCATAGATCGTATCCTCCTGAAGTGTGTGAGTTGATAGGAATGACGCACTGCGTCGAAAGCACGATCTCACTATACCACGAAACAAAAGGCAGGGCAAAACGGGTTGGGAGGTTGCAGGTGGCAAGGGGCAGGTGGCAGGTTGAAAGGAGGCAATTCGCAGGTTGGCGATTGGTTGCGTGCTGTGGTACAATCGCCGTAATATCTAAAACCGCGGAGTTCGCATCCCCAGATGCGAACGGCCCGCCTCATCATCATCTCCGAGCACGGAGGGAAGCCTGTGATCCAGACTTCATCTCCGGCCTGCCAGAAGATCAATTGCATATTCTTGCTGTAGCCACGGTGTCGTCTGAACAACAAGACCGCCTGAACCTGCTGTTGGAACGCAACAGGCAGCAGACGTCGACGCCGGACGAGGAGGATGAGCTCAACCGCTTGCTCAAGCGCATCGACTATCTCAACATCCTGAAGGCCAGGGCGCGGCTTACGCTGCAATACCGGGAGTTTCTCGCAAGGACCGGGCAGCTTCCTGCGCAGCCTACCGCCAGCGACGACGCACCGCCCCAGGAGCGGATCGCCCGTGCGATAGCTGAAATCGACCTGGAACAGCTTGCTGTTGGCCGGAACATGACGCCTGCGCAGCGCATCCAGCACACCTTTGACTTGATCGAAGAGGCTGAGCAGGCAGCAGTCGGACGTCTGCGCGTGGTGTGGCCGGAGTTCAGCGAGACCGAGGCGCGGCGCATTTATCGGAGCCGTGAAGACGATGACTAGCGCCGGAACACCATCTACTCGCAACTACTTCGTCGACGAGGCCGGCGACGGGGCGCTTTTCGGCGGCAAAGGTCGTGTCATCGTCGGCAGCGAAGGATGCTCACGTTTCTTCATCCTCGGATTGGTGGATATCCCCGACGTGGCAAGCCTGGGACACGAAATGGCTGAGCTCCGTGCCACGTTGCTGGCCGACCCCTATTTTGCCAGCGTCCCTTCGATGCAACCTGACCAACGCAAGACGGCTCTGGTGTTTCACGCCAAAGATGACGTTGCCGAGGTGCGGCGCGAGGTCTTCTCGCTGTTGCGGCGTCATACCGGCATACGTTTCTTCGCCGTAGTCAAAGACAAACGCGCTGTGCTGGACTACGTCTTGTCGCGCAATGAGCGCGAGCCTGGCTACCGCTACGAACCAAACGAACTGTACGATCATCTGGTGCGCCGGTTGTTCAAGAACATGCTCCACAAGGAGGATGCTTACAACATCTACTTCGCCAAACGTGGCAAGTCGGACCGGACAGCGGCGTTGCAGGCTGCGCTGGAAACGGCGCGCCAACGGTTTCGTGAACGTTGGGGGAAGGCTTCCCATGCAGCGATGCGGGTCACGGCCACTACCCCACAAGCAGAGCCCGGATTGCAGGTTGCGGATTACTACCTGTGGGCTTTGCAGCGGCTTTACGAACGCGGTGAAGACCGTTACCTGGCCTATCTGTGGCCTCAATGCCACCTGGTGCAAGATATCGACGACACGCGCCAGACCAGGTATGGCGTCTACTACACACAAAAAAAGCCGCTGCTGTCAGCGGCTTTGGCCGATAGGCCATAAAAAGTACCGCCAGGGATATAGGATGCCCTGACCGCAGCCTGGGCACCACACGGCATGAAGCCGAATTTCGTCCGCTGGCACTTACAGTATACGGCTGATTGTGACTTTTGTCAACAGATTCACACCGGAAATCGCTAACTCGGCCGGGTGTTCCCACGACCCTCACCGTCGACAACCCCATCCTCAACCTTCGCCTACCGCGAGCCGGAGCGCTACTGGCTCTATGACGCCGCCGGCATGCCGCGCGTCGAAAACGGGCGGCGGCCGGCGGGCTACTATTTCCGGGTGCGGCGCGGGCCAACGAGCGCCAGCTCTCCATGCTCTCCGACGAGCAGTTCGAGGAGCTGGCCGTGGTCAATCAGGTGCGCCAGCAGGTGCGAGCCTGGCGCGCGGCCGGCTATCCCGGCGCGACTCCGGTCACCCGCCAATTATCGGCCCACTGGACGCATCCGTAGCGGGAGCGGCGCCTCTTCTTCTGCCAGCTTGAGGCTGCCGAGACAGCAGCGTCCGCGGGTATGATGGCACTCCACACTGAACTGTGAAGCTTGCCCGGCGACGAAGCCCCACCTTTCAAAGGTGGGGTGCTGGCCAACCCACAACGCCGCCGCCCAACCCACAACGCCGCAGCAGCGGCCGCGGGTATGATGACACTCCACACTGAACTGTGGAGCTTGCCCGGCGACGAAGCCCCACCTTGGAAAGGTGGGGGCCTGCGCTCCGCCGGCTATTCCGTCCCCGCCATCTTGCGCTCCAGCCGTTCCAGGCGATGTTGCAGGCTGGCCAGCGTTTCCTCACGCGCGGGGCCGGGGGGTAGTTGTCTCGCCGTGTGCAGCCCCCACAGCGTCCACTTGCGCGCGGCCGCCAGGTCCTGCTCGTGCCACTCGTGGTGCTTGGCCAGTTCCTCATACGGGGTGACGTCGGGACCGGGCACGCTGGTAATCCAATCCTCCCACACGGCTACGGCCTCGCTTCGCCGCTCTTGGCGCTTCAGCAGCCAGCCCAGCCGCTGCATGGCCAGGCTGCGCAGTTGCGCTGGCAGCGCTGCCCCCAGCGCGCGCCGGTAGGCCTGTTCGCTGACCTCCTGCCAGTCCAGTTCCTCGTAGCAGCGGCCCAGGCTGACCCAATCAGCCGGATGCAGGCCAGGGTCGGGCGCCCACGCG
>JAAEKA010000590.1 GCA_014155705.1 Anaerolineae bacterium clx_CAG2 | reverse complement strand
ATCAAACCCGCGCTGGTGCCGATAATGCCCGAAGCCAGCACCAGCGGCGAGTGCAGCCGGAAGTCCAGAAAGTCGCAGGCAAGGGTTGATGTCGTCATGGCAGTTGTCTTGCTGTTCAGAGTTGCCAACTTCTCGGAAAAGTTGGCAACTCTGAACCAGGAACGAGTCTATGCTTTCCCTAGCACCATCGCCAACAACGCCATGCGGATGAACATACCGTTCTTGACCTGGCGGAAATAGGCGGCGCGGGGGTCAGAATCGACGCTATAGTGGATCTCGCCCACGCGCGGCAAGGGATGCATGATCACCATCTTTGCCTTGGCGCGCTCCATCAGCTCGGTCGTGATCTCGTACTGCCCCTTGACTTCCTCGTACTGGGCCAAGTCGCTGAAGCGCTCCTTCTGGACACGTGTCACGTAGAGCACGTCGGCATTCTCGATGACGTCGGCCACGTCATGCGTCTCGCGCACGTTGATCCCCGCATCTTTGACCTCGTTCATGGTCACCAACGGCAGGCGCAGGATCTCGGGCGAGACGAAACGCAGGCTGACATCGTACTGGGCCAGCAGCTTGGTCAGCGAGTGAACCGTGCGTCCGAAGCGCAGGTCGCCAACCATAGCGATCTTCAGACCGTCGATGCGACCCAATTCCTCCTGAATGGTGAACAGATCCAGCAGCGCCTGGGTGGGGTGCTCGCCCGCGCCGTCGCCGGCGTTGATCACCGGCACCGCGCTGTAGTCGGCTGCTACCTTGGCGGAGCCAATCTCTGGATGGCGCAGCACAATCGCATCGGAATACTGCTCCAGGGTGCGGATGGTGTCGGCCAGGGTCTCGCCCTTGCTGACCGAGCTGAACTGCACGCCCTGGGTGATGGGAATGACGCTGCCGCCCAGCCGTTCCATGGCAGCGATAAAGGAGGCGCTGGTGCGAGTGCTGGGCTCATAGAAAAGGCAGGTCAGGATGTAGCCCTTCAGCAGATTGCTGTAGCCGGCCCGGTCCACCATCTCGCGCATTTCATGGGCGCGAGCAAAGACATATTCCAGGCTATCGCGGTTGAACTGGGAGACCGAAAGGATGTCCTGGCCGGTGAAACCGTTGGCGCGGCTGGTCTTGCGGCGCTCGTCGTCCTGGAAAAGTGGTTCAAGAGCAAGGGGGGTCATGTGAGTCGTAAACTCCTTTTGGGTTGAGCTATACTGTTGCTTACGCTTTTGTAAAACAATCCACCCGGATTGTTCGGAAGCAATCCAGCGGATTGCGTTACAGTTGCAGCAGCGGGCTGGTAGACGCCATGCCCAGATAATTGCGCACGGCGGCGGCCTGGGGCGTAG
>JAAEKA010000059.1 GCA_014155705.1 Anaerolineae bacterium clx_CAG2 | reverse complement strand
GCCAGGGTATTGAAACCAGTACAATAGGCGTAGCCTTAGTCTTTACGCCGCTGAGTCCGAACCCCCGAACACCCGCCAGGGTATTGAAACAGAGAATAGGAATAGACACCTCCGGACATAAATTCAGTACGCGAAAGTTGGCAAGTCTCGCAAGACTTGCCAACTTTTTTTCCATCCAACGACCTGCCATCACCCCATCAATGCCGGAAATGCCGCGCCACTGTCAAGCCCATGGCCAGCCCCGGCCGGTCGCAGGCGGCGTGACGTCGGCTCGGTTTTGCGCTCTCTCCGCTCCGGGACTTCGTGCGGCTTACCATGAGCTCGTCAAATCGTCTCTCCCGGTGATCTCATAAACTCCCGTGCTCACCCTCGGTGAACATTGGGGTTGTCAATCTGGAGACCTGTAGCTTGCGCATTGGCCAGATCGTAGCTTCGACCCATTCGCTTCCTGTCTCCGTTACGTAATGTTTGGTCAAAGCACTGGTGTCAATATAGTAGAAGCTCATCGAGCATCCCGCTCAGCAATGATCACTTCCGACAGCGGGCCGCCAGCCGCATAGAGCTGGGCTAGCTCGGCGCGACGGGCCGGCGTGACGGTTTTGGCCCCCTGCGGTTGCTTCAGCGGCTTGACCAGGCCGGGGGCTTCCAAGATCGCGATAGCGCGTTGCGCGTCATCACTCATCTTGTCCTCTTCTTGGATCTGCACGCGCACCCGCGCCCGTTCTGGCAGGCTGACGGGTGTCAGCAGGCGTAAAGTGCCTTTTTCATAGATGGCAGTTGCTAGCGAGATCACTTCCGGGCACTCCTTTGAAACTTGTTTCTATGCGGCAGTGTAGCACAAGACAAGTGAAGAGACAAGCGACCCGGATACCGAAGCCGCGAGCTTCATAGATCCAGCAACGCACGAGCCGCGCAGGCGCGAGAGAACTGCCGCCCAGGCATGGGTGCCAGGATCGAGGATGTGGCGCTTGACGACAGGTCTCAATCTGACCAGTAGCATCACGCAACGGAGTTGGCGAGCGTCTGGTCAATGCCGGAAATGCCGCGCTCCCGTGAAACACATGGCCAGACCCAGCCGGTCACAGGCCGCAATCACATCCGCATCGCGCATGGAGCCGCCCGGCTGGGCCACGGCAGTGACACCGGCGGCCGCAGCGGCCTCCACGCCGGCGGGGAACGGGAAGAAGGCGTCGGAGGCCATCACCAGCCGGCCAGATCGTCGAGCGCATACAGGCTCAAGCCTGCGATGGATTGGAAGTCTCCCGGGTTGAGTGTCACTAAGGTCAACCGATGGCCTATGGCCGTCGCCGCGATAATGGCGTCGGGCACGCCGAGCGGCCGGCCGACCCGTTTGCTGGCGGCGATCAGGTCGCCCGCCCGGTCGGCGATCTCCCGATCCAGGTCGAGCGTTGCCAGCCGCGCCAGCAGCTTCTGGGTGGCGTAGCGCTCCTCCGCTTGCATGCCGGCATGCACCTCCAGGCGCGTGACGCTGGCAATAGCCAGGCGACTCTCTTTGCCCAGATTGCGCAGCAGTTGCACCGTGCGCCGCTGGCCGCGCAGATGACGCAACACCAGACCGGTGTCAAGCAGATATGTCGCCATGATCCGCTGATGGAGACAGAACCCAGGACGTGCGCAGGTCGGCCAGCCAACGGTCGATCGCTTCGTCGTCAGCCATTTCCGGATGGCCGGCGTCTGACCATGCGCCTGCGCTTTCCTCCAACGCCAACGCTTGCTCTTCCAAGGCCAGGCGCTCAGAGAGGGCCTGGGCAATAAAACGGCTGCGCTGCCGACTCGGAATCAGCTCGTCCATACGCTGCAGCACGATCTTGGGCAGGACGATGGTTATCTTTTGCGTTTCGCTTCTAGCTGTCTTGATCGCCATACCAGATACCTCCAACTATCCGTCCAAAGTGTACCACCTCCAATACGTCGAGTCAAATAGCCCCGGCCTGGAACGCGCAAGTTGGCAAGTCTCGGAAGACTTGCCAACTTTTGGTCCATTCAACAACCTGGCGTCGCCCCATCAATGGCGAAAATGCCGCGCCCCGGTGAAGCACATGGCCAGCCCCAACCGGTCGCAGGCGGCGATCACATCGGCATCGCGCACCGAGCCGCCGGGCTGGGCCACGGCCGTGACGCCGGCGGCCGCGGCGGCCTCCACGCCGTCGGCGAAGGGGAAGAAGGCGTCGGAGGCCATGACTGACCCGACCGAGCGCTCTCCGGCCCGCCGCGCGGCCAGGTAAACCGAGTCGACGCGGCTCATTTGTCCCGCGCCCACGCCCACCGTGGCCTGGTCCTTGACAAAGACGATGGCGTTGGACTTGGTGTGCTTGGCCACGCGCCAGGCGAAGTCCAGGTCGGCCAGCTCGGCGGGGGTGGGCTGGCGTTGGGTGACGACCTGCCAACTGGAGGCCGGCTCGATCTGGCTGTCGGCAGTCTGCACCAGCAAGCCGTCGTGAATGGTACGCAGGGAGGCTTCGCTGCGGATGACAGGGTGACCTGGTGACAAGGTGACAAGGTGATTGGGAACCATCCTGGAGGGACTGGGCCGCAGGATTCGCAGGTTGGCTTTGCGGCGGTATTTGGCCAGCGCATCTTCCGTGTAGTCCGGGGCGATGACCACCTCGACGAACAGGTCGGACATGGCCTCGGCCAGCGCCAGGTCGGCGGTGCAGTTGACGGCGATGATGCCGCCGAAGGCCGACACCGGGTCGCTGGCCAGCGCGCGCGGGTAGGCCTCGGCCAGGCTGGCGCCGCTGGCCACGCCGCAGGGGTTGGTGTGCTTGATGATGCACACAGTGGGCGCGGTGAACTCCTGCGCCAGCCCCCAGGCCGCGTCCATGTCCAGCCAGTTGTTGTAGCTCATCTCCTTGCCGCCCAACTGCTCGAAAGGCACGGGCTGGCCGGCCGGCAGGTAGAGCGCCGCGGCCTGGTGCGGGTTCTCGCCGTAGCGCAGGGTGGCCGCGCGGCTGTAGGCCGTGCTCAACGTGGCCGGGAAGGGGTTGTCCGGCTCGAACTGGCCAGTCAGATAGCTGGCAATGGCCGCGTCGTAGCTGGCGGTGTGTTGGAAGGCCTTCAGCGCCAGCCGGCCGCGCAGGGCGTCGTCCACCCCGCCGCCCTGCACCGCAGCCAACACGGCGTCATAGTCGGCCGGATCGCACACCACCAGGACACGCTCGTGGTTTTTGGCCGCAGCCCGCAGCAACGTCACCCCGCCGATGTCGATCTGCTCCACGGCCTCGGCCAACATCACGGCCGGATTCGCCACGGTCTGGCTGAAGGGGTAGAGGTTGCAGATCACGAAGTCGATGGGCGCCAGGTCGTGGCTGGCCAGCTCGGCCAGGTGCTCCGGGGTGGGACGGGCCAGGATGCCGCCATGCACGGCCGGGTGCAGCGTCTTGACGCGACCGCCCAGGATCTCGGGAAAGCCGGTGAGGTCGCTGACGTCCAGCGCCGGCAGGCCGGCCTGGCGCAGCGCCGTCCCCGTGCCGCCGCTGGCGATCAACTCAACGCCGACCGCGTGCAGCCCGGCAGCCAGATCGACCAGCCCCCTTTTGTCCCAAACGCTGATTAAGGCTCGATGCTCGGCCATGTCTCCGCCTCGCTCTCTTGCACGGTCAGGTAGCGGGCCAGGGCCTCAGCCACGCCGGGCGTATTGGCCATGCGTTCGACGCCCGCGATTGGCTCTGGCTCCTTGCCCATGTCGGCCACCAGCACCGCGAAGGCCGCAGCCTGCAACATGGAGCGGTCCTGGCCGCCGCCGCCGATGGCCATCACCTCGTGCGGCGCGACCTCCAGGTGGCTGGCCAGCGACGAAAGAGCCCAGCCGCGCGAGGCCGAAGCCGCCTGCATCACCAGCCGCGTCGGGTCCGTGTAATGGGCCAGGCTCAGGCCGGCATGGGCCAGCGCCGTTTCCAGCGCGCCGAGCTGGCTGGCCTCCGCGCTCACCCACACCTGGTAGATTTCGTCGTCCCACCGGCCGGCCAGGTCGCCCATGTGGCTGGGCCAGACACCGGTGCGCTGAATCATCTCCCTGGCGGCCCGTCCCAGGTGGTTCGTGACCCAGCTTTCGCGCTGTTGCAGGGCCACAGCCCCCTGGGGCGCCGCTTCCTGTATCGCCTGCATGATGCGCTGTAGTTGCTCAGCCTCCAGCGGCTGGCCGGCGACCGGCCTGTGGCTGGGGAAATCATAGACCAGCGCGCCGTTGAGCGCGATGATCGGCGCGCCCAGTCCCAGTTGCGCCCAATAGCGGTGCATGAGCTGCGGAGGCAGGGCTGAGACCATCACCACCTTGACGCCCGCCGCATGGGCGGCCCGCAGCGCGGCAGCGTCGGCCTCGTGCAGGGCGCCGTTGGGCTGTACACTGCCGTCCAAATCCACGGCTACCAGGCGATAGCGGCCCGCCTGAGCTTCGGGAGACATCTGAGATGACCAGGGTAACATAGCGATATCCTCATTTGATAGCTGTAACAGTGTTGACACGTATTTATTGAGCGATTGGACTGTACCACAGGCTGTTCTGCTTGTCAATCCATTCCGAACTTCCTCCAAAGGATACCACAGACCGGCAGCAAAACCTGTGGGCGAATGCACAATAGCCCTTACTGCGAAGACCCGCCGTAAGTTGCTCGTGGATGGTCGGATCCCGCTTGGTAACGGTTCAGCCGATCGGTCAAAAACCGGGGTTCTATACCCCCTGCCTGTACCGTTACGAATTCCGATATTTCTGTCGATTCATCAGGTTTTTGGCGCTTTCGTGATCGAAAAACCATGACACAAGCGTTTAATACATGTATCGGACTAACATCGCACCTATTTTACACACAGGAGGTATCTGGTATGGCGATCAAGACAGCTAGAAGCGAAACGCAAAAGATAACCATCGTCCTGCCCAAGATCGTGCTGCAGCGTATGGACGAGCTGATTCCGAGTCGGCAGCGCAGCCGT
>JAAEKA010000589.1 GCA_014155705.1 Anaerolineae bacterium clx_CAG2 | reverse complement strand
GTTCGCCGCCAGCCTGCCTACACCATCCATCGGCCTGGACCTGGACGTTACCGACCATGCGTCGGTGAAGGAGGCCGTGCAGGCTGTCTTGCAGGCCTATGGCCGGGTCGACGTGCTAGTCAACAACGCTGCAGTCAACGATAAGGTCGAGGCGCCCGATCTGGACGGCCAGGGGGCCCGCTTCGAGAACTACCCTTTGTCGTCCTGGAAGCTGTCCATGGCGGTTAACGTAACCGGCGCGTTTCTCTGCTCGCAGGGCTTTGGCCAGGTGATGGCGCAGCAGGGCAAGGGCAGCATCATCAACATTGCCTCCACCTATGGACTGGTGGGGCCGGACCAATCGCTTTATCGCCGGCCGGATGGCAAGCAGACCTTCTACAAATCGCCGGCTTACTCGACGGCTAAGGGCGCGCTGATCGCTTTCACCCATTACCTGGCCGCTTATTGGGGTGGCGAAGGGGTGCGGGTCAACGCGCTGGCGCCGGGCGGGGTGGAGAACGGCCAGCCGCCCTATTTCGTGCTCAACTACGCTGCACGCACGCCATTGGGCCGGATGGCGCAGCCCGCGGACTATCAGGGCGCCATCATCTTTCTGGCAAGCGATGCCTCAGCCTACATGACCGGCGCCTGTCGGGTGGTGGACGGAGGTTGGACGGCATGGTAAAGACTATGATGACCGTGGTGGATTGCCGGCAGCGCAGCCGTGTCAGCGACGGTTTCAGCCTGGCCGCCCAAGCGCGCCGCGTCCGCCTGCTGCTCACTGACTGCGACGGCGTGCTGACCGACGGGACGGTCTACTACTCGGCCGAAGGCGAGGCGCTGAAGCGTTTCCACATGCGCGACGGCATGGGCGTGGAGAGACTGCGCACCCTGGTCCAGGTGGAGGTGGGCGTCATCACCGGGGAGGTCTCGCCCTCGATGCGCAAGCGGGCTGCGAAGCTCGATATCGACGAACTGCATTTGGGTGTGCGCGACAAACGAGCCAGGCTGGACCAGATTGTCGCGCGGCGCGGGCTGGCCCTGGAGCAGGTGGCCTACATCGGCGACGATGTCAACGATGTGGCGGTTTTGGAAATGGTGGGCCTGGCCGCCTGCCCGGCTGACGCCACCCCGTTTGCTAAGGCCGCCGCGCACATGGTCTGCCAGGCGCGCGGCGGCGACGGTGTCTTGCGCGAGGTGGCTGAGTTGATCATTGCCGCCCAAACCGCGCCCGCCGCCAACGGGCGCGGCCGAGCTGTGGCTCTCGTCCCAGACCCGGCGCCGGCGCGACCGGCGTTAGCGCATGACTGTTGGGGCTGCTACGACGAGCGGTCAGAGTGG
>JAAEKA010000588.1 GCA_014155705.1 Anaerolineae bacterium clx_CAG2 | reverse complement strand
CGAAGCTTTGGAGAGGTCAGTAGCGACCGGAGTCTAGCCGGCTTCATCGATGAGGCTGCTTCTGCGCTTTGCAGAGCATCGATTCAGTGGTTTTTTGGATGCGCGTTTGTGCTGGGGATGGCTGTAACGGCAACGCCGACCTGTCAGCCGCAGAGCAGCGCCACCCACCCTTGCCGCTAAGGCACATTCAGTTTTTGAAGGAGAAGAAAGTCATGTCTACCAAGAGATGGACCGTTCTGTTGGCGGTCCTGGTCATTGCCAGCATGGTGCTGGCTGCCTGCCCCGCCCCCGAGGCCCAGGTAGTGACAGAGATCGTCAAGGAGACGGTCGTCGTCGAGGTCGAGAAGCAGGTCGAGGTCGTGCAGACCGTCATCGTGGAAAAAGAGGTTGAGGTCATTGCCACGGCCGTGCCCTCGGCGGAAGCCGAAGTGCTGCGCATCAACCTGGGTACCTATCCCGACATCATCGACCCCCAGAAGAGCTCTTTCGTCAACGAAATCGCTCACCTGAAGATGATGTACGAGGGCCTCACCACGCTGGACGAGGAGCTGACCACGGTTCCTGGCGCGGCCGAGAGCTGGGAGTACAGCGAGGATGCCACCCAGTTGACCTTCACGCTGCGCCCCGACCTGAAGTATAGCGACGGCTCCATGCTGAACGCCGAGCGCTACCGCTATTCGCTGCTGCGCAACGTCAATCCCGAGACCGCCGGCGAGTACGCCGCGATCACTGACGAGATCAACGGCGCGCCCGAATGGCGCGGCTGCGAAGGTGAAGAGGCCTGCGCGGCGGCTGCGGCCGTGGTGGCCGAGAGCCTCGTGGCCAGCCATGCCGACGGCGCGCCCTGCGAGGGCTACGAGGATGCCGCCTGCAACACCTTCACCATCACCATGTCCAAACCCGCACCCTACTTCCATGTGGTAATGGGCCTGTGGGTCACCTTCCCTGCCAAGGAAGAGAACATCAGTGAGGGCGGCGAGCAGTGGTACAACAGCTCTAAGTTCCAGGTCGGCAACGGGCCCTATGCCCTGCAGAGCCTGGAGCCGTTCGTGCGCGCTTACTTCACGCCCAACGCCAACTACTGGCGCGGCACGGGCATGGTCGACATCGAGTACTCCTACATCACCGATAGCGCCGTTGCCTTTGAGGCCTACAAGAACAACGAGTTCGACATCGTTCCTCTGGCTGCGGAAGATCTGGAGGTCGTGCAGGCCGATCCGGTGCTCAGCCAGGAAGCCAAGATCTATCCCGGCTCGTGCACCTTTGCGGTCATGTTCCATCAGTTGAAGGAACCCTTCACCGACCAGAAGGTGCGCGAGGCATTCGCCATGGCCTTGGACCGCGAGTCCTGGGTACGCGACGTGCTGCGCGGCCTGGGCGCGCCGACCCTGACCTGGATCCCGCCGGGCTTCCCTGGCTATGACGCCGAGGAGAACCGCTGGGGCTTCGATGCTGCGGCTGCCCAGGCTGCCCTGGCCGAGTCCAGCTACGGCAGCGTTGAGGCTTTGCCCCCCATCAAGCTGACCTTCAGCGACACCCCGCGCAACCGCACCCGTAACGAGTGGCTGGCCGCGAAGTGGAAGGATGTGCTGGGTGTGGACATGACGCTGGATCCGGTCGAGTCGACGACCTACACTGCCCTGACCAAGGACATCAACACTGCGCCGCAGGTCTTCATCCTGGGTTGGTGCGCCGACTACCCCGATCCCCAGAACTGGCTGAGCGTCTACTGGAAGACCGGCGCCTTCGGCGAGCGCATCGGCTACTCCAACCCGGACTTCGACGCCCTGGTAGACCAGGCCGACACGACCGTTGATCCGACCACACGCGACGCCCTGTATGCGCAGGCTCAGACGCTGCTGACCGATGGCGCGCCGGTGGCTTTCATGTGGAACAACGTGAACGCCTACATGGTGAAGCCGTGGGTCATGGGCATCAAGACCACGCCGCAGGACGCTGGCTGGCCTGGCGACATCGATCCTATCAGCATCGACATCGACGCAGCAGCGATGCCGTAACACGTTCGTAGGGGTGGGGTCAACCCCGCCCCTACGGCGCCAGCGCTGGCCATCCGGCCTGCGGCCATGGTGGCCAGCGCTGGCGCAACTGAAAATTCTGACCGAAGCAGGACGGGGTCAGCTCGTTCCTGCTTCCAGCCGTATCGCAAGGTGGTGAGCAGATGACTACCTACATCGTACGACGGTTGCTTTGGATGATCCCGACGTTGTTCTTTGTGGCGCTGATCACCTTTGTGCTCATGCATGCCACCCCTGGCGGGCCGTGGGATCGCGATCTGAGCGCCCGCCAGGTGGATGCCCGCACGCAAGAATTGCTCAACAAGGAGTTCGGGCTGGATAAGCCGCTGTTCATTAATACCGAGGGGGGCAATCCGCTTGACAGCCAGTTCTTCAATTACATTGGCGGCGCGTTGCAGGGCAACCTGGGACCATCCTATCGCCAGCGCGGCTTGAATGTCGAGGACATCCTTTTCAAGCCCCCTGAAGGCAAGCCCTTCTGGGACAGCAAATTCGGTTACTCGCTGCGGCTGGGGCTGGTATCGCTTGCCTTTGCTATTCTCTTTGGCATCCCCTTGGGCGTGATCGGCGCACTGCGGCGCAACACGTTCATCGATTACTTGTCGCTGATGATCTCGACCATAGGCATCTCTGTTCCCAACTTTGTTTTGGCCATTCTCCTGATCATTCTCGTCGCCAGCAAGCTGAAACTGATCAAGATTGTGCAACAGGACTGGAGCAGCCCTGGCGCTTGGGTTGTTCCGGCTGTGATCCTGGGCTTTGGCACCTTTGCTTTTATCACCCGCCTGACCCGTTCGCAGATGTTGGAGGTGATGCAGCAGGATTATGTGCGCACTGCGCGCGCCAAGGGCCTTTCCAGCCGGGTTGTGGTGGCCAGGCATATGCTGCGCAACGCCCTGATCCCGGTGGTGACGATCATCGGGCCAGCGCTGGCTGGATTAGTTGTCGGCTCATTCATTATTGAGCAGATGTTCAGCTTTCCGGGCACCGGTCGCGAGTTTGTGCAGTCGATCTCGCGCCGCGACTATTCGATGATCATGGGCACGACGTTGCTCTACGCTGCGCTGGTGGCCCTGGCCAATCTCACCGTGGATATCACCTACGCGTTCCTGGATCCGCGCATTAAGCTGGATAAGTGAGGCGCTTATGGCAGTTCAAACCACAACAGCCGCTCAGACTACAACGGCTCACACTACAACTATTGACGCAGGCGCCGCGCTGGTGTTGTCCCGACCCCCGCGCTCTCTGTGGCGCGATGCCTGGGCGCGTTTCAGCAAAAACAAGATGGCCATCATCGCCGCGTTGGTCCTGGTCATCTTCGCGACCATCGCCATCTTTGCTCCACTCATCGCGCCGCACGATCCTCTAAAGATCTACGATGGTAAGGGCTATTTGCCGCCGGCCTGGGAGGCGAAGGGACCAACCGGCAAAGCGGGCGATCCGCAGTATCTGCTGGGGACAGACAGTTTGGGCCGCGACGTGCTGAGCCGGGTGATCTACGGCGCGCGCGTCTCTTTGGTGGTGGGTATCATTCCCGTCATCGTGGTTTTGCTGTTAGGCGTGATTGTTGGCCTGATTGCCGGCTACATGGGCGGCAAGGTAGACAACCTGACCATGCGCTTTGGCGACGTCCTGTACGCCTTTCCCGATCTGCTCTTCTTCATCATCGTGATGACCGCCTTACGAGACTCGGCGGTGGGTCAACTGATGAACGGCCTGGTGCTGCTCTTTGTGGCCCTGTCCATCGTGAGCTGGATTGGCCTGGCGCGCATCGTGCGCGGTCAGGTGTTGTCGCTCAAGGAGAAGGAGTTCGTCGAGGCAGGCAAGATGGTGGGCGCCGGGCACAGCCGCATCATGGGCAAACATATTCTGCCCAACTGCCTGGGCCCGATCATCGTCTACTCCGCCCTGCGCATCCCTGGTTTCATCATCACCGAAGCGGTATTGGGCTACCTCGGCCTGGGCCTGCGGCCCTCCACGGACTCGAAGGACATCTTCATCACCAGTTGGGGCGCCCTGATGCTGGACGGCCAATCGGCTATCAACGCCCAGCCCTGGCTGCTGTTGTCGCCCGCCATCGCCGTGGCCATCGTGGTGCTGGCCTTCAACTTCGTGGGCGATGGCCTGCGCGACGCGTTGGACCCGCGGCTGAGGGATCGGTAAGACGATATGACAGTTGCCAACTTTTCCGAAAAGTTGGCAACTGTGCCTAGACAAACGTCCGCGCCCCTGCAAACGATTCTCGCAGATGCGGCACGGCCTGCACGTCGTCGCTGTAGACGCCGTTGCGGGCGCGGGAGGAGTGCAGCATGCGCCAGCCGCCCAAGCTCATGCCCACGTGAGTGATGGCGCGCGAGTCATCGCCGTTGAAAAAGAGCAAATCGCCCGGCTGGAAGGGGGACTCCACCGGCCTGCCTGCCGCAAATTGCATATCCGCGTCGCGCGGCAGGGCGACGCCGGCCAGGCGGTGCAGCAACTGCACGAAGCCGGAGCAGTCGATGCCCAGGGCTGTGCAGCCGCCCCACAGGTAGGGCACGCCGATGAACTTCGCGCCATCTGCTGGCATCTGTGTCCGCCGCTCCCCGGCGCACTTCGGCAGGGTCTCCAGCGCGCGCAGATCGGTCGCCAGCGCCCAGCTCTGTTCACCCGAGCTCGGCGCCAGCCGGGCCCAGCCAGCGGCCTCGGCCGTATTTGCGTAGACCACGGTGCCGCCCAGAATGCGGCCAACCAAGGGAGCGTCGATTTGCGGCGCAGTATGCAGCAAGGCCACGGGGGCGCACACCAGGTGCGTTGGCGCGGGCGGCAGGCTGCCGGTCAGGTAGGGCGCATAGGCCCAGCCCAGATAGCCGTCAGCCTGACGCATCATGACCCAGCGACCTTCCTCCTGTAATACCTCCAGCGGCTGGCCAGCCAGCAGTTGGCTGATCTGCTCGGCCAGCCACGACGGCTGGGCGTACAGGCCGGTCAGGTTGGCGGCGACGGCCATGGGCCGGCCGGGGCGCAGCACCTGTACGGCGGAAGTGTCGAAGGAAAGAGAGGGAGAAGAGGGAATAGAGTAGAGGAGGGCGGCCTGGGCAGCCGCCAGGGTTGCTTGGTCCAGTACGACGCCGGCCAGCGTACAGCGGTCGCCGGCCAGGCTGACGACTTCCAGGCGGCAGAGTTGAGTGCGGGTGTCGGCCTGGGCCTGAGTGAAATCGGCTAGGGTTTTCCTTATCTTTTGGATCATGGGGCGCCTCTGTGAACAAGGACTGACAGTGCTGAGTCGGCCGCACGACGTACTTTCGCGCGTGTTCCTAGGTTGGGCGTGAGACCAGCACTGTCAGTCCTGCACGCGCAGCATACAAGGACTGACAGTGCTGAGCCGGCCGCACGACGTACTTTCGCGCGTGTTCCTAGGTTGAGCGTGAGACCAGCACTGTCAGTCCTACACGCGCAGCATACAAGGACTGACAGTGCTGAGCCGACCGCACGGCGTACTTCCGCGCGTGTTCCTAGCTTGGGCGTGAGACCAGCACTGTCAGTCCTGCACGCGCAGCATATAAGGACTGACAGTGCTGAGCCGGCCGCACGATGTTCTTTCGCGCGCGTTCCTGGTTTGGGTGTGAGGCCAGAACTGTCAGTCCTGCGCGCGCACGACGCCAATCCCCGCCCCTTCCGGCAGATGCACGCCGGCTTGTTGGTCGAACCAGATGCCCTGGAACGGGTCGTTAGCGATCAGCAGCGGCGCGTCCAGGTCCAGCCAGTCGGCCAGGCCGGCCAGGTGGGCCATGGCTGTGACGCCCAGTGAGGTTTCGACCATGCAGCCCAACATGACCCGCAGGCCCAGTTCGCGGGCGCGGCGCAGCATGGCCAGACAGGGGTCCATGCCACCAGTCTTCATGAGCTTCAGGTTGAC
>JAAEKA010000587.1 GCA_014155705.1 Anaerolineae bacterium clx_CAG2 | reverse complement strand
TTCTTGTCGGCGTCCTTGAAGGCGACGCGGTCGGCTGGCTTGGGCTGTTGCTTCTTGTCGCCCTTGATGACGATGGCCTTCAGGTTCTTGGAACCAGCCACGGCGCCGGTGCCGCCGCGGCGGCCGTGTCGAAAGCTTTGACGGCCAACACTGCCAGATCGAACGAGGCGTGACCGAAGGCTTCATCCGGCGAGGAGACGATTTGCACCACAGGCGCGATCGTGCGCCGGTCGGCTTCGACCAGGCGCAATCCATTGGCCTGGAGCGCGGCGGCGGTCTGCGGTCGATCCAACAGAGTGATGGCGTGCCCGGCCGCCCCCAATCGTGCGGCCAACAGCGAACCGATAGCCCCGCCGCCGATAATCAGAATGTTCATGCTGGGCGCTGGACGCGGCTAATGCGCGCCCGCCTTGGGGCGCTTGAAGTCGACGCGGCGTTCGGTGCCGTGCAGCAGCCGCTCCAGATTGGGGCGCAACGAGATGGCGATCATAGCCATCGCGGGCACGGCGAACAACAGATGGCTCAACGGCGTGGTGGCTGGATTGATGGCGTGCAGCAGCAGGATGGTCACGACCGACCCCACGCCGACGCTGAGGGTAGCGACTGAGGCAATGCGTCCGACGAACAGGATCAGCACGAACATGGGCACCACGATGGCCCCAGCCACCGGGTTGAGCGCCAGCAGCGCACCCGCGGCCGTGCTGCCGCCCGCGCCGCCCTTGAAGCCCAGAAAGAGCGACCAGTTATGCCCGGCGACGGCGGCCGCTCCAGCCAGCGCGGCCGCCGCTTCGTCTCCAAACAGCGCGCGCATGAGCAGCACTGAAACGGCGCCCTTGGCGAAATCCAGCAGCCCGGTGAGCAGCCCCAGGCGCGCACCGAGCGCGCGGTAAACGTTGGTGCCGCCCGTGCGACCGCTGCCAATCGCTCGCACATCGATCCCTTTCAGACGGCCAAACAGATAGCCGATCGGCAAGCTGCCAATCAAATAGCCAATCAGTATCGACACAATATAGGTAGTAATGTCCATGGCAAATACTCCCCGGCTTGCAGAGGACGTTTCATTCAGGCTGCGTTGCCTCTGGCCGGCAAGGTCCCTTTTCTTGATCAGACAATGTTGGTTTGTATAACCCCCCACGGGTCAAAAAGATACGCAGGATGCCACACAGTCAATCCACCGCAAAGGCGCGCTGGCCACCGGTTTGCAGGAAGAGGTCGAGCCGGTCCGGCGCAGTCAACGGAGTATCCATGCCTTGCAGCCAACTGATGTCGCGGCCGTTGCGCAGGATCATCAGATTCTGCCTCAGGCGGCCGGCGCTGTCCAGCAGCACGGCGGCGGCCCGCGGTTCCTGGGCCAGGGCCGCGGACAGCGCGCTGTCTACCGTAGCCGCGTCCGGCAGGCTGACATCGATCTGGCGCACGCCGGACTCGCCGCGCAGCGTGCCGTAAAGCTGAACGAGCATGTCTCAGCGGCCGCCGCCCACGGGTGGAAAAATGGCGATACTGGCGTTGACGGGAATCACTGTCGCCAGGCCATCGCCGAAGGCAATACTGCGGCCATTGACGAAGATCTGGATGCGCTGCAAGAGATTGCCCTGCTCGTCCACCATCTCTGGCCGCAGGTCGGGCCAGCGCGTCACCATCTCATCCACCAACACGCGCACGGTCTGGCCCGGGGTGGTTTCTGCCGGCACCAAGGCCCCGCCGACGATGGGGCGCAGCGTTGCGTAAACTTTGACTTGCATGGGGGAATTCTCTGGAGAATGGTGAATGGGTAACGACTAATGGTTAACGATGCGGACGCGTCAGCTCACGGTTTGATGGTTAACAATTAACCGTTCACCGTTAACCATTTCAGGGACATTGTACCACACCCTGCGCCCACAGGCAGCCGCCGCAGGCCGGGAACTCGTTACCGAAACAATCTTCCACGTTGGACTCTGACATGTCGCAGCCGCCGCAGAAGGTGCAGGGCGGAAAGGCGAAGCTCTGTACCCGCTCCCGATAGGCGACGTACTCCGGGTCCAGCCACAGAGCCAGCAGGCCGCGCTCGCGCACATTGCCCACGGTGTGGCCCTGCGAGTGGCGCACCTTGCCGTGCAGATAGCTGGTGTGACTGTGCATCAACGGCCAGCAAGGGCTGATGTCGCCGTTCCAGGCGATAGTCATCGAGCCGTTTTCGATGTAGTTGCACACGTCGTTGGCCCCGCCCCAACTGTTGCCCGCATAACTGACACTGAAGCCGCTGTTGAAGGCCTGCACCAGCGCATCCTGAGTCAGCTCGTTGAAGTCCATCTTGGGCAGGCTCAGCCGCGGCACTTGGCTGGAGGGGATGTAAGCCAGCGAACGCAGCGCCTTGGTATAGAGTCGCTCTTCTTGCAGGTCCTCGGTGACCGGAAGCACGTTGCTGACCGAAAAGTGCATGGCGCCCAGCCGGCGGGCCAGATTGAGCACAGCCGGCAGGTCGGCGATGTTGCGCCGCATGGCCACAAAGGCGATGCCCAACTCTGGCTTGGGTGCATGCCAACTGATGTTGCCGTTGATCATCACGCGCAGTCTGCGAAAGCGCTCCAGGTTGGCGATGACCGTGGGCAACTCGGCCCCCAGGCGTACGTCGGCGTAGCTCTCAGGCGACGCGCCGTCGATGGACACCCACAGCAGGTCCAGCCCGGCCTCGATCAGCTCGCGGCTGCGTTTCTCCGTCAGCAGCGTGCCGTTGGTGATCATCTCCACGCGTGCGCCGGCCTGCTTGGCCCGGGCGATCCATTCGACGGTGCGGCGATGCATCAACGGCTCGCCGATGCCTCCGAAATAGAGCGTGGGCACGGGATCCAGCCGGGCCAGGTCGTCCAAAATCGCCGAATAGGTCTCCTCCGACATGCGCCCCATGGGCGTGTCCCAGGCGTTGCGGAAGCAGGTGACGCACTCGATGTTGCAGGCGTCGGTCGGCTCGATGTAGACCTTGGACAGATGATTGAGCGGGCGGTGCAGGCGCAGGCTGTTGGTGGTCTCCTCGACCCGCAGGCGCGCGCCAGGGATCAGGCCCAGCTTGGCCGCCATCTCCGGAGGCAGCACCAGCCGACCATCGGCGTCGACATGAGCCCATTCAGCCTTCTTGGAGCTGAGCGCGGGGGTAAGAGGGATGGTTTCTGTCGTTGACATGGAAAACACCTGTCGATCTGGATACAGTCTGAAGCCAAGTTGTACAAAACAAGTTCAGCGCATGATATCCTAGTTTTCCGCCTTGTCAAGAAATAGAGCGCAAAGAGGACTGGCAGTGCTGAACCAGCCGCTCGACCATTCCGCCGCGTCGAAACTCACCCTACGTGAGTCTCAGCACTGCCAGTCCTCCGCTGGCCGCGCGCCGCTCATACTTGCATCTACACCTTACCGGCGCGATAATTGCTTCACTATTGACTTTCCTGCCTCAGTCATGCCGCTGTGCGTGGCGCTGGCGTCGCTTCCAATCTTGTGCTCCCATGACCCTGCGAGACCTTCTGCAACGCGACCGCGCCCGCCGCACTACCCTCGTCACCGGCCAGGTGACGCCAGAGGCGGGCCGCTGTGTACAGTGCGGCATCTGCACCTACTACTGCCCCATCAACATCGACGTGCGGCGCCATGCCTGGCTGGGCGAACCGGTGCAGGAGAGTCACTGCCTGACCTGCGGCGAATGCGTGGCGCGCTGCCCGCGCGGCGTATTGCACTTCGAACGCATCGAGCTGTTCCAGCCGTAATCGACGCACCCAAGCGTCGGGCGCTGTGGCAGCGCCCGACGCCCCAAGATCACCCATGTCCACTCGTTACGTCATCGTCGGCCAGGGCGTGGCTGGCATCGCAGCCGCTGAGGCGATCCGCGCGGCTGATGCCGGCGGCCACATCACGCTGCTGTCCGATGACCCCCACGGCTATTACTCGCGGCCTGGCCTGGCCTACTACCTGACCGGCGAGATCTCTCGCGCGCACCTGTTCCCCTGGCGCGAGGCGGAGTTCACGCACTTGCGATTGCAGCGCGTGCAAGGACAGGCCAGTGTACTGGACCCTGCCGGGCATCGCCTCCTGCTGTCCAACGGAGCGACTCTTCCCTACGACCGCCTGCTGCTGGCCACGGGCTCGGCCGCGTTGCGTCCCACCCTGCCCGGCATCGATCTGCCCCAGGTGGTAACCTTGGACAACCTGGCCGACGCCGAGCGCATCCTGGGGTTAGCCCGCAAGGCGCACAGCGCCGTCGTGGTGGGCGGCGGCATCACCGCGCTGGAAATCGTCGAGGGACTGCGCGAACACTGCCGTCGCGTGCATTACCTGCTGCGCGGCGAGCGCTACTGGGGCAATGTACTGGACGAAGCCGAGGGGCGTATCGTGCTGGACCGGCTGGCGGCCGACGGAGTGCAGGTCCATACCCATAGCGAGTTGGCCGCGATTGAGGCGAAACGGGGCCGCGTGGCCAGTATCCTCACAGCATCTGGCAAGCGCGTCCCGTGCGACCTGGTGGCCATGGCCATCGGCGTGGCCCCGCGCGCCGAGTTGGCTCGCGCCGCTGGCTTGCAGGTTGACCGCGGCGTACTGGTGGACGAGTTCCTGCGCAGCAGCGCTCCCGACATTTATGCGGCCGGCGACGTGGCTCAGGTCTACGATGTGCGCGCAGGCAAGGCATTGCTGGACACCCTCTGGACAGCGGCCCGTAGCCACGGCGACGCGGCGGGGCAGAACATGGCCGGCGGCAGCTTGCGTTACGTCAAGCCGACACCGCTCAATGTCACTCGCCTGGCCGGCATCACCACTACCATCATCGGCTCGGTCGGCTTCGGCCGCGATGCGGACCTGGTGGGCATCGCCCGCGGCGACAGCGAGCTGTGGCGCCAGTTGGGTCAGGCGCTGGTGGCCGAGGACGAACACGAGGTCAATCGCCTGCGCCTGCTGGTCGGTCCCACGACGTTAATCGGCGCTGTGCTGATGGGCGACCAACGCCTGTCGCGCCCCCTACAGCGCCTCATCTCCGAACAGACCGACATCACCTCCATTCGCGCCCAGCTATTGGCTCCCAACGCGCCGCTGGCGGCCCTGCTAACCCGGCTCACCGAGGGCTTCCGGTAACCAATCTGCCAATCACCAATCCACCATCCTTTCCATGAAACCCAACGCACGCGAGCTTTGGTGGGCCCTGGCCGCCATCGTCGTTATCACGGTCCTCTACCTGCTGGTAGTGCGCCAACTGCAAGCCATCCCCGCGGCCAGCGGGCTGTTCGGCCATGGCATCGGCGTGATCGGCTTCGTGCTGATGCTGGCCACAGAGACGCTTTACTCGCTGCGCAAGCGCAGCCGGCGGGCGCGTTGGGGCCGGCCGGCCTCCTGGCTGCGCTTCCACATCTTCACCGGCCTGGTGGGACCCTACATGGTGCTGTTGCACAGCTCGTGGAAGTTCAACGGCCTGGCCGGGCTGGTAATGCTGATGACGGTGGTGGTGGTGATCAGCGGCTTCATCGGCCGTTACATCTACACGGCCGTACCGCGCAACGCCGATGGACTGATGCTGGAGGCCGCCGACCTGCAAGTCCAGATCGCCGCAGCCGAGGCTGACCTGCGGCAAATCATGGCCAGCCAACCGGCTGCGTGCAGTTTGGCGAGTTCACGCTGGCGTCAGGAGTGCAGTCGCCGATCTACCTGGACTTACGGCGCATGGCCAGCTACCCGGAGTTGTTGCGCATGGCGGCGGCGGCCTATGCTGGCCTGTTGCAGCCGCTGCGCTACGACCGGCTGGCGGCAGTGCCTTACGCGGCCCTGGCAATCGGCGCGGCCGTGGCGCTGGCGCCCGACAAGCCGCTGATCTATCCGCGCAAGGAGATCCAGGCTTACGGCACGGGTCGGAGCGTCGAGGGCAGCTTCCAGCCCGGCCAG
>JAAEKA010000586.1 GCA_014155705.1 Anaerolineae bacterium clx_CAG2 | reverse complement strand
TGCAACCTGACACTCTGATTACCTGCCAGCCATCGGGCCGGGAACGCTGATGCTGAAGCCCAGCTTAGGCAGTTGCTCGTCGCTATCATCCCTGCCAAACTGGATGACCTCATCCTTCTCGTTGATCACCTCGACCGACAATCCCAGAGACTGCAGTTCCTTGACCAGAACACGGAAAGATTCAGGCACGCCAGGCGCAGAGATGGTCTCGCCCTTGACGATGGCTTCATAGGTCTTGACGCGGCCAGTCACGTCGTCGGACTTGACGGTCAACATCTCCTGCAAGGTGTAGGCGGCGCCATAGGCCTCCAAGGCCCAGACCTCCATCTCACCAAAGCGCTGGCCGCCGAACTGGGCCTTACCGCCCAACGGCTGCTGTGTCACCAACGAGTATGGTCCGGTCGAGCGAGCATGCACCTTATCTTCGACCAGGTGAGCCAGCTTGAGCATGTTCATCACACCCACGGTTACCGGCCGGTCATAGGCCTCGCCCCCCATGCCATCATGCAGGGTCATCTTTCCCGTGGTAGGCAGGGCCATGTCTTTGCTGATAGCCTTGCGCACAGCTTCACGCTCGATCTCCTCGTCGCTCATGGCCGAGATGCGATCCATCGCCTGGTAGATCGTCTGGCGATCCTCAGCAGTGTCTTCGATCCCGCGATACCCGGCGTCTGCGGACAGGGTATCCCCGTCACCATCGACGCCGCTCGCTTCTTCGACCTCGTCCGGCACATAGGTGGCCAGCCGCATCTCGTCGCGCACGACTTGCTTGAGCCACTCGCGCAGGCAGGTGCGGCGTGCGTTTTCATTGATACGCTGCCGTTCGGCCAGCGGCAACGCGGTGTAGTTCTCCACGATGATGCCATCGGGATCATAGCGCTGCGGCTCTTCCCGCAACCATTCACGCAACAACGAAAGACGAGCATAAGCCTGATCATAATAGACGCGTTCGGCGTCGTAGCCTCGCTCGCCCAGCCATTCGGTCAGATAGAGCGAACGCAGCTCGTCGTCATGGACGATCGTCTCCGGATCCATGATGCTCTCTTCGGCCCAGGTCCAGGCACGCTTGGTCGCCTTTTCCCACGCCCGGCCCATCAGCCAGGCTCGGGCCAGCTCGGCCTCGATCTCGTCCTCGCGCGCGCCGTCGAACACCGGGGTCTCCGCATAGAAGCCAAGCTCCTTGGCAGCCCAGCCCAGGTGCACTTCCAGCACCTGGCCGATGTTCATACGACCAGGCACGCCCAGCGGGTTGAGAATCATGTCCACAGGTGTGCCATCGTCCAGGAAAGGCATGTCCTGTACCGGCACGACCCTGGAGATGACGCCCTTGTTGCCGTGTCGGCCCGCCATCTTGTCACCCTCGGTGATCTTACGACGCTGAGCCACCATAACACGCACCATCTTCTCCACACCCGAGGGCAGATCGCGATGGTCATCGCGGTTAAAGACCTTGATATCGACCACCTTGCCCTTCTCGCCGTGGGGCAGACGCAGGCTGGAGTCCTTGACCTCGCGCGCCTTCTCGCCAAAGATAGCCCGCAGCAGTTTCTCCTCAGGGGTCAGCTCGGTCTCGCCCTTGGGCGTGATCTTGCCCACCAGGATGTCGCCAGGGCCAACCTCGGCGCCAATGCGGATGATGCCTTCCTCGTCCAGGTCCTTCAGCGCGTCTTCGCCCACATTGGGGATATCGCGCGTGATTTCTTCGGGGCCTAGCTTGGTGTCACGGGCCTCAGTCTCATGCTTTTCAATATGGATCGAGCTGAAGCGATCCTCCTGCACCAGCCGCTCCGAGATCAGAATTGCATCTTCGTAATTGCCGCCCTCCCAACTCAGGAAGGCCACGACCACGTTCTGACCCAGAGCCAACTCGCCGCGATCAGTGGAACTTGAGTCGGCCAGCACATCGCCCACCTGGACAATGTCGCCCTTGAAGACGGCCGGGCGCTGATCGATGCAGGTTGACTGGTTGGAGCGGTTGAACTTGCGCAGTGGATAGGTGCGGCGCGTGCCATCCTGCTCAAGCACGACGATCTCCGCGCCGGTGGCGCTCAGCACCTCGCCAGCCTTCTCGGCCAGCACAACCTGGCCGCTGTCGCGCGCGGCGCGCGACTCCATGCCAGTGCCCACGATGGGCGCTTCCGGCTTCACCAACGGCACAGCCTGCCGCTGCATGTTGGAACCCATCAGCGCTCGGTTTGCATCGTCGTGCTCCAGGAAGGGGATCAACGACGCAGATACACTGACGATTTGCTGCGGCGACACGTCCATATAGTCGATGTGGGCCGGCGTCTCGAACAGGAAATCCTGGCTGCGTCGAGCAGAGACGCGTATCTCGCGAAAATGACCTGTCGCGTCCAGATTAGCGCTGGCTTGGGCAATGGAGTGCCTGTCCTCCTCATCGGCTGTAAGGAATGAAACACCCTCGATGGCCCTCGGCAGAATCTTGAAGGTGCGCGGAGCCCCCTCGGGAAGAGTCTGATCGACTAACTCCACGATTTCGGCGTCCAGTATCGTTCCGGTCGTCACGATAGTCTCGCGCGTGGTGGGCTCGATGATTGCCTCAGCCAGTGTCGCGCCGATCGCCTCTGGCGACAACAGGTCAGCCTCGTGGATCACCTTGCGATACGGTGTCTCGATGAAGCCATACTCGTTGACGCGGCCATAGGAGGCAAGCGAACCGATCAGGCCGATGTTGGGGCCTTCCGGCGTTTCGATGGGGCAAATACGGCCGTAGTGGCTGTGGTGGACGTCGCGGACATCAAAGCCCGCGCGCTCGCGGCGCAGACCACCAGGGCCCAGAGCGCTCAAGCGGCGTTTGTGCGTCAACTCAGCTAAGGGGTTGGTCTGATCCATGAACTGGCTGAGTTGGCTGCCGCCAAAGAACTCACGCGTTGCGGCGACCACCGGCCGGATGTTGATCAACGACAGCGGCGTCACCTGCTCTGGGTCGCGGATCGACATACGCTCTCGAACCACACGCTCCATTCGCAGCAGGCCAATGCGCAGTTGATTCTGAATCAGCTCGCCTACAGTCTTGATCCGGCGGTTGCCCAGATGATCGATATCATCAGCCGAGTCGACGCCGTTGTTGATGCGGATCATGGTGGCGATGACCTGGATCAGGTCTTCGTTCGTCAGAGTTCGCTGTGAGATCGGAACATTCAAACCCAGCCGCCGGTTCAGCTTGTAACGCCCCACCTTGCCCAAATCGTAGCGCCGGGGCTCGAACAGCAGATTGTGCATGAACTTCTCGGCGTTGTCCAGGGTAGGCGGATCACCAGGGCGCAGTTTCTTGTAGAATTCCAGCAGCGCATCGTCCTGCGAGCGCGTGTTCATCGGCTCTTTTTCGATCGTGGCAGCCAGGTACGGGTGATCTGGCATCGTGTCCACAGTCTGGAACAGCTCGAATATCTGGTCGTCGTTGCTGTAGCCAATGGCCCGCAGCAGCGTGGTCACAGGCAGTTTGCGCTTGCGGTCCACCTTGACCGAGATCAGGTCACGGCGCGAAGTCTCGAACTCCAGCCAGGCGCCGCGGCTGGGGATCAGCTTGGCCATACACAGCTCGCGACCGGTGGTTCGATCCTCGTCCACGGTGAAGTAGACGCCAGGCGAGCGGATCAACTGGCTGACCACAACCCGCTCGGCCCCATTAATAATGAAAGTGCCAGCTTCGGTCATGAGGGGGAAGTCGCCGGTGAAGACATCGGACTCAGAGATTTCACCGGTGTCATGGTTGCGCAACTGTGCGCGCACCCACAACGGAGCAGCAAAGGTCATATCGCGCTCGCGGCATTCCTGCTCCGAGTACTTTGGCTCGCCGAACCAGAACTTGCCGAAATGCAGCTCCAAATTGCGATTGAAACTAATGATCGGCGAGATCTCATCGAAGAGCTCACGCAGCCCCTCGCCCTTGAACCACTCAAACGAGTTGAGTTGGATCTCAGTCAGCCGCGGCAATGGCAACACATTGGGAATGCGGGCATAGCTTTTGCGCTGAATCTGGAAGTTGGAAGTCAATGTCGTACCTCCGTGATCCTGTGCTGGGACCGACTACCCAGCCAGACGTAGTAGGGTGTGCCTAACCCTGTCGAACAAAAAGCCAGGCCATGCCTGCAGTGAACTCAACGACGATGTCCTGGCTGCTACCGTGAAAATCTGGCGCCTGACGGCGATGATTACGAAAGCTGACACACGCGACGAAAGCCCGGACAATAGCTAACCTGAGCCGCACGACCAGTCGTGGACATGGGCTTTAGTCGCTAAGGGGGCAATCAGACGGGGTGATACGGCCCTATTGTTTCGGTTGGGTGCTTTGCTTTGATGCTGTCCGCACCGCAACAGTCAATGCTACCACGCGATGCCAATCATGTCAAGTATTGGTTCCCCCAATTTCTGAGCGCCCTACGCTGCCGCGCAGGTTGGTTAACTACATTACAATAACCTTAAAATTCGGCTCAAATACGGGTTTTGCCACGCAAAGCATCTTGTCAAATCGTTGGACACATGATATGATGACAGAAGTGGGTTAAAGTGGGTCAAAGTGGGACATTGTTCCTACAATCGACCCATTACAACCCATGCAGTGGGACAAATAACCGAACACATGTTCTGTTTTTCCTGACCAGGTGGGACGCCAAGTCTCTGGGTTAGCGCCAGGTGTAATCATGTTGATAGGCCAGTACGAACACACGTTAGACAACAAAGGGCGACTGACCTTGCCCTCGGAATACGGTGCAGAACTGGCCGGCGGCGTCGTGCTCACGCGCGGCATGGAAGGCTGTCTCTATCTCTTTCCACGCGGCGAGTTCGAGCGCCTGGGTGATCGTCTTCGGGAGCTGTCCCTGACCGACTCGCGCGCCCGTAAGCTCAGGCGCTGGCTATTTCCTCAAGCTCACGCCGCCGAACCCGACCGCCAACGGCGCGTTGTCATCCCTCAGTGGTTACGAGACATGGCAAGCATCACCGACAAGGTCTTGATCGCAGGCATGGACAATTACATTGAGCTATGGAATCCCGACACCTGGCGCGAACAAGACCAGGCGCTACGGGCTGAGCTGGACGACGCAGATTTCTTCGCCAGCCTGAACGTGTAGGTTGGAAGCACGCATGAACACCGATCCATCTGGGATGGTTGCCAATCAGCCGGATGGCGCCGTCCCTGCTATCCTTGCAAACACCGTTCATGTGCCTGTCCTGGAGCAAGAGGTGCTCAGCTTCTTGTCGCCGCTGCCAGGTGGCTGCTATATCGATGGCACGGCCGGCGGCGGCGGCCATTCCGAAGCCCTGTTGGTTGCCTCTGACGCAGCCACAGCGACCGCCGGCGGCGGCAGAGTCCTGAGCCTGGACGCAGACCCACACGCCGTGGCGCGGGTTCGCCAGCGCCTGCAACCCTTCGGCGAGCGCTCGGTGGTTGTTCAAAGCAATTTCCGCCATTTGGCGGCAACGGCTCGACAGGCCGGCTTCGACCCGGCAGACGGTATCTTGCTGGACCTGGGACTCAGCAGCGACCAACTGGAGCTAGAGGCGCGCGGCTTCGCTCTGATGGCTGACGGTCCGCTGGATATGCGCTTCGATCCGACACAGGAGACCAGCGCCGCCAGTCTGGTCAATACCTTGCCCGAAGACGAACTGGCCAACCTGATCTATGCTTACGGCGAGGAGCGCCTCTAGCGGCGCATCGCTCGGGCCATCGTCTACGCCAGACCTCTGAAAAGCACAGGCCAGCTTGCACAGGTGATCGAGCGGTCCGTGGGCCGGCGAGGTCGGCTGCACCCGGCCACGCGTACCTTCCAGGCGCTGCGCATCGCTGTCAACGACGAATTGGGAGCGCTGACCGATGTCCTGCCACAGGCCATGGCGCTGCTGCGACCCGGCGGTCGGCTGCT
>JAAEKA010000585.1 GCA_014155705.1 Anaerolineae bacterium clx_CAG2 | reverse complement strand
ACACAGCCGACAGCACAAAAGCCATCAACCAGGGGTCGCCCTTCGCGCCTTGATCAGTGATGAGAAACCCGCCTGGAATGGCCAGCGCCACAGTCAGCGCATACAGCGCCAAAGCCATGCCAAGCACGTTAGGCCCGTTGCGCCGTCTCGGGCCGTTGCGCGCAGGGAAAAGCCGAGCCAAATCGATCTCCATGCCAGCCAGGAAGATCAGAAAGGCCAACCCGATATCGGCCATAAAACGCAAGATCTCATCCTCGCCCACGACGCCCAGCAGCGATGGACCGATGACAATACCGGCCATGATCTCCCCAACCACCACAGGCACGCGCCGGAAACGCGCCAGTACAATCGGCACCACAAATGCCAGCAGAACGACGAGCAGCAGAGGCAAGAAGCGATTAGGTTCTTCGGACAGCGATGTAATGAGAAGCATAGCGACCTTTCTTCAAAGTAGACCATCATAGCCAGTCTGGCCGCAACTGGCAAACGAACACGGCGACTGACTGAACTGGCGCTCACCCCCAGGGCCTAACAAAACAGCGCCGCGGCTGAAAATCAGCCGCGGCGCTGCTCAGGTTAACAACCCAGAACGACGACTCAGGGCTGGCTGGCCGTGGCCGTCGGCAGCAACGTCGTCGTCGTCACCACATAGCCCGCGCTGGTGCTGTCGATCACCAACTCGAAGCCGGCGATGGTTTGTCCACCGGCGGCCGTGTCGGGCAGGTAGAGCACCCGCGCCTGATCGAAGCTGGCGCCGGCCGCGGGATCCAAGGCGAAACCGCTGACCTGAGCCTGGAGGCTCAACGGCGCCGCGGTCATCTGAATAGTATCCACCGTAACCTCGCCCTGGCCGGCGTTTATTCCATTGGCAGCGAGACTCCAGCCGGCCGCGCCCAGGGTCGCGCTGCCATCGATCAACGTGAAGGACGGCTGGCCGGTCGTCCGGTCATAGGTGACGACCAGTTGACCGCCGGCCTGCGCCAGGTCGCCAGCGTTGAGTTCGAAGCTGGTCGTGCCCCCGACCGGGGCCGTATCGGCCGCGCTGGGGCCGGGAATGGCGATGACGTTGTTGGACAGCTTGACCGCATTGCCCAGTTGGAACTCCTGGCCAACCCACGTCAGCGACTGCCATTCGGGCTGGCCGCTGGCGGTGCTGAACCCGTCCAGCCGGACACCGATCCCGGCATCCGGCAACACGACCTGAGCTGCTTCGACGGCCACAACGCCATCGGTCGTGCTCAGACCATCGACCACGACCGTGGCCGGCCCCACTGTTGCCTGCATGCTGCCGTCGGCCACGGCCAGGCCAGCCTGGCCCGTTATGCCGTCGTAGCTGAACACCACATTCGCGCCGGCCTGCACCTCCGGGCTGGGATGCAGGTCAATGCGAGTCGAGAGATCGGTGCTGAAATTGGCCGCCGGCCCTTGCACGACTACCTGGGTGCCGGCTATCGTCAGCGCGTCGCTTTCTCGCGGCCCCACCTGAGTCACCGTGATGGCGTCCCAGCCGTAGGAACTATCGCGCAGGCCGAAGGTGAAGCCGTCGACGGTGGCAGTGGCGTTAAGAGCCGGCAGATCGACCTCGGCTCCGTCCAGCACCAGTACACCATCGCGCGTGCTCAGCCCCTGCCCCAACCAGAGCGAGAAGACACCGGGGACAGAGATGAGGTTTCTGTCCGACCGCCCAGCAGTGTTGGGATCCTCCTGCGTGGCGCTGGCCTGAGCGTGACCCGCCGCCGCGGCCATCAGCGGCGATCCCAACGCCAGCAGCCCTGCCAGCAACAGCGCCCGGCAGCGCGTCATCCATCGAGAGCGTTCCATATGAGACCTGCCTTTCGCGTGTGTTGGCCCTGAATGGGGGCCAATGCCCATTGCCCCGCGCGTTGTCTGCGATGAATTCGACTTTTGCCGTAGCCGAGGTGAACCACGGCACATCAGGTACATCATACCACGGCAATGCCTGGCTGTAAAGTCAAAATCGATCGCAACCGGCAGGCCTCTACCCCCCAACTCGCTGCAGGGTTGTCTCAGATAGGGACTGTAACCCGAACCATCTGCACCCAGCCATCGCGATCGAGAATGTGCCGGGAAGTTGCCAAATCCAGGCAGTTGCCCGGTACGGTCATGGTTTGTCCATCCGCGAATGTCACCTTGAGTCTCGGCGTATCGCCGCAGGCGTAGATCACAGGGGTCTGGCAGACGGTGAAGGCCAACAGATCTGGCGGGAGCGACAGGGTTCTCAACTCGTGTCCTACGTCGACGTACGCAAATTCGCCCGGCGCACTCAGGAGCTCATCGCGCCGCAGCAGCGTCGGCGCAAAGCACAGCGCCCCGCGTTGCACGGACACGCCCAGTTCCCCAAAGCGCGTCAAGATCTCCTCTTTGACCTGGCCGGTCATGCCTGGCTGGCGTGCGCCGCTGCCCAAGGGCGTGTGCGAGTAGGGATCGGTGGGGAATGCGCCATACGCGTCAGGCGATTTGTTGAAGCCCAACCCTTGCCGGATGTCATAGTAGGCCACGGCCAGCGCGGCTGTGATGGACGCCTCCGCATTGGCCTCCACCGCCTGCCGGTAGCACTCCTGGGCGGCCAGCAGCAGTTTCGATACCATGTGCCAATAGATACTGCCCAGTCCCTCGTAGGCGAAGAAGGTGCCGGAACGGCCAGTAAACGCCCGGTGGTCGAAGGTGGTCTCGAACAGATCGAGCATGAAGGCGCGCTCAGCCGCTACGAGTTGTGCGAAGGCAGGCTCCTTCGCCAGTTCATCCAACGTGCGGGCAACGTCGTCGGCGTTGCGGAAGTTGCCGTTGAAGTGATAGATGCCGGCGTCATCACAGGTCATCAAGCGCCGGTCGTTAGCGGCCGTCAGCGCCGCGATCAGTGCAGAGTCGGCTACCTTTGCGGTAGACACATGATTCTTCTGTAGAAAACCGGGCAACTGGCGGTTGGGATAGAGCATGTACGAATGCTGGTCCGCGCGATAGAGATCACTCTGACGCAGGCTGCGCAACACCGCCAGCGCATGCGCTGGCGCCAACATGCCTGACGACAGCAAAGCGACCTGTCCCTCTAACATCAGATAGAGGTTTTCCACCGCGGCGCCTTGCTCGTGCAGGCGCAGGATGTTATAGCTGTGGATCATGTCATCCGGCCGCCGGTTGGCGCGCAACGTGTGCTCCACGTAGCGCTGGGCCAGCGCCAGAAAATCCCGCAGCGACTGGCAGTCGAGCGCAACTCTCTTGGATGACACGCCGTCCCGATACACGCTTGTGCGATAAGCCGTGGCCGCCATCCCCAGTTGATCCATCATCTGCCGGCGCGCCTGATCAGTGAAACCGCCAGCCAGATGAGTCTGGTGCGCCAGGAGGATGCCTTGCACCGCGCCAAATAGCTCGGCCACATCTGGGTTGACGACCATCATCGCCGTCTCCGCCTGTGCCAAGTGCGCCTGCCAAAAGGCAATGAAGCGGCGCAGATAGCCAACGGTGACCACTGACAGCCCCTTGCCGGCCAGCGCGTTGTTGGCGTCGTTCCACTCCGGGCGCTGCGTGTTCATCCAGATACCGCCCTCTGGCGCCAGATTAGTGATCTTGGCCAGCAGCAGCACCAGCAGCTTCTCGGTCAGAGTCACGTGAACAACGGCGCCGTCGGCATCGCGCAGCAGCCGGCCGTCCGTGCCCAGAGAGGCGACAGCCGCGGCGATCTCCTCTTCCTGTTCGTAATCGAACTCGATGGTGTCGTGCCAGTCTGCGAGCATCTGGTGGTAAGGGCGCAGGCGATAGGGCACGTTGGCATAGGAGAAGACCGGGCGGTTCCACAGGCTGGCCAGGGCGCCGGGATGAACCTGCGCCATAACCTCCAGCAACTTGAGCAGATAGATGATCTGGTGGTCGCTCCAATAACCGATGTTGGACCAGGGATTATGCGGCTCTGGCGTCTCCCACTCGATGCCGTCGCGCGTGATCCGATAGGGATTATAGCCGTCCACGGTGGTGGCATTGAGGAACTTAGCCACCATGCCCTCGACGAAGCCGGGAAAACTGAGCGCCAGCGGCTCCCAGTTCTGGAAAATGTCGCGCCAGTTGCCCTGATAGTCCAGGCGGGCCGAGCCATCGGGCTTGGTGACATTGATGGAGAAGCGGTTCCAGGGGCGGCTGGGATCGCCGTGGCGCCGGCTGAAGGTCAAGGGTAAGTACTCGTAGCACAACCGGATCAGGTCGGGTGCGCCGTTGTCGCCTGCGCGCGCATACAGGTCCTGAATCGAAAGCTTTGGCGGCAGACCGGCAAACCACTCCGCCTGGCTGTCCAATACGGCCCGGTTGCGCACGCGCACGAAGTCGCACAGGTCCTCACGCTCGACCTGGTAGTTATCGACGAAGATGCCGCCGCGCATGACATTGAAGAGGACATTGGCGAAATGATGGGCAGTGGTGGTCTCTTGGGCGGTAACCTGGAGCCCATCGGCTGAGGCCACGAAACGCACCAAATCCTCCGCGCCGCGGGCGATGTCTGCCTCGATCTGCGCTTCGATGCTGTCTCTTTCCCGGCATAGAAGCTGTGTTAACCTGGCAATTGCGGCGCTGTCCTGATTGACGTCGGCGACGATGTGCCAATGACGGGATTGGTCTGGCGCCAGGTCGACGGCGGCGGCAGCAAAATACGCCCCCGCCTTGCCACACACGTCCTGTTCAGTCGCGATTGCGCGGCCGCGACGAAAGGCGTCAAGCTGATCGGCGCAGACCAGGTAGCCGGCGCCGTCCAGTCCCACCTGCCAGGCGACCGTCGCCTTGAGCGACTCGCTGGGCTCGGCGCGGTCGGTGAGCGTGGCGCTCAAGGCAAAGATGCCCAGCCCACTGATGGGCTCCAGCTCGTTACGCTTATAGGCATCGAGCAGGTTGCTCATGGTGTTTTGCAACTGGCTGGTGGCGCCAAAGGGCAGGATATTCTGCACGCCATCGAGCAGCTTGACGTGGCAGGCGCTGTCGCCCTGGTTGTGCAGCCAGCAGCTCCGGATGAAGCCGAAGCGGTCGCCGGTGCGCCAGGCCACGCGAAATGCAAGCTGCAAGTCGTGGTTGATCTCCTCGAAGATCAGCTTGTTGCCGTAGACGTTCTTGTATAGATGGCGTTCTCGGCGATAGACGCCGGCATAGCGTTCTGAGAAAGGCTCCCACAGGTAGTCACGTCCGCCGCGCGTGACCCACAAAATCGTCTTGCCGCCGGTCTGCTCGCCGTGCGCCTGGATCTTGTCCACCGTCTCGTAGGGAAAAAGCGCCGAGTCAGAGTTGGCGCGCCCAGCCGTCAACCCGCCGTTGCTGGCGATGAACAGCCAATGGTCCGCGCTGCTCACCAGGCTCATGAAGAACGTAGGCATCTGATCGACGTGGGCGATACGGTAGTATTCCTCGCCGTGAAGATGCACGTACTCTCCGCTGACCGGTCTGGCTTCATCGATCATCAGCGTGTTGCCGATCCAAAGAGCAGTCTTTGCGTTGGTCGTCATGATACAACCTGAAGTGTAGCAATGGAATGGGCCAGACAGTCGACGACCGCCCGCTCGCCGTTCACGGTCAGCCCCACCTGGGCTGTTTGGTCCGACCGGTTAAGCAGCACGACGATGATCTGTCCATTGGGGTTGAGGAAGGCTGCCGCCTCCAGCATGTCGTGTGACGTGGCGCAGAGAATGCGCCGGGCGCCCGGCTGGACGAAACGAGCGAAGTGGCCAATGGCGTAGTAACTGCTCTGGTAGTGCAGCTCGCCGGTCTTCGTGTCGGCCAGGATCGGCGCGCTGCAGAAGTTACCCACGCGGTTCGGTCCGCCCTCCATGTCCAACAGCAGGTTCCAATCGATCCAGCC
>JAAEKA010000584.1 GCA_014155705.1 Anaerolineae bacterium clx_CAG2 | reverse complement strand
GACAGGAATGTCCAACTGCTTGCCCAGCGTTTCGAGCTGATGGATCGCGGCCGGCCGGTAGGTGTCAGCCGCCACCAACAACGGCCTCTGCCCCGACTTGCGCAGGGTCAGCGCGAGCTTGGCGGCTGTAGTAGTCTTGCCGGAGCCTTGCAGGCCAGCCAGCATGATCACGTGCGGCGTCGGGCCAGACAGGTCCAGCTTGGCCGGCTCGCCCAGCACAGCGATCAGCTCCTCATTGACGATCTTGACCACCTGCTGGGCCGGGGTCAGGCTCTTCATCACCTCGACGCCGACCGCTCGTTCCTTGACGCGAGCGATGAAGTCCTTGACGACTTTATAGTTGACGTCGGCCTCCAGCAGCGCCAGGAGCACCTCGCGCATGGCTGCGTCCACATCGGCCTCGCTCAGGCGGCCGCGGCTGGACAGTCCGTCGAACACGCGTTGTAGTTTTTCGGTCAGAGTTTCAAACATTCGCTCAGTCTTTCCACGTTCACGTCGAGACTTTGGAAGTCGCCGCTGCAACAGCAAGTCCCGGTTTCTGGCGACTGACAATGCCGCCCACAAAGTTGCGGCGACTTCCGAAGTCTTGGCTGAGAGGCTGTGCTCATTCTACGTTGCTGACAGCGATTCGTCAAGTTGCCGCGGGCGTGGCGGTTTTGCCTTTGCTGGCAAGGTATGATATGCTGCGCGGTGCTCAGGCCACCAGGTATGGACCACCCGGATATGGTAGCAGAACCAACGATTTCTACGCACTGCTAACCATGATCAGGAAAGAGCCTTCGCCCAACAACGGTAAACTGTACGTCACGTTCGAGTATCCTGGCTCCAGCCGCCCCAGCAGCGTTCATCTGGTAGGCGACTTCAACGGCTGGAACGAGACGATCACGCCCATGAAGCGCAAGGAGCGCGGCGACATCTGGAAAGTGCGCATAGAACTCGGCAAAGGCCAGGAGTACCAGTTTCGCTATCTGGTAGACGAAACTTCGTGGCACAACGACTGGCACGCCGACCGCTACGTCCCCAATATCCACGGCAGCGATAATTCTGTAGTCGTCACCTGATCAAGACTCAGGCGGGCGACGGCAGGAATCCGCACGCCAACCTACCGGCTCAACGTTCCCCGATCGCCACACCCGGCAGGTAAACCTTCGGCCCAAACAGCGGGCCGTGCTGGCTGAAGAAGATATCTCGCTGGCTGGTGTTTGACCAGCCGCTCCAGGCCAGGTTGAGCTGGCCGTTCTGAGAGGCGGCCAGCACCGGTCCGCTCAACCCCAGGGGATTTGAAACCAGCTCCTTGGCAGGGATCCACTCGGCTCCGGTCAATTCCCGCCTGCGGTAGTGAATGGTGTCCACCTCGCGCCAGGCCAGGCTGAGTTGGCGGCCCTGAGTGATCAGCAGCGTAGGCTCGCGGGCGTCGGCGGCCTCATCGCTCAACGCCAGCGGCGCTGTCCAACCGTTCATTTGCCCGCTGACGTAGCGAATCTGCGCCTTGTTGTCCGTGTGCTCCTGCCAGGCCAGATGGGTCGAGCCGTCCGGCGCGCACGCCATCGCCACTCCCAGCGACTCGTTGTTGGGCGATATGGAGATATTCTCCGGCAGTGACCAGACATATCCCTGGCCCTGCATGTGGAAAACGTCACGTGCCGTGCTGTTGATGCTGCTGGCCTGGTAGGCCAGGTGCAACTCGTTCACTGCGCCGTCCAGCGTCATCACCGGCGCGGTGCCGCGGGCGTTGCCCAGCGGCTCGTTGAGCCAGGTGTTCTCCAACCAGCCGTGGTAAATGACCGAAAAGCCGGGCGAGGTGTCGGCCCAGGCGGCGTGAACGACGCCGGCGCGGTCCACTGCCAGGGTTGGAAAGAGGGACGAACCAGGGGTCTTGGAGACCAGCCGCGGCAGGGTCCAGGTGTCGTTGGTCCACGTCGCGTAGAAAATGTTGTAACGGCCGGAGAACTCATTGCTGAAGACGGCGTGCAGCCTGCCATCCGGGGCAAGGCTGGCCGCCGGCCGTTGGCCTGTGGCAATCGCACGCGGCGTCGTCCATTGATTGGCGCGGCGCAACACATGGTAAATCCGGTCGTTTTCCTCCCACAGCAGATGGGCCACGTCGTCGGCGCCGGTCAACAGCACCGGATTGATTGCGCGCCCGTAAGAGGAAGAGACATTTTCAGGCGAAGACCAGGCGGGATCGTGAAGTTGTTGGTTGCGGGAGGACCACGGTACGGCACTTGTCGACATCTCGACTGCACTCCTTGCATCAAAGACGGCTGCTGTGTTGGGAGTTGGCAGATGAATGGAACCTTGGATCAACGCTACGAGGGGATACGCCAAGGCCAGGCCGCAGACAAAGCCAGCGGCAAGCACAACGAGAACCATCCAAACCGGCAAAATCTCAGCCGGCCTGGCTCGAGCTGCGGCAACCTGCGTAACACGCCTGCGACTCCACGAATCCATCGTCAAGCCTACCTATCGCGCTATCGGCCCACTGGCCTCAGGGCTGCCAGGGGCTCGCCGGGTCATCGACCCAGTCGGCCAGCCATCCACTGTGACCCGCTCGCGCTTGCACGGCAACCCCGGCGCCCAGAACACCCGTGAGCAGCGAAGGATCGATACGGGAGGCTGTTTCAATTGATAAGTATACCCGAGTTGGCGTCAAAGCGTCAACATGGGCGGGCGGCGCAACTAAAATCACCCACAAGGGCGGCGTCACGTGACTCAACCGGGCGACCAGCGTGCCTTCGAAGCGGTATCGAACCGCTGCGCTGTGAGCCCACACGGCTGCTGGCCCCAACCGTGCGCCCTGCACGATGGCGTAACGCTCGAGCCGCGGGCGGCCGCTCACCACCGTGGCGCCATCGACAATCACACAGATGTCTCCGACCTGCCAGCGCGCAGGCAGCCCGTCGCTGATCTCGTCGATAGGGCCTTGCACCATCATCTGCGGCTCGAAGTCGACACGCAGACTGCGCGCATCCCACGGCAGTCCTGGCCAGAGCGGCGCTATGGCGACCGCCTCCAGCCACGCGCCAGGCACGGCCGGGCCGGCGGTCTCGTCGATGGGAATAGCCAGCCGGTCAACCGTCAGCGTACGCAGTTCCAGCCAGGGACCATCGTCGCTCGCGACCAGCAACAGCCACTGTTCAAGCGCTGTGCTCACGATCTGGGCCACCAGACGGCCGCCAAAGGAGACCCGCTCGTTGTCCGGCTGCGCTTGGGCCGTGGTCGACGCGGGGGGCCTGGCCAGCGACGGCGGGCTGATTTCGATGCGGGTAGCGACCAGCGAACCGTCCAACCGCCACAGCGCATGCACATGGGCCCAGTCGCCCGGCCCTGGTGGCGGTTCTGCCGGGACCACGACAGTCGTTGCGGCGACATCAACCGTCTGGCCAGCGACCTGCCAGCGGGCCGGACCGGCCGCCTCGATCCGGCCCTGAAAAGAGACAGGCAGCGGTTGAACCGCCGCGCAGCCGGTAGGGGGCGGCTCCGGCGACGCGGCGGCCGGCGAAGTCATCAACAGCAGCAGGCTGATAAGTAGTAAGACTCGCATGACAGACCGCCTCTGACGGCTCGCCAGGGCCATGGCCTTTTTGCTCAGCCTGTTGTTCAGGAACCGGGTCGTTGCCGTGTCCCAACGGTCCGTGTGGCTGCACACACCATGCCTGGCGGCAGGTCAGTCATCCATCAAGGCGCCGGTGTGGGTGGTTCACCCGGTGGGTCGGGCGGCTCAGGCGTTGGCGTCGCTGTCGGCGGCTCAGGCGTGGCAGTGGGCGGCTCAGCCGCAGTGGTTGGCGTCGCTGTGGACGGTTCGGGTGTGGCCGTCGGCGTAGCCGTCGGCGGCTCAGGCATGACGGTCGGCGTTGGCGTCGGCGGCTCAGGCGTGGCAGTCGGCGTTGGCGTCGTCGGCTCAGGCGTGGCAGTCGGTGTTGGCGTCGGCGGCTCTGGCGTGACCCTCATAACTACGATCGTAAGCGCCAGCAGCGAGCCGTTGCTGGGCTGGGCTGTGACCTCGGCCCACAAGCCTACCTCTGGCGGCAAACCAGAGATGTCCGTGTCCCCTGTGATGAGGACAGTCACGCCGCTTACCACCCAGAAGTCGGCGCCAATCACGTCAATGGGACCTTCAAATTGGTACGGAGGTTCGACGGGTTCCTCGACCGCAATGCGGCTGGCCGTCCAGGGACCGCCGCCCGCAACACGCCACACATCCACTGTGGCGGCCTTGCCGACCGCAGGCGCACCAATAATCTGCGTAGAACCATCGACAATCACCCAGCGATTGCCGATGAACCACTGGCTGCCGCCCATTTCGCGGATGAGGCCGGTAAAGTTATCAGTCTCCACAGGGATAGGCTGCACCTGGATCACCCGGGCCTCCAGCGTCCCATCGGCATACTCTCTGGCCTCGACCTGGACATTGGCGCCGATCACAGCCGGACCTTGCGACTCGTCGATCACCGTCTCTGGGGTGATGATGATGCCATACGCGCCAACCCGCCACCAGGTTGGATTTTTCTCAAGAATGGCGCCATAGAGGGTCTTTGGCCGAGGCAGCGGTGTATGCGTTGGCGTCGCTGTGACGCTGGGCGTAGCGCTGGGCGTGCCCGATGGCGTCGCGGTAGCCGTGGCCGTCTCCGTCGGGGTCGCGGTGTGGGTTGCGCTGGCCGTGGGCGTCCAGGTCGCGGTGGATCCCACCCCCGGCGTCCAGGTCGCCGTAGGACGCATCGGCGCGAACACTGGCTGATCGACGGCTGGTGTGCGGGTCGGGGTCACCGTCGCCGTCGGCGGCGCAATGTCGGACGGCGCCAGCACCAGCACCTGGCGGGCAACCAGGCTGCCGCTGCCGTCCGAATAGGCCAGGATGAGCACATTTGCCCCGACTGCGGGCTGGCCCCGCACCACTGCATCTCCCGGCACCAGCACCGGCATCTCCAGCCCGGCGATGCGCCACTCGCCATCGACCATGCTTTCAATCACGCCAGGGAACTGCACCTGCACCTGGCGCCGCTGTTCAGTGACGACAGCCGCTTCCTCGCGCCGGTTTTGCTCGAACTCAGCGCGCAGTGTCGCGCGCTGATCTTCACCGGGCGTCACCCAGAGCCGCGCCTGCTCGGCCGCCAACTTGACAGCATACAGGGTATCGCCGGGCAGAGCGTCCGAGGCTGCGGTCGCGGCGACGCGGCCAAAGCCCAGAGTCACCACCAGTACCAGCAACAGCGCTGTCGCCCGCGCCCAGGCCGGCTGGCGAAACAGCCCGGCCAGCGACTCAAGCCAGCCAACGCCGCGCTGCTGGGCCTGCGCCGTGCGCCGCGCCGCGCCTGCAGAGCCCACGAAGGCTTTGCGTTGAGCGGCGACGCTCTGAACCGGCCGGGGAGGAGCGGAAGAAGCCACCTCGCTATGGAGCGCTTCGGTGATCGTCAGCGCCGGGCGCAGCTCATGGGCATAATGAGGAAAGGCTTGCAGGCATTCCTCGACAGTGGCGCCTGCGGCAACCATGCGCAGGCTGGCGTCCAGCGCGTCCGCAGCGGACAGGCTGGACGGCTGGCTGAGCCCTGCTGCACGCGCCAGGAATCGCTCACG
>JAAEKA010000583.1 GCA_014155705.1 Anaerolineae bacterium clx_CAG2 | reverse complement strand
GACTGGCCGGCCTCATAGCCGAACAGGCCGGGAACGATGCCATCCTCTACATAGCCGCACATGCCAGGCACGATGCGCTCCTCTTCGCCCAGCACCATGTGGCAATTGGAGGTGCCCATGATGATCACCATGCGCCCCGGCTCGGTGACAGTAACGGCAGGGACGGCCACATGGGCGTCCACATTGGCGACGGCTACCGCCGTGCCGGCGCGCAGCCCGGTCCAGCGCGCAGCCTCTTCGGTCAGCCCGCCGGCCCGCTGGCCCAGCTCGGCGATCTGGCGCGACATCTTCTCGTCCACCAGGTTCTCCAATCGCGGGTCCAGTGCTTTGAAGAAGTCGTTGGGCGGGAAGCCTTCGCGCTTGGACCACAGGCCCTTGTAGCCGGCCGTGGTCAGGTTGCGGGTCTCAACGCCGGTCAACTGCCAGACCACCCAGTCGGAGCCTTCGAGGAGCCGCTCGGCCGCGTCGTAAATGTCCGGGTCTTCGTCCAGGATCTGCCAAACCTTGGGCACGAACCACTCGGAACTGATCTTGCCGCCGTAGCGATCCAGGAAGTCGTAGCCCAGCTCAGCAGCAATCTGGTTGAGCTTGTTGGCCTCAGGCTGGGCAGCGTGGTGCTTCCACAGCTTGACCCAGGCATGGGGGTGGTCGCGCCACTCAGGCAAGAAGCGCAATGGAGTGCCATTGGCCTTGACCGGGAGCATGGTGCAAGCGGTGAAGTCGATGCCAACGCCGATCACATCGTCCGGGCTGACGCCGCTCTGTTGCAGCACGGCCGGCACGGCGTGCTTGAATACCTCGAGATAGTCGTTGGGGTCCTGCAAGGCCCAATCGGGCTCCAGATGGATGCCGCTGCCAGGCAGCCGCTCGTCGATCACGCCGTGGGCGTAGGCGTGAACCGCCGTCGCCACCTCGCGGCCATCGGCCACATCCACCAACACCGCTCGGCCCGACTCGGTGCCAAAATCGATGCCAATTGCGTATTTGCTCATGTCAACCTCCGATTGAGAACAAACATCTTGCCAAAGTTCCTATCCATGAACGACCATCTGCCAGCCCAGATACTTACTCAGCGCCTCGTTGACCGCCGACGCCGTGCGGGCCAGATTGATGGAGACATGGTGCTCGTAGCCGTTCTCGCAGATATGCGCCAGCAGTTTCTGGTAGTTGGGCACACGCACGACGCCGTAGCCGCCGAAGGTCATCAGCGGGTCGTCGGTCAGCTCGCCCTCGCCCACGTAGCCCATGATGCGGCCGTGGTAATCGTCGGTGGAGAGGCGCAGATACGTGAATGGTTCGGCCCGCACGCGGCCGTGGATCGTGCCCCAGGTCTGCTCACGCGGCACAGTGCTGGAAAGGATGTCGTGGTCCTTCATCAACGGGATATCTTCAGAGATCAACGATTCGGTCTTGAAGACATCCTTGGGCAGGTTGGAGCAGTGGAAAATGACGCCCTTGTCGGGGTCGTCGCCGTAGTTGTTGTTCCAGTCCACCAGGGCGCTGGGCTAAGAGGAGCGCATCGTGCCTGGCATGTGCGGCTATGTAGAGGATGGCATCGTTCCCGGCCTGTTCGGCTATGAGGCCGGCCAGTCGTGCGTGGGCGACCACTTCGCCTGGTTCACCGAAAACTGCGTGCCTGGCGCCTACGAGCGCGAGGCCGCGGCGCGCGGCGTCAGCATCCACGAGTTGCTGGAGGAGAAGGCTGGCCGGCTGCGGCCAGGTGAGAGCGGTCTGCTGGCGCTGGACTGGTGGAACGGCAACCGCAGTGTGCTGGTGGACGTAGATCTGACCGGCCTGCTGGTCGGCGCCACTCTGGCCACCAAGCCGGAGGAGATCTACCGCGCATTGATCGAGGCTACGGCTTACGGCACGCGCATGATCATCGAGACCTTCGAGGCCAACGGCGTACCGGTGCATGAGATCGTCGCCACCGGCGGCCTGCCCGACCGCAACAAATTGCTGATGCAGATTTACGCCGACGTCAGCGGCCGGCCCATCAAGGTCGGTGCATCGGGCCAGGGGCCAGCCCTGGGCTCAGCCATGCACGGAGCGGTGGCGGCCGGTCAGGCCGCCGGCGGCTATGACAGCATCGTCGAGGCTGCTCAGCATATGGCTCGCCTGCGCGACGAGCTATACACTCCCAACCCGCAGGCCAAGGCGATCTACGATCAGCTCTACAGCGACTACGTCGCTCTTCACGACTACTTCGGCCGCGGCGCCAACGACGTGATGAAACGGTTGAAGGCGTTGAAGGCGGAGGTGTTGAGGAAGTAGGTTGATAGATTGGGAAACTGGTAGATTGGTAGATTGGCCGGCCTGACAGCCGGCCAGCCGTCGACTCCTGACCAACCTACCAATCTACCAATTTAGCAGTCTACCATTCCACCCATCTACTAATGAACAAACGCGACCGTGTGCTGGCGGCGATCCAGCATCAAGCGACTGACTTCGTGCCCTACAATCTCCATGCCGTGCCGACGGTGTGGCAGAGGGTCTGTGACCTGTATGGCCTGAAAGACAACCACGCAGCAGCCGCCTATGTCGGCAACCATATCGTCAAGGTTGGCTCCGACTTCAACTACAACCCGTGGGCTGCACAAGTCGGCAACGTCCAACTCACCCTCAGCGGCGGACCGGTGCAGACCGCGTTGGACGCGGCTGGCGGGCTGCACGAGGACGAGTTTGGTTGCGTCTGGGACCGCTCCGGCGGTCTGCCGCATCCGGTACGATACCCTCTGGGCGCTGTAGAAGGCGGCGCGGCGTTGGCACGCGCTCTGGAACAGTACCGGATGCCCGATCCTCGCCGCGCCGGCCGCTTCGATCAGGCTCGCCAGTTGGCTGATCGCTACCGGGGCGACCTGTTCCTGTTCGGCAAGCTGGGCATGGTGCTCTTCGAGCGGGCCTGGAGCATCCGCGGCATGCAGCAGCTTTTCGTCGACATGGCTACACAGCCTGAGTTCGTCGAGGACCTGCTGGACCGCATCGTCCATGAGTGGAACCTGCCCATCATCGATCAGCAACTGGCGTTGGGCGTGGACGGCTTTTACTTCTCCGACGACTGGGGATCGACCACGCAACTCATGTTCAGCGCTAAGATGTGGCGGCGCTTCATCAAGCCGCGGCTGGCGTTGATCTACGACCACTGCCACCGAGCCGGCGTCGTGGTCGGCCAACACTCGGATGGCGCGGTCAGTTCCCTCTTCCCCGACCTGATCGAGATTGGCCTCCATGTGTTTAACCCGTTGTCGCCCCACGTCATGAACCCGGTCGAGATGAAGCGCCAATATGGCGATCGGTTGTGCTTTTATGGCGGCATCGATGTGGAGCACACCCTGCCCTTTGGTACACCCGACGACGTGCGCGCCGAAATCCGCAGCCGCGCCCAGATTATGGGCCACGGCGGCGGTTATATCCTGCAAAGCTCACACACTATCCTCGACGACACGCCGCTGGAGAATCTGGCGGCCTACATCGAGGAGGTAAGGGCGATGGCGGGATTGGCGTAACTCGTAACCCGTAACTCGTAACCCGTAACTCGTAACCCGTGATCGCAACTCAGCCAGTCCTGGCTATGTCCGCTCCGTGTTGCTCAGGCCGGTCTCCTGACCATGCCCGCCTCGCGTTGCTCAGGCCGGTCTCCTGACCGTGCCCGCCTCGCGTTGCTCAGGCCGGTCTCCTGACCGTGCCCGCCTCGCGTTGCTCAGGCCGGTCTCCTGACCGTGCCCGCCCGTGAAATCCACTACCATGCCCCTGATCAACGACCCTACCCACGCTCGAGAAATCTACCAGCAGGCGGCTGCGGCCGGCATCTGTCTGGCCAACTTCTGTACCGAGAATCAGCGCACCACCGAGGCGATTCTGCGCGCCGCCCACACCTTCGCCCAGGCGCACGATTTGGCCAGCGTGCCGGTGGTGCTTTCGGTGACGTCCAACTATCCCATCGAACCACAGCTTCAGCACTACACCGGCGTGGCCGATGCCAAACTGGGGCTGCGTGCGCTGCTGGCCGATGTGGACACCTTTCTGTCTGCCGACAGCCCGTACGCCGACGTGGCTGTCATGCTGCATCTGGACCACGCGCTGCCCGGCTACGAGGAGGAGATCATCCCCCTTTGCCTGGACAGGTTCGCGACCATCATGTATGATTGCTCCTACTTCCCCTTCGATGAGAACATGCGCCGCACGGCTGCGTTTGTGGCGCAGCATGGTCACCAGGTGATGGTCGAGGGGTGCGTGGACGAGATCATCCAGGCCGAAGAGGCAGCCACGGCCCAAAGCCATCTGACTGACCCGGCTCAGGCCGAGCGTTTTCTGGCTGAGACCGGCGTGGACCTGCTGGTGCCTAACCTGGGCACTGAGCACCGCGCCACCTCTGATTCAGCGCACTACCACGGCGCGCTGGCGCAGCAGATCAGCCGGCAAGTCGGCCCGCGGCTGGTGTTGCACGGTTCCTCCAGCCTGGGCGACGCCGACCTGCCCCGCCTGGCTGGCGACGGCATCATCAAGGTCAACGTCTGGTCGATCTTCGAGCGACTGGGCGGCCAGGCCGTGGCCGGGCACGTCCTGCACAACCTGGGCAATATGCTGCCGGCCGTCGCCATCGACATGTTGCAGGCCGAGGGCCTGTTAGGCCCGCGCTTCTCCGATCCGCTGTTCGTCGAGGCGCTGTGCCAGGGCGCCATCGGCCCCAAGGGCTGGGCTCTGGTCGAGCGCGGCCGCCGCGCTGTCTGGCAGGAGGTCGTGACGGCGCGCATGCTGTTCTACCTGGAGCAGTTTGGCTACGCCCGCTGGCGATAGCTACAACGAGACTTCGGAAGTCGCCGGTCCTGACGAGCAAGTCAGCCCACAGCGCGATACCAGACCGTCAAACGTATCCGGCGACTTCCGAAGTCTGAAACGCGCAGAGCACGGAGCGCCCCCCATGAGCCTTTTGGGACTTGACATCGGCATCACCGGCTGTAAGGCCGTCGCTTTCGGGCTGGACGGCGCGACCCTGGCCCAAGCCTATCGGGAGTATCCCCTGTACCAGCCGCATCCCGGCTGGATGGAGTTGGACCCGAGCGAAGTCTGGCAGGCCGTGTGCGAGGTCATCGGCCGGGTGACGGCAGCCGCGACCTATGATCCGGTCATGGCGCTGAGCGTGTCTACCCACGGCGAATCGGTACTGCCGGTGGATGCGGCCGGCCGGCCGCTGGGCCGCTTCATCACGGCCCTGGACACGCGCGCTGAGGAGCAGGCGCGCTGGTGGGGTGAACAGGTGGGCCGGGAGCGTATCTTCCAGATCACCGGCCTGCCGCTGCACCCCATGTACACTGTCAACAAGCTGATGTGGCTGCGCCAGCATCAGCCGGAGATCTTCGCATCGGCAGGCCGTTTCCTGTGCATGCAGGATTTCGTTTTTCATCAACTGGGCCTGCCGCCGACTCTGGATTATAGCCTGGCAGCGCGCACCATGGCCTTCGACGTAGGCCGGTTGGCCTGGGCAGAGGGGATCGTCGGTCTGGCGCAATTGGATGTGGCGCGGCTCTCGCGGCTGCTGCCCTCCGGCTCGGTGGTGGGCGTGGTG
>JAAEKA010000582.1 GCA_014155705.1 Anaerolineae bacterium clx_CAG2 | reverse complement strand
TGACCCCCGCCGATGCCTGGCGCGAGCGCTTCGAGCTGCTGCTGGCGCGCGAAAAGGTCTTCGATGTCCAGGCTGATCGCGCCCGGCAACAGGCTGACCTGGTCGAGCTTGAACTGCTGGCGGCGCAGTTGAACGACGCTGCCGCGCAGGCTGAGGTCGCCCTGCGCCAGGCGCGCTGCTTCGAGTATCTGGGCGACTTCGTGCAGGCCTTCGCGGCGGTGGAGCGGGGTCTGCACGTTGCGCCCCCCAGCACGCTGGAAACGGCCGCGCTGAAGATCATGGCTGCAGGACTGCACCACCGGCAGGGCCGGCACCGCGAGGCGTTGGTATGGTGTCAGGCCGCCTTGGAGACAGCGGATTTGCCGCCCGTGCATCGCCTGCGCGCCCACGCAGAGAGTTTGACGGGTGTGATCCAGACCTATATGGGGCAGCCTCAGGAGGCGTTGGAACCATTGGAGTTGGCGTTGGCGCAGTATGTTCAGCTTGAGGAACTGCCGAGACAGGTTGATGTATCCGTTAATCTTGGAATAGCGCTGTTCATGCGCGCGGAGTCGGGCGATTGGACACATGCCTATTCCCACCTGCGCCGAGCGCAAGGTCTCGCCGAACGTATGGGTGACATCGAGCGACAGGCCCATATTGGCAATAACTTGGGTTGGCTGGCGTACTGTTTGGGCAATGCAGACCTCGCCATAGAACATTTCACCTTCTGCTTGACTGTGTGGATGGCCGGTGGGGGAAAGCTCATGACTGCCATTGTACGCACCAACTTAGGTGCAGCAGAACTAGCCAGAGGTGACGCTGGCAGGGCCATCACTTACTTGCGTGAAGCTGTTGCGGCGCTTGAAGAGGTTGGCGCGCGTGGGCAATTGGCGGAGACGCGGCGCTACCTGGCGTTGGCTAATCTGGCTGCACGCGACATGGATGCGGCGCGTCATGAGGCGCAGACGGCCCTGGATTTGGCGCGCGAGGTGGAGGCCCCGCTAGATGAGGCGGGCGCCCAGCGAGTGCTTGGCCAGATTGCGTTTACAGCCGGCGATCTTGGCGCTGCTGAGGCCGCTCTCCAGGCGAGCCGTCAACTCTTAATTGGCAGGAACAGCCGCTATGAACTGGCGCAGACGATGACATGTTTGGCGGAGGCGCTCATCGAGCAGGATCGTCACGAGGAGGCGCGCCCTCTGTTGGTTGACGCCCTCGCCGTTTTCAACGAGCTGGATGCAGGACGAGAGTTGGCGTATGCAACCAGGGTAATGGACACGATTGTGACTTGAGGGGCAGCGTAGTTCAGTGACTGCAAAGGAGACGAGCCATGAAATGGATGACTAGCGATAGGCCCATGGGAGTGCGTGTGCGCAAACTGGCGAGAACGGCGCACAAGTTGATCTACGGGTTGATCATCTTGAGCCTGCTTATGCCGCCGCAAGTGGCCATGGGATCAATCGGCCGGCAGGCCCCGGATTTTGTTGATCCTTACGAACCCAACAATACCTGGCAACAGGCTGCATCCGTTCAACCGGGAAGCATCCAGGCGTTCATCTCCGACCGGCGCGACGTAGATTTCTACAAGATTACCGTCAACCAGCGCAACGCCACGCTGCGAGCGCGACTGGTCAACCCGCCTGCTGACTTTGACCTGGTCCTATTCGACGACCCTTCACAAATCGATCCTACCCAGCCAGACTTAGGTCAACTGCAAGATGTGGGTATGATCAGCGCGATTGGCATGATCAGCGCGATTGGCATGATCAGCGCAATTGGTATGATCAGCGCAATTGGCATGATCAGTGCGATTGGCATGATCAGCGCGATTTCCACCCAAGAGAACCAACAGAACGAAGAGATCGTCTACAACGTGCGCCAGGCCACCGGCGCATACTATCTGATGGTAGCCGGCTTCAACGGCGCTCACTCCGGCGCGCCTTACACGCTGGAGATCAGCGTCGAGGCCGCGCCGCCGCCGCCGCAATGCACCATGACCCTGCCTTACCCGGCCGGCGCAACCATCGGCGAGCAGTCGCCGGGCAGCGGCGCGCGCAAGACCCTGATCCTGCTCAACAAGCAGCGGCTGGACCGCCTCTACGGCGCCGGGGCCGTCACACCGCTGGTGAATGACCTGGCGACGCTGGCCGCGCGGCCTGAGGTGCAGGGCCTGATCGTGCCGGTCGAGAACACAGCGGCGGTGGCCGCCGCCTACGCCGCCTGGGACGCGAGCTCCTGTGACGTGGCCCGCGCCAACACCGTCACCGACGCCATCAAGGACCTGGTCATGGCCAAGATGGCCGCGCACCCGACCATCGAGTACGTGGTGCTGGTGGGCAGCGACGAGGCCATCCCCTTCCGCCGGCTGCGCGACGACGTGACCATCTCCAACGAGGCCGAGTGGTGGTCGACGGTGGGCGCCAACCCCAACACCCCCTTCGGTCAGGCTGTGGCCACCGGCCACTCCTTCAGCGACGATTTCTACGTCGACCCTGAGCCGCTGCTGTGGTTCGGCCGCGATCTTTTCCTGCCGAAATACGCCATCGGCCGCCTGGTGGAGTCGCCGGCCGACATGCGCGCCTACCTGGCGGCCTATCCCGCCGGCGGCGTCGTGCAGTCGCAAACCGGCCTGGTGTTTGGCTACGACTTCCTCACCGACGGCGCGCAGGAAACGGCCGCAGTGATGACCAGCCAGGGCCTGCAAACCACAGCAGTCATCAACGATGCCTGGACAGCCGCGGACCTGCGCGCCAACCTGCTGGGCGCGCGCAAGGATGTGGCCAATGTCAACGCGCATTTCACCTACAACTTCGCCATTCCGGCCTCGACAACCGGCGGCGTGTTCACGGCCGGCGAGGTGCGCTCGGCTCCGCTCAATCTGGCCGGCACGCTCAACTATTCGGTCGGCTGCCATGCCGGCTTCAACCTGCCGGACCGATGGGCCGCCAGCCCCAGCGGCGCCCTGGACTTTGCACAGGCCTTCATGGCCAAAGGCTCGACCTACATCGCCAACACGGGCTTCGGCTACGGCATGGACGACAGCGCCGACCTGTCGGAGTTGCTGATGCTGCACTTCCAGGAGGAGCTGGGCGCGCCGGACTTGCAGACGGGCCTGGCGCAGGACACGCCGATCGGCTGGGCGTTGACGCGCGCCAAGCAGCGCTACTTCAACTGGGTGGGACCGGTCACCTTCGGCCTCTACCGCGAGAAGATCCTGAGCGTGGCCACGCTCTATGGCCTGCCCATGCTGCGCGTCGACCTGCCGCAGACCGTGCCGGTGCCGACCGGGGCCGAGGCCATGTGCCTCCTCGACGATCCCTGCGCGCCGGCCGGCCGCACCATCGATACGCCGATCCCCCAGGACGCCGAGCCAGAGGTGTGGACGGAAGCAGACGGAACCGTGGTGCAGCGTTTCACCACCACCACCGGCCTGACGCGCATCGACGCCGCGGACGGCTCCTACTTCACCTGGCACAACCGCAGCGCTGCCGTGCCGGGCCGGCCCATTCAGCCGCAGGTGGCCAAGTTGATCGATCTGCCGGGCGTGCCGCCCTCGCGCGGGGCGGTGCTGCTGAGCGCCGCCTACGACACCTTCACCAATTGGGATCCGCTGATCGCCCGTCCCATCACCGACACCGTGCTGCCAGAACCGGACTATGTGCAGCCTGGCTGGTGGCCCACCCATTTCTTCACCGTCAATACTCTCAAGACGAAGGATGGCTTCGACGAGCAGATTGTGATGACGCCGGGCCAATTCTCACTGCCCGGCACGCAGCGCCGTTACAACAGCTTTGAGTTCAACATCTACCACAGCGATGACGCCGACCGCCAGTGGCCTTCGGTCTGGTGGACGGATGCTGCCTACCGGCCTAACGGCATTGACGTCGTGGTGGACACCGAGGATCCATCGGGCATCCGGCGGGTGCTGGCCACCTACACGGACGGCGGGGGCCAATGGCGCAGCATCGACCTGGCGCGCGGCGGGGATGGCCTCTACCGCGGCGCCATCGCCGCGGCGCAGCCTGAGGCGATCCGCTACTTCATCCAATCGGTGGACAATGCGGGCAACGTGGCTGTGTACACGAACAAGCAGGATTATTTCAGGGCGCTGCGTCCCCGGCTGTATCTGCCGCTGGTGCTACAACGCAGCACGTTCCCGCCCACCGCTGCGCCGACGCCCACGCCGACGCCCACCGCCGGCCCGCCCTCGGCGCGCATCACGGAGATCGCGCTGAGCGGCAGCCAATACGTGGTTGAGTTCACCACGACCAGCTTCACCCCGCAACTGCCCGGCGTGCATCTGCACTTCTTCTTCAACACGGTGCCGCCCAACCAGGCTGGCGTGCCGGGCGCCGGGCCGTGGAAGATTCATGGCAGCTCGGCCCCCTTCACCGGCTATGGCTTCGCCGACCGGCCGGCCGCTGCGACGCAGATGTGTGTGCTGGTGGCGAATCCAGACCATACGGTGCGCTTAGGCACCGGCAACTGCTTCGATTTGCCGCCCATACGCGAGTATGCCGAGATCGTCGGCATCGGCGTGGCGGGCAACCGCTATGCCGTTCACTTCCGCACGCTGGGCTACACACCGGCGCTGCCGGGCCTGCACGTACACCTCTTCTTCGACACCGTGCCGCCCAGCCAGGCGGGTGTGCCGGGCGCCGGACCGTGGCGGGTGTACGGCGGCCTCACCCCCTACACCGGTTATCTGCTCACGGACCGGCCTGTTGGCGCACGCAAGATCTGCGTTCTGGTGGCCAATTCCAACCACAGCGTGCGGCTGGACACAGGCAATTGCGTGGATTTGCCGTAGGGGCATGAATGGCGGCAGGGTCGTTGTCGCGTCGATGCGAATCGCCGCGCCGCGGACATCGTAGGGGCATGAATGGCGGCGACGACGTTTCGGTGCATGGTGTGATTCTGTGCGCCGCCATTCATGCCCCTACACCCGTGCGCGCGACATCAACCGTCCGGCAAACGCCTGTTTCAATATCGATTGCCGCAACCGTTCGGCGCGACGCAGGCCGGCGTGTCAATCCTGGTTTGGAATTCCCCAGTTCAGATGTTCTGTTCGGAGGTTCGGACTGTCCAGTTGGGCATCTACCATGGCGGCAACCTGGACTGTTTCAATACCCTGGCGGGTGTTCGGGGGTTCGGACGTAGTATTCGCTCCTGGGTAGACGCGCAAATCCAGTTGTTTCAATACCCTGGCGGGTGTTCGGGGGTTCGGACTTAAGACGTAGTCGGCCAAACGGGCTGACACATCTTGGTTTCAATACCCTGGCGGGTGTTCGGGGGTTCGGACGTACCTGCCTTACCCCAGCACCGAGATGAACTTCTCGACGTTTCAATACCCTGGCGGGTGTTCGGGGGTTCGGACCAAGGTGTCAAAGACCATTGCTACGATTGCCGCGCTGGCGGTTTCAATACCCTGGCGGGTGTTCGGGGGTTCGGACGTATTGATTTCTTCTGACGACTTGCCGCCAAATAGCTGGGTTTCAATACC
>JAAEKA010000581.1 GCA_014155705.1 Anaerolineae bacterium clx_CAG2 | reverse complement strand
CCGGCTGCTTCTTGACCGGCCGCGATTCGCCGGTGATCATCGCCTCGTTGACGTCCGACTCCCCCGCGGCAACCTCGCCGTCGGCGGGAACGCTGGCGCCCGGCCGCACCAGCACCACATCTCCCGCCCGCAACGCGCCGGTAGAGACTGACTCGGCGCTGCCGTCGGGTCGGAGGCGCTCGGCGGTGTCGGGCATCAGCTTGGCCAACTCGTTCAGCGCGCTGGACGCCTGGCGGATGCTGCGCATTTCCATCCAGTGGCCCAGCAGCATGATGACAATCAGCGTCACCAGCTCCCAGAAGAAGCCGCTGTCAGGGGCGATGATCAACGCGGCCAGGCTGTAGATGAACGCGACGCCGATGGCCAGCGAGATCAGGGTCATCATGCCCGGCTGCCGGTTGCGCAGCTCGGGCACGGCCATGCGCAGGAACGGCACGCCGCCAATGATGAACACGACCGTGGCGAAGATCGGCTCGATCCAGCGGCTGCCGGGAAAGGCCGGCGCGCTGAAGTTGAGTAATTCCTGCAGCATCGGGCTGTAGAGCAGCACCGGAACACTCAGGACGAGGCAGATCCAGAAGCGGTTGCGGAACATCAACTCGTGACCGCTGTGGTCCGTGCCGTGACCAGCGTGCGGGTCGCCGCCGCCCTGTTCTGGCTGATCAGCAGGCGTGCTGTCGCTCATGGCGTGACTCGTGGTCGGGTTGCCATGTTTCCCGTGGTGATTCTCGTGGTCCATTACTGCACCCAATTGGACAAGACGCGCAGTTCCTTGGTCGGCTCATCGGGGTCGTTGGATGCCAGGACGACTTTGAAGTCGTGTGGACCTTCCATACCTGCATGCATGGTGAACTCCATCGAGAGGTTGGTTTCCTGTCCCGGTTTCAATGTCGTCGAACCGACGACGATGCGGGGCGGTCAGCAGCCCTCGACGACTTCAGGCACAGGCGGGTGGGAGATGGTCAACGCTCCGTCGCCGGCATTGCTCAACTTGAAGCTCGCCTTGACCATCTGGTTCACGGGCACGTCGCCGAAGTCGATGCTGGTCTGGTCTATCTGGAGGTTGGGCGCGCCGCCGCCACTGGCTGTGTCTGGCGCGGCGCTTCTGCTGGCCTGCCCGGCTAGCCCGGCGACGATGGCCAAGAGGCCCACAACCACCAGGCTAGCCCAGACCAGCCACGAGCGGTTACCAGCCGGCGGAGTTGCCAACCGTTGCGGGTTTGCCTTGGCTGAGTTGGATTTGTGCTTCTTTGAATTGCTCACAACGGGTCTCCTTTACTGGACCGGCAGGATGACATCCTGGCGGAGTAGCAGGGTATTCTGGCCGTCGCGCACCTCGACGGTCACTTTCCAGTCGCCGGCCATCGAGAGGGGAACGAATGCTGCATAGCGGCCATTGCCCTGCTCGGTCGCCTGCCCCTGCATCAGGCCCATGCTATGGCCCATCATGTCGGCCAACAGGTTTACCGTCGCTCCGGTCAGTGGCTGGCCGCTGGCATCTTTGACGTCGATCATCAGCTCGGTTTCAGCCTGGCTGTTGGGCGGATTCGGGTTGGTGTTGACGGCGATCTCCGGCTGGCCGGAGCTGGCAGGGGGCGGCGCGGCAGCAGGGGGCGCACTGCATGCGCCCGCCAGCGCGACGACGATCAAGAGCATGGCCACAATCGGTGTGTTTCGATGCATGTTGTTCCTCAACCAGGTGAAAAGTGCGGCGCAGGCGGAACGCGGGAGTTCATGCCCAGGGTGCGAGCGTGAACTCCAGCGTTCCGTCGCGGCTACAATCGTCAGTTTCCTAACGCAGCGATGACCATCTGGGCGTGCATGATCATGTGGTCGGCGTGCGTCGCATCGATCTGTACGCCCGACTGCGCCTGCACCTGGTTGATGAAGGCGTTGAGGAGGTTGATTGCCACGGCTGGCTGGCCGCGGTCCACAGCCACAGCGGCCTGCGCGGCATTCAGCTTAGCCAGCAGGGCGCTGCCGACCCCGGCGTTGGCGATATGGCCCATCTCCAGCGCGTGGTTGACGCAGTGATGCAGCGACTCGACGGTGTTCATGTCGTGGGAACACGTGTGCTCATCGCTGGCAAAGGCTGGCACAGCGAGGGCTGCGGTGAGCAGGGCAAGGAGAACAAGAACAGACAGTATTCGGTTACGCATAGGTCACTTCCTTATTGGGTGGGGATTGGATGCCGTCGCAGGTAGGCGACAGACTTACGGTTGTACGTCGATCATCATCATCAGGCCGCCCGGTTCCTCGCCATCATTCGTCGTGTGATGCGAGATATGGCAGTGGATCATCCACATGCCCGGTTCGCTGGCCGTAAACTCGATATCGTAGCGCTCGCCCGGCGCCACCGAGACTGTGTCCTTGGTCAACTGCGCTGCTTCAGGCACAGGGTGGCCATCGGTGGCGACGATCTTGAATGGCACGCCGTGCAGGTGCATGGGGTGGATGAACTGGCCGGCGGCGATGAAGCGCAGCCGCACCCTGTCGCCCACCCTGGCGATGATGGTTTCAGTGGCGGGAAACGCCTTGCCGTTGATGGTGAAGTAGTTCGGGTCCATGCCAGCCATCGGCATCGCGCCGTAGGTTTGGCCGTTCGCGAAGCGCCACTCATTGAGGACCAGCACCTTGTCTACGTCGGGCGGGTCGGCTTCCGACGTCGCCGGGTCGATGATGAACGCCCCGTGCAGGCCCGCGCCGATCTGGATGTCCGGGGCAACGTGGCTGTGGTACCAGTAGGTGCCGGCCGGCTTGGCTTCGAACTCGTAGGTGAAGGTTTCACCCGGCGCAATGGGCGCCTGGGTCACGTCTGGCACGCCGTCCATGGCGTTGGGAACAGCGATGCCGTGCCAGTGGACTGTCGTGTCTTCCGGCAGTTCGTTCCTGACCACGAAGCGCACGCGGTCGCCCTCGGTGACCCGGATCATTGGACCGGGCACCATGCCGTTGTAGGTCCACGCCACCTGCTCGACGCCTGGCATGAACGTCCAGCGCACCGGCTGGGCGGTCAGTTCGAAAATCTTGACGCCGTTCTCCATGCGAAAGGCTAGCGGCTGATTGCCCTCGGTCAAGGTCGCAGCCGGCACGTCCTTGTCGGGTAGGGCAGCCATCATGTGCGCCATGCCGGGGGACAGAGCTGGCGCGCTCAGGCGGCTGGGCGTCGGCGTTGGGGCGGCTGCCGGTGGAGCCGCCGGGCTGCACGCGGCAATGAGTGCTGCTGCTGTCAGCATGGCTGTCAACAGCCATCCTCGCATGCGTGGCATTTAATCTCTCCTTGTAAAAGCTACGCAGAAGCGACCAGCATCAGGTCGTCGGACGAAATTGTCCGATAGCCTGACCATAGCGCTGATTAGCTTCCGTCCAACATCCAGGTGAAGGTGCGGAGGGGCGTCCCCGCGAGATCGCGGACCATGAGTGTTAGACTGGTTGCGCCTTCGAGCAAGGGCTGGCCCTGGCTGTCCGTGGCCGGGAAAACCAAGGTGCCCGTGACATGATGGCCGCCGCCAGCCGGCGTCTGCCACTCTGTCGCCTTGACTTCCTGGCCGCCTGCTCGTAGGGTGGCAAGTTGGGCCAGATCGACGCCCAGGTCAACCGAATGGGTGTTCATTGCCACGGAGAAGTTCAACGCGGCCGCCTGCGGGTCGTCCAGATTGAGCGGCGCAATCTCCACCGTGACGCCGCCGGCTTCAGATGTCCTGGTGTCGGCGCCGGGTGCTGCGAGATTCGCAGCCGGCGCGGCGCCAGTCATGCCGCTGTGATTCATCCCGGGCATCGTGCCAGTCATGGGCATCGTACCCATCATGCCGCTATGGTCCATCATCGGCATGGTGCCGGTCATCGGCATCGTGCCCATCATACCGCCCTCACCCATCATGGTCTGCATGTGGGTCTGCATCTGAGCCATCATCTGCATCATGTGATCCATGTCGCCCATCATAGCGCCATGGTCCATCATAGCGCCAGGTCCATCATGGGCATGGTGCCGGTCATCGGCATCGTGCCCATCATACCGCCCTCACCCATCATGGTCTGCATGTGGGTCTGCATCTGGGCCATCATCTGCATCATGTGATCCATGTCGCCTATCATCGCGCCATGGTCCATCATGGGCATGGTGCCGGTCATGGGCATCGTGCCAGTCATCGGCATGGTGTGACCCACATGAGACGTGTGATCCTGCATCATCTGCCGGGTCTGGCCCATCATGTCCATCACCTGGCCCATCCGGGCGCCGACCTGCGTTGCATCCTGGCTGGCTGCCGCCGGGGCGCCTTGCAACTCGCTGACCCGGGTCTCCAGGGTCGCAACCTGTGCACTCAAGGCAGCCGCCTCCTGGCCTGGAGCCGGCTGAACGGGCGCCACACAGGCCGCCAGCAAACCGACGAGCGACAACGCGCCTACGATAATTCCGAGGGTAAGAAACCTGTTTTTCACGACTATTCTCCTTACGAATGTGTTTATGCCCGTCCAAAACGGGTGGTACTAGCTCCTGGGCAAAGTCCTCTATTCCAACAGCTTGCGCCGCATTTCGTCGTACTGGGCTTGGTTGATCTCGCCGCGTGCATAGCGCTGCTTCAGAATGTCCATCGGGTTTTCTGCCGGCTCACTACGCCTGCCGCTGGAGGGCGGCGCGCTGAAGCTGGTAACCTGGGGGAAGAGCTTGCTCAGAACCCATACAGCCACCAAGATGATGACAACCCAGAAAAGGATCATCAAGATTACGCCGAGACCGCCATAGCCAAAGCCCATCATCATTGCTGCACCTCCTGTCGTACTCTACGACATGATTGCAGTATAGACGGCCCCCATAACAGGCGTTTGACGCCAATGTGACAATTGTGTGAAGAAGAGAGGGAAAGATCAGGTCGTCAGGAAGCGAGAGGAAGGGAAAAGGTGAACGTGCTGCCCTGGCCCGCGCCGGGGCTGGCGGCCCACAAGCGGCCGCCGTGCGCCTCTACCAGGTGCCGGGAGATGGTCAAACCGATTCCGCTGCCGCCGCCGGCGCGCGAGCGGGACTTGTCCACGCGGTAAAAGCGTTCGAAGATGTGAGTCAGGTGCTCAGGATCGAGACCGATTCCGCTGTCTTGCACGGCGATCAGCAGCGCCTGCTCCTCGCGCCAGGCGCGCACGCTTACTTGACCGCCCGGCGGCGTGTATTGCAGCGCGTTGCCCAACAGGTTAAGCATGACTTGCGTAATTCGACCAGGGTCAGCCCAGCTTGCGGACAAGCTTGCCGGCACATCCACGTCGAGCGCCACTCCCTTGTCTTCGAACTGGGGCCGCAGTCGCTCGATGGCCGGAGAAACCAGCTCGATAGCACTGATGGCGCGGCGGTTGAGAGGAATCTGGCCGGCCTCGGCGCGCGAGAGTTCCTCCAGATCGTGAACCAGCCGCTGCAGACGGGCTACCTCGTGTTGAATGCCTAAGAAGGTCGCAGGATCAGGCGGCAGCACCCCGTCTACCAGGCCCTCCATGGTGCCACGAATGCTGGACAGGGGTGTGCGCAGTTCGTGGGCCACGTTGCCGATGAGTTCCAGCCGGCGCCGATCGGTCTGCTCCAGGGCCTCAGCCATCTGGTTGAACGATTGGGCCAGGGCACCCAACTCGTCCTGGCTGGCCATAGGCACGCGCTGATGATAGTCCCCACCGGCGATGCGCTGGCTGCCGGCAATCATGGCCTGCAGCGGCGTGACAATGCGTCGCACAGTGAACGCGCTGACAATCACCGCCGCCAGGATGGCGACGAATGCAGCCACGGCAATGATCTCATTGAGGGCAGCGTGCAAACTGGCGTCCAGGTCCTCTGCGGCATGCACCCCATGCAGGAGCGCTTCCTGCATCTCGACAATGTGGCGGTTCAGAGCTGTACTCGTGTGAAAATTAGCCGTTCCCACCAGCACTACGACTGCCACGATCACTATCAGGAGGTACGAGAGAAAGAGCTTCCACCCTAAGCTGCGACGGAGATAGCGCATGGGGCTCATGCCGGGGTATCCTCGAAGCGATAGCCGGCGCCGCGAGCCGTCACAATCAGCCTGGGATCGTCCGGGTCGTCTTCGATCTTCTTGCGCAGGCGGCCCACGTGAACGTCGACCACCCGCTCATCGCCGTAATAGTCCAGTCCCCACACGTGTTCGATCAGTTGTTCCCGGCTTAGAACACGCCCGGCGTGCCGGGCCAGGGCATAGAGCAGGGAGAACTCGATCGGCGTCAGATCCAGCAGTTCGTCGCCTTTCCATGCCTGGCGGGCTTCAGAATCGATGCGCAGGCGCCTGAACAGCAGCGCTGCCTCTTCATGCGCGCCGCCGCGGCCCCGGCGCAGGATTGCCTTGACGCGCGCCACCAGTTCCCGGGGGCTGAACGGCTTGACGAGATAGTCGTCCGCCCCCATGGTCAGGCTGACCACCTTGTCCATCTCGTCGGCGCGCGCCGTCAACATGAGCACGTACACGTCCGACTCCTGGCGCAGCCGCCGTAATACCTCGATGCCATCGAGGCCTGGTAGCATAATGTCCAGCACGACCAAGTCAGGCCGAAAGACGCGCGCCGCCTTGAGCGCAGCCAGGCCATCGGCAGCCGTTTGCACGCTGTAGCCTTGCTCTTCCAGGTACGCCTGAACCGTCCTGACGATGCTCTGTTCGTCGTCGACGACGAGAATTCGGGTAGTAGGCATGTTGCGCTGATGGATTGGAGTTCCGAACTATCCCTGCCCGGCAACGTGATGGTCGATTCCCCGGTAGGCTTTGATGAAGCGTTCAATGCGCTCGGCGTCGAAGTCGTCGAAGGTGTCGATACGCGTCCAGGCGGTCAGTGCAATGCGGGTGTCCATGTCAGGATAAGGCGCCAGGACTACACCGTGATCGAACGGCTTGACGATTTCAGCGAGTTGCGCCACCAGGTCCTCGCAGCCTTCCGGGCAGTTATACTGCACCATGACGCCGCCGTCTTCCAGATTGTGGACCTGTAGCTCGTTGGGAATCGGTTGAGGGTGGACCCCCCAAGGCGCCAGGCCGCCCAGATGCGGGCCCGATGTGGGCGGCGTGCTGTTGTAGCTGATGGTTCCGACCAGCGATTGATCGATGTGGCGGTTGCCCATATCGGCCACAACCTCGCCGGGCTGGGGCGCCAGTGCTGCGCGGATCAGGAAGAAAGACAGAACTCCAACGAGCAACACGCCGATTACGATGTAGATGGAGCGCTGCTGTTGTTGGCGCTTACGCCTGTTCTCGCGCTCGGCAATGCGACGCTGGCGATTACTGGACTGGGATTTTGCCTGTGGGGTTTGTTGGGTGTTCATAATGTTGAGCTTTCCAGGACGAATTGTATCTCTATTGTGCCAGAGTCTGGCTGCAATTCCGTAAGCGCGGTTCCATACATCTGCGCGACCAGCTCATTGCGCAGCGCGCGAGCACAGAGGGGGAGAAGTTGGGCGGCTGCGCACACGAATTTGCCGATCACTGCATCTCAAGGCAAAATGTAGCCTCGTTACAGCCCTAGAGGTAAGACTTATCCCTGGAGGTGATTTCGTCATGTCAGGTAGTTCTCCGACCCAAGCGGTCCGCTTCTGTCCCCAATGTGGCGCAGCTTTGCGAGCCGATGCCCAGTTTTGTACGACCTGCGGCGCGTCAGCCGCAGGCGCACCCTCATCATCTGCCCGGCCAGCCGCTGCCTCAACCAGCAAGGCCGGCCGGCCGTGGCTGGCCATTGGCGCCGTCGTGCTGCTTCTGGCCGTGGTAGCGGCCGCTCTGGTGTGGTTCAACAACGCGCAGCAGCCTGAACCCAGCGCGGCTGTAGCCATTCCTACCGCTCCTGTGGCCAGCCAGGACATCCCTTATCCTGACGTGGCGCGCGTTTCGCCAGAACAGGCCCACATGAGCGCCATGTCGGGCGAGGCGGTGATCGTCGACGTGCGCGGCCAGGAGTTCTACGAGGCAGGACACGCCCGCGGCGCGCTCTCGCTGCCGCTCGAGGAACTGCCGGCGCGCTTCTCGGAGCTACCCAAGGATCAAGCTGTCCTGTTCTACTGCACCTGACCGGCCGAGGAAACCAGCGCCCGTGCGGCGCAATACTTGCTGGATCAGGGTTATAGCAACACGGCGGCTATTCTGGGCGGCCTGGCGGCCTGGCAAGAGATCGGATTCCCCTTGGAGTGAGTGTTCTTGTGCAGCCAGGAACTTGCCACATAGCCCAAGCTGTGCTAGCATCGCCGGCATGTTCGCAAAATCTATAGTACCCAAGGCCCTGGGCCCGTTCGGCCTGGCAGCCGCGCTGCTGATCTTGTTGACCATCGCGCTGCTGGCCGCGCCGGCCCAGGCCCAATCGTCCATGCCTCTGGATCCTGGCGACGCGGAGCCGGTCGATTCCACCGATTTGGCGGGCATCGGCGGCCCTTCTGAGATGCTCGCCCGCCAGTGGAAGCTGCTGCGGCCCGCGATCATCACCTACACCATCCAGCAGGGCGACAACGACTATGCCATTGCCCGACGCTTCGGGCTGGATATTGACACGTTGCGCTTCTCTAACGACTGGATGCGCCGCAATCCCGACCTGATCCATCCTGGCAAAGAGTTGGTCATCCTGCCTCTTCCCGGCGCCTATCACACGGTTGCTGCGGGCGACACGCTGCCAAGCATCGCGCAGCGCTACGGCGTGCCAACGGCTGACATCATGCAGTTTCCCCTCAACCGCGTCAACGCCGCCGGCCTGCTCAGCCCCGGCCAGAAGCTGGTCATCCCCTATGGGCGGCTGGACTACGCCGATCGTATCCTGCCGCCGGCCGCGGCAAACGGCTACGCCCTGGCTTGGCCGTTGCGCGGTACGCTGACGCAGGGCTACCGCGCGGGCCATCTGGCTATCGACGTAGCGTCATACTACGGCGCCAAGGTCTACGCCAGCCGTGGCGGCCGCGTCACCTATGCGCGTTTCTCCCCCGACGGGTGGCTGGGCTTTCGTGTGATCATCGCCCACGACGGCGGTCTGAGAACATCCTACAGCCATTTGAGCGGCATCTTTGTAGAGGAGGGCGAGACCGTGGCCCGCGGCCAGGTGATCGGCCAGCTTGGCAGCACCGGCAACTCCACCGGCCCCCACGTGCATTTCGAGGTCTGGCAGGGCGCGTCCAAAGTCAACCCATTGGGCCTGATGCCGGCGGCGGCAGATTGATAATCGAGGCTGCATCCGTAACCTGCGGCGTCTCGATCCACAGGCATGCGATGTGTTATGAATGCGCTAAGAAATACGAAGGGACCCATGCCCGGCTGTGCAGCCGGGCATGGGTCCCTTTTTACTGGCAATCGGACAGGTCCGGCCCTACCCCACGGTGTTGACCACAAAGCGGGCGGCGCGGTAGGCCAGTGGCACGCGGCGCAGGCGGATCATCCAGCGCTTATCCATCAGCACGTCGCTTTGCCTGATCCACACCTGCTCTTCGGCCATACGCCGATACTTGCTGCAGTTGGTGCAAGGGATGTCGGCGCGCTCGGGAACCTTGCCCATCAGCATCTCGCGCGCGTAGCTGATCTTGTCGCCGTTGAGGGCCGTCTCCAGGCCGTCGCTAAAGGCGTTGCCGCCGAAGTCCTGCCAGTAGTTGACGCAGCAGCCCAGCACCTTGCCGTCCCAGTTGATCTGCGGGTCGTTCCAAAGCTGCAGGCATTGCTGGAACTTGTGCGTTTGCTCCCAGTCGTCCTGGCGCGTTGTGGCGGATAGGCCTGCGTCCAGCATCACCTGCTGCTTGTTTTGCACAGGGGAAAAATCGGGGTCCCAGTTGAGCTTGGGCCGGAAGGCCATGTCCAACTCCTGGCACAGCGCCTTGACCGCGTTGATCTCATGTTCGTTGTGGCCGAAGATGACGAACTGCCAGTAGAGCCGGGGCTGTGCGCGGCCGTATTGGTGTTTGTAGGCGTTGATCTTGCGCACGTTGCCGATCACGGTGTCGAAATGGCCGCGCACGCGATACTGCTCATAGGTCCCCTGGCTGGCGCCGTCGATGGAGACCGTGATCTCCTCTACGCCATACTTGACCAGCGCTTCCAGCGCCTCGTCAGAAGCGGTGTTGAGGTTAACGCCGTTGGTCAGGTTGACCTTGACTCCTTTTTCGTGGGCATAGGCCAGGATTTGCACCAACTGGGGGTTTAGCAGGACCTCACCCCAGTTGGACAGCCCAACCTCGCGTACGATGGGGTTTTGGTCCAGCAGAGCTTTGAAATCTTCGAACTTCAGCATACCGGCGCCGACGGCGCTCTTCGCGATGATCCCTTGGGCGGTGGGGCAGGAGGGACAGCGCAACTGGCAGGCCGATGAGGCCTCCAGGCGAATTTTTACAGGTTTGATGGTGCTCATAGGTTGGCCATTACAACTCGCGAATATTAACAGTCATGACACAATCGCCTTGACCAAAGTTGGTCTACTATAACCAGAGTTCAGGCTCTTGTCAAGCCAGCCGCGTTCAGGGGTTTGACGCGTTGACTGAGCCGCCGTATAATTCGCACACTTACGACTATGACCATTAGCAACCAAACCTACCGCTTTTACAATCAATCGACCGGCTACCTGCAAAGGCTGGAAGACGCTGGCTGGCGGCCGGAATACGGCGCTGTGCTGGGCGCTCTCAAGCGTTATCAACTGTCCAAGGGCGGCGCAGCGTTGGACTACGGCTGCGGCGTCGGCGACCTGACGGCGATTCTGGCGCGCACCGGCTACCAGGCCGTCGGGGCTGACATCTCGCTGCCCTTCGTGCAAAGCGCACAGGAGCGCTATCCGCATCTGCCTTTTGTGGCGCTGGATGCCGGACCGATGACTCCCTTTGTGTCTGACCATTTCTGGGCCATCGCCGCCGTCAACACCATTGAGCATGTGGCCACGCCAGCCAGGACGCTACGGGAGATGGTCAGGGTGCTGATGCCGGGCGGCTTGCTGGTCCTGACCTTTCCCAACCTGTTGTCGCCGCTGCGGCCGCTGAAGCGTTTTGTGGCGCGGCGCAGGCGGGCAAGGTATGGCCCCGAAAGCGGCGATAGCGCCGCCCAGTCGTTGGCGCTGTTGGCGCGCAACACAACGGCGTTGCTCAACAGCCGGCTCAGCCAGCAGCCCCGCTTTCGCCCTCGCCAGCCTGATTTCGAGAATGCCGAGCGTTACCGCTTGCTGGGCTACGGCGCTGACTACGATGCCGTGTGGCTATGCAATCCGCTGGACATCGTCTATCATCTGCGCGGCCTGGGGATGCACATCCTGGAACTGCGCGGCATCCCCGGCGCGGCCGAGCGCTCGATGGCCATCAACCATCTGCGACGCACGTTGCCAGCCAGCATCTCGTCCCCCATTTTGCTGGCCGCCCGCAAGACCTACTGAGCGTTCAGTCGCCAGTTCTTTTGGATTACATACCTCCTGTTTTTCCTGATCGTGAGGCTGCGGCTTAGGCGTGCAATGGTTTGCCAAAGCGCGCTAAGTGTGCTATATTCCTCCCAATCCGCCGCAGCCCAATTCTGGCTGCGGCGGTGTAATGCCGCAAACCTGACAAAACTTACATCTGTCGAGCGCCCCGATTTCATGCAATCTTAATCTTAGGATTGTAAAGTTGGACACTGCACCTATCGGCTCTCGACGTCCCTCCCGTAGACTGGTTGAAATCAGAGTTGAATGGGTCAGCAATTGCGGCAAAGGAGTGTAAACACACATGAGACGCAAAAGTGTACTGGTCTCGCTGATGGCTTTGCTGATCGTGGCAGTCTTAGCCACGTCGCTGGCCAACGCGGGCAATCCTGCTCAGAGCGAGGCTGAACCGGAGTCTTCGCTGTTCGTCACTGCGCCGGGCTTCTATCTGGTCGGCAGCAAGAGTCTGGAGCCGGCCGAGTTCAATCACTCAGGTGAAATGCAGTTCTGGGGCTGGTCCGACCTGCACGGCGGTCCAAATTCCTTCAACTGGGACCGGCTGGACCAGTTCATCTCTGATCACTATCTGGCGCCTGGCCCCGGTCAGCCCGGCAAGAAGGCCGCGATTGCGATCACTACCTACGACGGCCGCGGAGACGGCGGCGCTAAGCTCATGCCCGCCTGGGTGCGCGCCACACCTGGCACGACCATCCCTGGCGTCTTGACCAATTCGGTCAGAAACGGCAGTTTCACCGACAACCTGGACTACTGGGAAACGGCTGGCCAGGTCGCCATCACCACTGCCAGTCCCAACACCGCACCTAACGCCGTGCGGCTGGGGGCTCAGAGCGTACCGTATGCCGGCACCGACCTGCTGGAGCAATACAGCGTTCGTATTCCCTTCGTGCTGAATGCGGGCACTTTTTCCTTCTGGTGGCGCTCGGAGGCTACTGGCAGCATCGCTGACCCCGGCGATGTTCTCAAGGTTGAGATTCTTGACGGCAACTCTGTAGTGGTGCAGGTGCTCAATGTCAACAACATCGGCACGCGCGGCTGGCAGCAGGTGACGCTCAACATGGTGCCCTACGACGGCCACTACGCCACGGTGCGCTTCTCCCTGACCAACGATGGCAACGCTACGTCGACGATGGTCTTCGTGGACGACGTCAAAGCCGAGGTTCAGCCGATCCTCCCCAAGTATTGGGACGCAGCCTACCAGAACTTGTACAACCAGTTTGTCTCAGCCCTGGGCGCCAGATATCGTACCGACGATCGCCTGGAGTTCATCGGCATTGGCACCGGCCAGTTTGGCGAGACGCGTGCCACCGGCGTCGAGGATCGGCCGGCGACCATCGCCGGCGGCCTGCCCGACTGGGCGGCGTGGGTGACGACGGTCAACCAGATTACGGAGATGTACCGGTTGGCCTTCAGCGTCGGCGGCGCGCCGCGCAAGGTGCTGCAGCTCCAATATGCCCCCTTCCAGTACCAGGTAGCCGAGCGCAAAGCGTTCTCCGAATATGCCGCCGGCCGCGATATCGGTCTGTCCTTTAACGGTCTGTACTACGACTGGAACGGCGCAGAGTCGGTGATCCATCCCAACGCGGGTAACTACTACGGGCTGGGCGCCTACGACCCAATTCTCCAGCATAGCAGCCGGGTGGCTACTGCCTTCGAGACCTACAGCTACATGGTGGGCGACACGGTCGGCCTGGGCATCGGCAGCAACAAGGCGGATGCATTCTACTGGTCCGTGCTCAACGCGTTGGACAAGCATGTCGATTACGTGCGTATGTCGGGCTATGGCGGCTGGTACCTGGGCGCCAACGACCAGCCAGTGCGCGACTATACCGACATCATGCTGTGGGCCAAGCCGTACTTCGGCGCCAGCCTGGACCGCAACAACGTACGCTTCACGCCGTCGGTCTGGGTGGCTATGCGCGATCACATGACCCCGATCTGTTACTGGAGCCGGGGTAACTGCGGGTTCTCCAGCTACTGGCCGCCGCTGGGCAATTATGAGTTCTGGCTGTATCAGAAGGATAGCGCCCCCGGCGGTAAGACGATTCCTGAAACGCACCTGGAGTTCATCCAGACGTCGGCCCAGGGATCGCTGCGTCCCAGCCTGGGCCTGTGCCCGCCGACCAGCAACGGTCCTCTCAACTATCCGTGCTACACCAACGCCTACAACACGGAACTGCCCACTGCACGTGAATCGTTTGTCATCCGCCGCACCGATCAGGCGTCCAACAACAACTTCATGTACCTGGATGTCGATGCTGGCTACATGTTCGACGGCAACTACACAGCCGACATCACGGTGACTTACTGGGACAAGGGCACGGATCAGTTCCGCCTGCAGTATGACTCGACCAGCGGGCCGAAGTACGCCCGCATCAAGGGCACGACCGCCACGGCGGTGACCAAGCAGAACAGCAACCAGTTCCGCGAGGTGATCTTCATGGTAGACGATGCGCGCTTCGCCGATGGCCTGTCCGGCAGCACCGACTTTGCCATCGACTCGCGCAACAGCGACGGCGTCAAGGACGGCAACGAGTGGGTCCACTTTGTGGACGTGCGCCAGTATGACCCGGCGGTGCCGACCAACACACCAACGCCGACCCGCACCTCCACGCCGACCGCAACGCCGACAGCCACTAATACACCGACGGCGACGCCCACGGCGACCAATACACCAACGGCAACGCCGACACATACGCCCACGACGACGCCCACGGCGACTCATACGCCGACGGTCACGCCGACGGCCACGCCTGTGGTGCGCGATCGCTATCTGCCTCTCATCTTGAGGAACAACTAACCCAAACGTCCTGCCAGGTTGGCCAGTCCCAGAGGCTGGCCAGCCTGGCGCTGGTTGAACACTTCGCCTTGGCCGCAATTCTCCAGCAGCGGCTCTTCGTTCGTTTTGATGGCTGTATGAAGAAACTGTCATGTTAGATCGCTGGTTTCTTCATCGAGAATTCATCTTGCCATGCTATGCTGTGAGCGTGGAAGTCAAACGAACGGAGATACTTCGATGTTGGACACACAAACACGCATGGCCACCTGGTACAGCGACACCTCGTATCCGAAGACCTTGCAACGCATGCAGACCCACACGTTCGTCTATGAGCGCATGAAGCGCGTGTTCGACATCGTGCTGGCTGCTGGTCTGTTGCTGATCCTGTCCCCGCTCCTGATAGGGTTGGCTCTGGCGATCAAGCTGGACAGCCCCGGCCCGGTGCTTTTTGTACAGCGCCGGACGGGTCGCTATGGCCGGCCGTTTAACTTCTTCAAGTTCCGTTCCATGAGCTACAGCCCGCAGCACGTTGAGGTGCACCGCCAGTATGTGCAGCAGTACGCCAACGGCGGCGAGAGCGCAGAGACTAGCAACGGCGTCCACAAGCCGCTCAACAGTGGTTTGGTGATTACCCGTGTGGGCAAGGTGTTGCGCCAGACCAGCCTGGATGAACTGCCTCAACTGTGGAACATCCTGCGGGGTGACATGAGCTTCGTTGGGCCGCGCGCCTGGGCAGATTATGAGTTGGACTACTACAAGGATTGGCACTATCGCCGTCTGGAGGTCCCGCCGGGTCTGACCGGCTTGGCCCAGATCAGTGGCCGTAGCGCCCTGGCCTTCGATCAGATCATTCGCCTCGACATCGAATACATCGATCGCCGCTCCATCTGGCTGGACTTCGAGATCCTGTTCAAGACCGTCCCCGTGGTGCTTACTGGCAGCAATAATGGCTGAGATGGGCCGCACGTAATACGTTTTTCCTCTGTTCTCTCCGACTTTCACAGATAACCGGATATTTTTTTGGGACGCATTGAAGCGCTGGCGCTCTGTCAATGATTTTGGCGTATCGCCCGCAGTGGGACGGCTGTCCGGCCGAGACCAGGACCCTTCTTTGACGATCCTTAAGCCAGGCGCCGAAGGTCGCAATGTGCTGCGTTCGACGGCGTTCTGAAGAAGGTGTGAGACTATGCTATCCAAACATTCTAAATGGCTCTACTTGTTTCTGGCTGTGACCTTGCTGTTGGCCAGCCCGGCCGCAGAGAGCAGCGCGGGTGTAGCCAGCCAGACAGGTCCGACCATCGATGCGCCTGGCTTTTACCTGGTCGGCAGCAAGAACCTTGACCCCGCGCTGTTCCACCACGCGGGTGACATGCAGTTCTTCTGGTGGCGTCCGCTCAACCCGGATCCCGGAGTCTTCAACTGGAGCAGCATTGACAGCTATCTGAGCACCCATGCGGTCAGCGGTAAGAAGGTGGGCATCGCCATCGTGCCGTCCGAGGGCCGCAACGGCGGCGGCAGTATGCCCGCGCCGGGCTTTGTGCGCGGCAATCCCGCCATCATGTATGATGGCGTCACCCGTAACGAGGTGTACGACGGCGGTTTCGAAGGTGATCTGGCCGCATCATGGGACTTTAGCGGTCCCGTCAGCACGGTCAGCACCCCTGTGTTGGCTGGCGGAAAGTCGGTCCGGTTGGGCGGCACAGTCAACTCCACGGCTCTGCTGCGCCAGTACACCATGCGCATTCCTCCCTATTTGCGCAGTGCCGAGATCTCCTACTGGTGGCGGCTGGAGACCAGCGAGCCGGCCGGCAGCACAGCCGATACCATGCGTGTGGAGTTGTTAGAGAATGGCGCCGTCATTGCCACGGTGCAATCGGTCGACAGCAGTACCGTGCGCAATGTCTGGCAGCGCTATGTGGTCGACCTGGCAGCCTATGAAGACCGCAGGATCGAATTGCGGGTGACGGTCAGCAACGACGGCAGCGCGCCGTCCTCCTTCTTCCTGGACGACATGTCGCTTACGACGACGCCCATCCTGCTCAAGATTTGGTCCAATGAGTACAAGCAGGCCTACCAAACCTTCGTCCAGGCGTTGGGTGACCGTTACCGCAACGACCCGCGTGTCGAGTTCGTCGCCATCGGCACCGGCATGTGGGGCGAGACGCGCGCCACCGAGCCGGTCGATCGGCCGGCCTCTCAGGCTAACGGCATCACCTCGGAGGTGTGGATCGACACAGTCAACGCGATCACCGACATGTATATCAACGCCTTCAGCGAAGGCGGCCAATTGCAGAAGAGTCTGCTCTTGCAGATGGCCCCCTTCCAGATCGTGCCGCGCGAACGCAGGGAGTTTTCGATCTACGCGGCCGAGCGAGGTGTGGGGCTCTCTTTCAACGGTCTGTACGCTGACTACAATAACGTCTTCATGTGCGGCGATCCGAACCCGGACTACGACTGCGCGGGCGCTTATGACCAGCTCGTGACCTTCAACCATGCCGTGCCCATTGCCTTTGAGACCTATAGCTACATGCTGCCCACAGTATCGGAGTTCTTCTGGGGGTTGATGAACGCCCTGGACAAGAAGACCGATTACCTGCGCCTGTCGGGCTACGATGGCTGGTATCTGGGGCCTGGCGACCAACCCGTGCCGGCCTACACCAATCTGATGGGCTGGTCCAGCCAGTGGTTCGGCAAGGATCTGGACACCACGCCATCGGTCTGGGTGGCCATGCGCGAGCACCGCAACCCCTTCCGTTATGGGTCCACCAGCAGTATTGCTTTCACCAGCGACCGGCCGCAGTTGGGCAACTATCAGTTCTGGCTCTATCAGCGCGACGACATCCCCGGCGGACAGACCGTGCCGGAGACTAACCAGGCCACTGAAGGCGGCCAGCCGGTGGGCTTGGGCAATTGCCCTGGCTCGCCCTGCTGGCCCAACGCTTACAACCCCAACCTGCCGGCCAACGCCTACCAGGCCTGGGTGATCCGCCGCACCGATCAGGCTACGGGCAACCCTTTCATGTGGTTCTCGGCCGACGATGGCTACGTCTATGGCGATGGCAACCAGGTGCAGATCGATGTGACCTACTGGAATCGCGGCGCCGATCGTTGGCAGCTTAAGTACTACGACAGCAGCGGGCAGGAACTGGCGGCCGTACCTGTGGGCGGCACAGATCCCTGGGTACAGAAGACCAACAGCAACGCCTTCCTGACGGCGTCCTTCGTGTTGACCGACACGCGCATGAGCAACAGCATGACCGGCGGCGCGGATTTTGTGCTGGACAGCCGCAGCGACACGGGCGCGAATGATGGCAACGAGTGGGTCCACTTTGTCGAGCTGAAGAAGTTGGACGGCCCTGTGCCGCAGCCAACGCCGACGCACACCGCAACGTCGACGCCGACCAGCGGCCCAACGCGCACGCCCACCCCCACCTGGACGCCGTCGCCGACGCACACCACCACGCCGACAACTACGCCGGACGCTACTAACACGCCGACCGCGACGCCCAGTCCGACGTCTACCCACACGCCGACGAATACGCCAACCCACACGCCGACGGCGACGGCCACCCACACGCCGACGGTTACACCCACAGCGACGCCGACCCACACCCCCACGGCCACCCCAACCGCAACTCCCACGGCCACGCCCACCCGCGTGCCCTACGGCATCGTGCAGGGCCGGGTGTTCCACGATGTGAACAAGAACGGGATCTACGACCCCGGCGTCGATCAGCCGCTGGCGGGCGGACGGGTGGAACTCTATAACCTGTCAGGCCAACTGCTCAACCTTCAGGTGACTGCGGCCAATGGCCTGTACAACTTCTCCTTCCTGGCGCCTGACCTCACCTACCGTGTAGTGCAGACAGCGCCGCCCGGATATGCTCCAGCTCAGTACAACGACGTTAATGTGTTCGTTGCGGCTGGCGATCCGGTGGTCATGGACTTTGCCCACCAGCCGTACAAGTATCAATTCGTGCCCGGTGTGCGCAGACAGCAGTAGCGCCAACGCAACACATTCTCTGATCTTGCGAACTGCCGCCTCGCCAATCCTGACGAGGCGGCAGTTTGTATTCTGAGTCGGAAATAGCCAGAGCGGCGCATTGGTGGTAAACTTGGTCTTGTTGCATCAGTCCGGTCCGATCAGGACCGCTAGCCAGGAGTCTCATGATCCGCATCCATCCCACCGCCGACGTCTCACCCCGTGCGCAGATCGCCGACGGCGCTCAAATCTGGCATCAGGCGCAGGTGCGCGAGGGCGCCAGCATTGGCCGCAACTGCATCGTGGGCAAGGGGGTCTACGTCGATTTTGACGTGCGTATCGGCGACAATTGCAAGCTGCAGAACGGCGCCTTCATCTATCACGGCGCAACGCTGGAGGACGGTGTTTTCGTTGGTCCTGGCGCCATCCTGACCAACGATCGCCAGCCGCGTGCCATCAACCCCGATGGCTCTCTCAAAGCGGCCGACGACTGGCAGGTCGGACCGATTCGGATCGACTACGGCGCGTCCATCGGCGCGGGCTGCATCGTCCTGCCCGGCGTCGCCATCGGCCGCTTTGCCATGACCGCCGCCGGCGCAGTCGTCACGCACGACGTGCC
>JAAEKA010000580.1 GCA_014155705.1 Anaerolineae bacterium clx_CAG2 | reverse complement strand
GGTGGAGCGGCTGCCCTGCGAAGATTGCCCTGAGTTGGCCGACGGCGTCTGTGACCCGCGGGGGGCCAACCGCTGCCCGCGCTGGCTGCGTTGGCTGTACGGCGGTGATCGTGGCAAGCAAGGCTGATGTTCGGCCGGTGGTGGCCCTGACGGGCAACCCCAACGCCGGCAAAAGTACCATTTTTAATGCATTGACCGGGGGCAAGCAACATGTGGGCAACTGGCCCGGTAAGACGGTGGACGTCGCGTCGGGCACGGTGCGCTGGAGCGGCGGCCAGGTGACGTTGGTCGACCTGCCCGGCGCCTACAGCCTCAGCGCCCATTCGTTGGAGGAGGTCATCGCGCGCGACTTCATCCTGGAGGAGCGGCCTGATGCGGCCATCGTCGTGGCCGACGCCACCAACCTGGAGCGCAACCTTTATCTGGCGGTGCAAGTGCTGGAGTTGGGCGTGCCGACGGCGTTGGCGCTGAATATGATGGACCGGGCCGAGGCCGACGGCATCGCGATCGACGTGGCGCTGCTCAGCCGGCTGCTAGGCGTGCCCGTGGTTCCCACCGTCGGCGGGCGCCGCACTGCCCTGCTCGAACTGCTGCGGCTGGCCGTGACCGAGGCTGCGCCCCACCCCCGGGTCGTGGACTATGGCTATGAGATGGAGCAGGAGATCGCCGTCTTGCAGCCCCAGGTGGCCGCGTTGCTCAGCCCTGCCGCGCCGCGCTACACCACCCTCAAGCTGCTGGAGGGGGATAAACTGGCCGGGCAGGCATTGGGAGATGCGCCCGATGCGGCCGCGCTGCGCCAGCAGGTCCAGGAGGCTGCCGCGCGCGTACAGTCCGTCTACGGCGACGACGTGGAGCTGTTGGTGGCCGACCGGCGCTACGGCTTCGTGCATGGCTTGGCTCACCAGGTGGTCAAGCGCCGCGGCGGCCTGCGCCAGCGCAGCCTGACTGACCGCATCGACGACGTAGTAGCCCACCGCGCGCTGGGCCTACCCATCTTCTTCCTGCTGATGGCGCTGGTCTTCAAGTTAACCGCTGACGTATCGGCCCCCTTCGTCGACTGGATCGACGCCACGGTGAACGGCGTGCTGGCCCATTGGGCGGCGGCCGGGTTGACGGCGATCTCGGCTCCGCCTTGGCTGCTGTCGCTGTTGGTCGAAGGGGTGATGGCCGGCGTGGGCGGAGTCTTGATGTTCCTGCCGGTGCTGCTGATCCTTTATTTCTGCCTGGCGTTGTTGGAGGACAGCGGCTACATGGCCCGCGCTGCCTTCGTGATGGACCGGCTGATGCACCTGTTGGGACTGCACGGCAAGAGCTTCATCCCGCTGATCGTTGGCTTCGGCTGCAATGTGCCGGGCATTCTGGCCACCCGCACATTGGAGAACCGCCGCGACCGCCTCCTGACCGGTCTGATGGTGCCGCTGATGAGCTGCGCGGCCCGCCTGCCGGTCTACGTCATCTTTGCCGCTGCTTTCTTTCCCAGCCATGCCAGCGTCGTGATCTTTGGGCTGTACCTGCTGGGCATCGCCCTGGCCGTGCTGACCGGATTGCTGATGCGCCGCACGTTGTTTGCCAAGTCTGGCGATTCGCTCTTTGTGCTGGAGTTGCCCCCGTACCGCCTGCCAGCCTGGCGCGGCCTGCGCGTTCACATGTGGCGGCACAGCGAGGAGTTCGTGCGCAAGGCGGCCACGTTGATCCTGGCTGCATCGGTGATTGTCTGGGCGCTGCTCAACCTGCCTGTCGGCGTGCAGAGCACAGAAGACAGCCTGTTTGGCCGGGCGGCCGGCGCCGTTGCTCCCCTGTTCACGCCGTTGGGCTTCGGCAACTGGCAGGCAACCGGCTCATTGGCGACAGGGCTGGTGGCCAAAGAGGTGGTGGTCAGCAGCATGGCGGTGATCTACCAGGGCGATGAGCCGGCCGCGCCGCCTGAGCCCGTCGACCTGGCCGCCGATCTGCGCAGCATCGTGCTGGGCTTCGGGCAGGCCATCGGCCAGGCCGTGCGTATTGTGTTGAGCATGATCCCCGGCGTGGACCTGATGGGTGCAGAGGCCAGCCAGACCAACAACAGCCTCAGCCAAACCTTGCAGGCGCACTTCACCCCCGCCTCTGCGCTGGCCTTTCTGGTCTTTGTGCTGCTCTACGCCCCCTGCATTGCGACCATGGGCGCGCTCAAGGCTGAATTCGGCGCCAAGTGGATGTTTTTCAGCTTTTTCTACCTGCTGGCGCTGGCCTGGATCGCCGGGTTCGTGACCTACCAGGTGGCTGGATGGCTTCTGGGATAGCCGTGGTTGAGAAACCGGGGTTTTCCCGTGAGGCCATGATCTTTGTGTCCGCACACACCTGACTTTGCGCCATAAGCGCCGCCTGTGGGACAAAGATTCGGCTTCTTACGTCTCGCTTATCCCTATGCTGCGTCAACTCCTCACCTACTTCGAACAGGCTCCTGGCCCGTTGAGCCTGGACCTGCTGGCCGCGCAGCTCGATCTGGAACCGGCCGTGCTGGAGGGGATGCTGACCGAGCTGGTGCGCATGGGCCGGCTGGAGCGCATCGAGGACCGGGCGGCCGTGGCCTGCGCGGCCTGCGGTCACGCCAACGGCTGCCCCTACGTCATGTCCAACGCGGGCGCGTGCTATGCGCTGCCGTAAGCGTGCTGGCGAAAGTTGCCAACTTTTCCGAAAAGTTGGCAACTTTCTGCACTACGCGGTAGAATGCCTCACTCATCAGCAATCAGCTTGGGAATCACCCGATCGAACGCCTCGTTTCACTCCAAGGAGAGAAAGTCATGAGCAATCATTCCATACCGCGCGTCGGCCTGGTCGGTCTCGGCAACCTGGGCTCGGCCATCGGCAATCTGATCGCCAACAACGGCTATGACGTCATCGGCTGGGAATACAACAGCGCGGTTGTCGACGAGATCAATCGCCGCCACAACAACAGCCGCTATCTGGCGGGCGTCGAGCTGCACCCCAACCTCGCCGCCACCACTGATCTGGCCGAAGTCGTCTCGACCAGCGGGCTGCTTTTCGTCGCCCTGCCGTCGGCCTTCATCCTGTCCACGCTCAAGCCCGTGCGCCATCTGGCGCCCGCCGACGCGATCCTCATCAATATGGCCAAGGGCATCGACGGCGCCACCGGCCTGACCTCTTTCCAGACCCTCACCAGCCTCTTTCCGCAGCACCGCTGCGTGATGCTCTCCGGCCCCTCCATCGCCAACGAGTTTGCACGCGGCATGCCCACCATCGTGGTGCTGGCCGGCCAGCAGATCACCGACCTGGTGCAGGTGGCCAGAGTCATGGACACCAGCCACTTCCGCACCCGTTTCTCGCATGACGCCATGGGCGTGGAGTTGGGCGGGCTGCTCAAGAACATCTACGCCATCGGCCTGGGCATCTTCGACGGCCGGCAGATCGACAGCGTCAATTTCCGTTCTGTCTACCTGACCATTGCGCTGGAGGAGATGACCAAAATCGGCGTGGCCTTGGGCGCGGAGGCCGAGACCTTCGCCTATCTGCCCGGCATGGGCGACCTGCTGGCAACCTCGCTCAGCCCGCACAGCCACAACCGTCACCTGGGCGAGCGACTGAGCCAGGGCCGGTCGCTGGACGCCATCCGTGAAGAGATGGGGGTGCTGCCTGAGGGCTTCAACACTCTGCGTATCATGCTCAACATCGCCGAAAAGATGCACGTCAGTCTGCCGCTGGCTCGCGCGCTGTGGGACGTGATCCACGGCCGGCTGGAGGCAGAGCAGTTCATCTTCGCCTTCATCCGCGACTTTGTCGAGGACTGATCGATGATTTTCTCCCGACGCGTTCCCTGGTTGATGCTGGCTGTGCTGCTGGCTACACTCGTCCTGGCAGGCTGTGGTCCCGCCGAGACTATCCCCACACCAACGCCTACCAAGACGCTCACGCCCACGCCGCTGCCCGCCACGGCCACACCGACCGCGACGTCCAGCCCGCTGCCGCCCACTGCGACGGCGACTCCTGTCCCTAGCGACACTCCTGTCCCCACTGCCACGCCAACGCCGACGCTGCCGCTGGCTACGGACACGCCTGTCTCGCCGCCCACTTCCACTGCCGTGGCCGCGCTGCCCACGACTGCGCCGACCGCTACCCCGCAGCCGGCCGCGCCAACCAACACCCCTGCGCCCGCGCTGGATTTTGTGATCACGGAACTGCGCGTGCTGGGGCTGAACGAGAACAACGGCGGCATCGAGTCGGGCGGGCTGCGCAATATCTACGTGACGGTGCTGGACGCGGCCGGCAACCCCATCGACGGGGCTCGGTTGGTCAACACCGCGCCCTACCCCGGCCAGGCCGTCACGGGCGACAAAGGGCCGGGCAAGGCTGAGTTCCTGATGGACCAGGAAGAGTTCCGCATCAAGGTGGAAAGTGTGGGCGGCCAGCCCGTCAGCAGCGAGACCTCCCGCACCATGTCGCTGATCAGCCCCGTGCCGTCAGACGTTGCCGGCAAGCTGGGCGACGCCTGCCCCACGGTGGATAACTGCCCCCTGCCGCCGTACAAGCATTTTTCGTATGTGATTGTGTTTCGGCGGACGTATTGATGGGGTTCTGCTGCAACAACCGTCACTCAGCCCATGCTCTCAAGGGCAAACCACCGACGTGCGCGTAGCGCCAGTCATCGGTCTCCAAACGCTCTTGCATCAATAGGTCCTGCATCTGCTACAGGTCATTTTCGCTTTCGTAACAGCGCGAAGTCACGACGCCGCTACCTTCTGCCCGGACTGGCGCGTTGAAAGGCTTATCGTGGAAGGGGTCGATCATCTCATAAACCGGCTGGTCATCCTGCAGGCAGCGCCAAGGGGAAGGTGTAGATCACAGCGCGCGGCTGCGCTTTTTCTGCGCTGCTGGGACCGAGCGAACAAAACTCTCAAAACCCTCGTGATATCATTCGTGGCGACAGAAGGCTGTTGTCATGATGTCTCGAAAATCAAGCTAGAAAGCGTCAATAACGGAGGTTACGAAGATGATTATCACTCGATCGCAAAGCGCGGCGTTGGCGTTGAGCGCCCTGTTGTTGGTCGCCGCCTTGGGTGTGTTCGCTGTGGGACCCCTGGGGACAGCAGCGGCTCAGAATCAGCCGGTCGCTCCCGCGACCAGCCTGCCCCGCACCATCACTGTGCTGGGCGAGGGTACCGTGGTGACTCAGCCTGACGTGGCGCAGATTCAGGTCGGCGTCGAGGTGACGGGCGACAACGCCCAGGACGCCAGCGCTGAGGCGGCCGCGACTATGCAGGAGATCCTGGACGCGCTCACTGACGTGGGTGTCGCCGTCAAGGACATCCAGACCAGCAGCTACAACATCTATGTCGAGCGGCCTGCCACCCCACAGGGCGCGATCAGCGACAAGGTGATCTACCACGTCGGTAACAGTGTCAGCATCACCGTGCGCGACCTGGACACGGTGGGCGATGTGCTGGACGCCGCCATTGCAGCCGGCGCCAACAGCATCTATGGCGTCACGTTCAACGTGGACGACACGGACGAGGTGATGGCTGAAGCGCGCAGCCTGGCGGCTGAGGACGCGTTGGATCGGGCTGAGGAACTGGCCGGCCTGCACGGCGTCGCACTGGGCGAGGTGGTCAGCGTCAGCGAGGTGATCAACGGCATGGCTATTCCGGCCTACGACAGCGTCAACGCCAGCATGGGCTTGGGCAGCGCCGGCGGGCCGATCTCGCCCGGCGAGATGAAGATGACCGCCCGCTTGCAGGTGGTCTACGCCATCGCCGAGGCGGCATCGGACTGAGCCGTCTGATCGTTCCCGAATACCGCTAGAAAAGTTACTACACCGCCATCGGCGCCGGTCACTTCCCAAGTGACCGGCGCCTGAGTAGCACGCTGAAATACACCAAGAGGCGCAGTCCTACGCTGCGCCTCTTGGTGTGCTGTACCCAACTGCCAGCGGCGGGGGGCTCACCCCTCGCTGCTCATCGCGCGCTGCCTGCGCATCAACCCGCGCAGCAGCACAAAGATGGCCAGCGTAGCCACGATCGTCAGCAGCGCGAGGGGCTGAGCGGCCTGCAACCCGAAGCCGGCGAAGCGCTCATAGATCAACACGGGCACGATCTTGGGGTTGTAGGCCAGGATGACTACGGCTCCAAACTCGCTCATGGCCCGAGCCCACGTCATCAACGCGCCAGCCAGGACGCCTTGGCCAGCCAACGGCAGCGTTACGTAACGGAAGGACTGCCAGCGACTGGCGCCCTCGGTCAGCGCTACGCTTTCCATCTCCGGTTCGATCAGCGCGATGGCCTCACGCGCGTTGTTGACCAGAAAGGGCACGCTGACGAAAAGCATCGCCACCACGATCCCGGCCGCCGAGCCGGTGAAGCTCAGGCCCAACGGCGTAGTAACCTGGCCCACTGTGCCAAAGCGCCCGAAGACCAACAGCAGCGCCACACCGGCCGCCGTATGCGGAATCACGACCGGCACGTCGATGATCCCCTCGACCACGGTTTTGCCGGGAAACTCACGGCGAGCCAGCAGATAGGCCAGGGGTAGGCCCAGCAGCAGCGCCAGCAGCGTCGCGATAGCGCCGGTAGCCAGGGTCAGAGCCAGGGAGGCCAACACCTCGGGATCGGTGATCGTCGCCAGCAGTCCCTGCCGCGAGGTGCTCAGCGCAATGCTCAACAGCGGCAGCAGGATGAAAAGGAGCAGCAGGGCCGCGGCCAGGACGAACAGGGCGGTCATGAGATCGGGAGGCCGCGCCGTTCTGGCCGCAGGCCGCTGGGACAAAGTGTGGTCCATGCGTTGTTACAGGAGCGGAGAGGCGATCGGCGGCTGGGACTTGGGGGCTTGCGTCTATTCGTCCTTGGGTACCGCCAGGTCCCGTAACACGTCCGGCAGAGGCTCCGGATGGTCCACGCGCGGCGGCGTGATCATCGGATGGTAGTTGGTTGTCATGATCTGCTGGCCCTCTGGCCCGAGCAGGAATGCCACCAGCTCGGCCGCCTGCTCGGGATGGGGTGCGTTGCTTGGGACGGTGATGCCGTAGGCGATGAACTCGCCTCCAAAGACAGGTGTGATGCTCTGGAAGCGCTGAAAGTCAAGGCGCACCTCCACCTGATCGTAGGTGTCGGCTTGGGCTTCAGATCCCATGTTGAGCTCATCGGCCAGGGTGAGGTAATTGAAGCCATGCTGCCGGCTGACGCTCTCGTACTCGAAGGCGTAGTCCAGGTCGCCCGATTCCAGCAGCGCAATCAACTGGATGCTGCTGCCGCGCACGATCAAGCCGGAGTCGGGCACGGGCTGCACGATTTCCGGCACTACGATGGTCCAGCGGCCATCCTCATAGTAGGTGCGGACCGGTCGGCGCAGGCGTCCCTGGAGCGTATCCTCGAAGATATGTGGGGCGTCGTAGTAGTCCTCGGCCAGTTGCAGCAGCATCAGGCCGCGGTAGCCGGCGGCGTCAAAGCGGGGATCAGGCAGGCCCAGGCGCACGTCGGGACGGTTGATCACCTCGTGCCAGTTGCTGGCGTTGATCTCATCCGCATACAGGCTGCGATCGGTGTAAGTCAGTGTCAGCCGGTTGGTGGCGAATTGGATGGTCCAGTCTGCATAGGGCTGGCCGGTCTCGGGATCGGTTGAGTGATACATCAGCGCCGGCAGCAGTGCATAATCCGCGCTCGCCACCACATCCACCAGCTCACGCAGCTCGGTGACGTGGCGAATGACCTGGATACTGCCATGGCCTTCCATTACCACATCCACCTCGGGATGGATCTGCTCGAACGCGGCCTCCAGGTCGTCGAACGGTTGGATCAGGCTGCCGGCCATCAGCACGCGCAGCGTGACAGGCTCCTGTTTTGCGGCCGGTACGGCGGCCGCCGGAGGCTGTACGCAACCGGCAAGCAGGAGGCTGGCCAGCGCTAGCCCGGCCAGCCGGGCTAGCGCACGCGGTTGCTGCGCCATGGCCTACTTGACCTCAACCTGGACGACATCCTTCACCCAGACGAAGCTCTCGAAGCCAGGCATCGCCAGGCTGAGCAGACCATCGTCGCCCATCGCCACCAGGCAGTCCGGGCAGGCTTGCACGTCGCCCATATCTGCCTCACCCGAATAGCCATCGCTGGCAGTGAACACCAGCGTGACGGCTTCTTCGGCGGGGGCGGCCATATCCAGCAGATCGTTCAGGCGCCATCCGCTGTAGGGCTGCGGCCCTTTCTTGGGATGTTCTATGGTCAATTCGACTATGGGTTGCGCTTGCAGGTCCGCCAGTGTCCAGCATTGGGCGGTCGCCACCAGGCCGGCGATGGCGAGGGCGCCCTCGCAAGCGGGCAATGGCGCCGCCGGCTCCGCAACCGGCTCGGGCGTTGGCTCTGGCGTGGCCGCAGGTTTCTCGGCCGGCGCCGCGGCTTCTTTGAGCGCGATCTGGCGGATCTGGCCGATCATCTGCTTTTTGCTCAAGCCTGGGCCCATCAGCCGCAGCGGGAACCTATCCTCGTCAAGGGGATTCTCGTTGACCAGGTAGGCCACGATAATCTCGTCGATCTGGGCGATCGCCTGGCTGTCGATGGTGGTGGTGTAGCCATCGGCTGCGGTCAGCTCGACCAGGTAACCGGCCTCGGCCAGCGCCCGATCGAAGGCCAGACCTTCGTGGGGGTTCTCATCGTCGACACGACCGGTCAGCAGCCACAACGGCACACCGCTCCAAACCTGGGCCGCATCGTCGGTGTAGGTGTTGCCATGGCAACTGGGCGAGGCGCACGACTCGAAGGTGTTGCGATCCATGGTCTCGCTGATCGCGCCGTCCAGTTGCAGGCTCCAATCCTCAGCCAGCGACCTGACTTCGATCGCTCGCACCCATTTGACCCACCAGTGACCGTCGGTAACCTGCAGCGGGTCTTTGTTGAGCAGGGCCATGCGCAGGCGCCCCTCCTCATCAGCAGGCAAGGACGCGCCATCGCGGCTGTAGGCGATGACCACGTTCAGTTTGTCCTCAGTGGCCCGCTCCTTGCCGGTGCCTGGGTCGTAGGCGATAAAATCGCCGTTCACAATCTGGTCGTAGGAGATCGTCATGGCGTAGCCGTCTTCTGCAACAATGCGCACACCCTGGTCAGCGGTTAAGCCGCCGACCAGGTCGGCCAATGCGGCGACGGGCACGCCGGTATAGAGGGCTGGCGGGAAGATGCGGCCGGTGCTGCTCATCAATCCACCCCAGCCCTCATAGCCGGAAAGCGCTTCCAACTCCTTCATAGTCAGCGTGACGGCAATGCCATCTGGCCCTGTCACGTCGAGAACGGGCGTGGGCGCTTCGGCTTCTTCGACCGCTGCTGGCGATGGTTGCTCGGGCGTCGGTTGAGCCGTGGGGGGTTGGACAGGAGCGGGCTGCGCCGGGGCAATCTGGCATCCGGCCACAAGCAGGACCAACACGACGAAAACTGGAACGAGACGTTTGACCATGGGGAAGTACCTCCGTGCCTGGTGAGTTGAGAGGAGTGATCGGTTGCCTGGTGCGACAAACTGTATAATCGTATCGTTACAATTGTAACAATTGTAGCAGATGAGCAGTGCGTTGTCAAAGTTCTCCTGAGCCGGGGTGCACGTCCATTGGAACTTCGTTGCACCGGTTCAGCATGGTGCTGGACGTGCCATTCCGCCGTCAAGGATGCTCGCTCAATTTCCCGCAGCCGGTTGAGCCTGCCCTTCAGCGCACCAGAACCTTCCGGGCCCGATCGCCGTTTACAAGATGTTAACGCGAAATATGACGGGGGTCATAGCGGCGAACGGCGAAATGTGTTACGCTCTTAGTGGGCGCACGCAATTCTTCGTGTGTGGCCAGCCGCCGGCGCTTTGCTGGCTACGTGGAGGGGTTGGAGTATAGGCATATGGTCACTGAAATCTCGTCAGGCGATGAGCGGCTGCGACAAATGTTCAGAGCCGGCAATCGCTTTATGGTGCTCTTGTTCCGGCTGGGACTGGGTGGTTGGGGCAACCGGCCCGAGACCAGCCAGGTGATGGTGCTGGTACACAAAGGCCGCAAGAGCGGTTTGCTGCGCAGGACGCCGGTCAACTACGCCATCGTCGACGACCAGATCTATTGCACGGCGGCATATGGCAGCCGCGCCGACTGGTATCGCAACCTCATGGCCGATCCGCACGTGCAGGTCTGGCTGCCCGACGGCTGGTACGCCGGTGAGGCCGAGGAGGTGCCGGACGACGACCCGCAGCGCAACGCGCTCATGCGCCAGGTGCTGATCGCCAGCGGCTTCGCCGCGCCGCTCTTTGCCGGCGTCAATCCCAAGACGATCAGCGACGAGAAGCTGGCTGAGATCAGCGCGCCCTACCGGCTGATGCGCATCTATCCCAGTGAAGCCTGCACAGGCCCCGGCGGGCCGGGCGACCTGGCCTGGGTGTGGCCGGCGACAACGTTCGTTCTGCTTGGTCTCCTGCTCTTGAAGGGCCGGAGAAAGAGAAAATAACATGCCCCTACAACTATCGTCGCAACAAGTCTGGCAGGCCATCGAAAACGAGCTGTTCGCCGTGCTGGGCATGGTGACGGCCAACAACGAGGCGCGCACGGTCGGCGTCGTCTACGTCGTGCGCGACCGTAAGCTGATCATCACCACCGGCCAGGATACGTGGAAGGCCCGCCACATCGTCGCCAACCCGCACGTCTCCATCACCATTCCCATCGCCAAGCGCATCCCCGTCATGCCTTGGATCAAGATCCCAGCCGCTACCATCACCTTCTCCGGTGTGGCGCGCATTTCGCCGGCCCAGGATGCGCCGCCCGATCTGCTGCGCGCCGTGTTTCGCCAGATGGCCGATGACGCAGCGATGGTGGCCCGCTCGTGCCTGATCGAGGTGACGCCGCAGAAGGAATTCGTCACTTATGGCGTCGGTGTGCCGATAATGCGCATGCGCAACCCTGAGCAAGCGCGCGGCCGCGCGCCGGTGGCTTGACGGAGGATCCCATGGCAACACGAGTGCTTGTGGCCTACGGCACCAAGTACGGCGCCACGGCCGAGATCGCCAAAAAGATCGGCGACGTGCTGCAAGAAGCAGGGCTGGCAGTGGACATCAAGCCGGCCGACCAGGCTGGTGATCCCTCGGCCTACCAGGCTGTGGTGCTGGGCAGCGCCATCTACATGGGCCGCTGGCGCAAAGAGGCCGAGACGTTCTTGCAGGCGTATGAGAAGGCGCTGGCGGGGCGGCCGGTCTGGCTGTTCAGCAGCGGCCCGCTGGGCGAGGGCGATCCGGCCAAACTGGCAGAGGGTTTCGGCTTTCCCGGCGGCTTGCAGCCTATGGCCGACCGTATCCGGGCGCGCGACGTCGCCCTCTTTCACGGCGCTGTGGACATGCAGAAGCTCAACCCCTTTGAGCGCATGATGTTCAAGATGGCCAAATCGCCTGGCGGCGACTCGCGCGATTGGCAGGCCATCACGACTTGGGCGGCAGGGATTGCCGCTGCGATAAAGGAAGGACAATCAGCATGAAAGCTATCATCGTCTACGAGTCCCATTGGGGCAACACCGCGGCCGTTGCTCGCGCCATCGCCGAAGGGATCGGGTCTGGCGCACGCGTGCTAGCCACCGACGAGGCCACAGCAGAGGTCATCAGCGATGTCGATCTCATTGTGGCCGGATCGCCGCTGCTGGGTTTCAGCCTGCCCACGGAGAGCATGCTCAAGGGCATGGCAACCAACGCATCCAAGGATCCAACGCCGCCTGACCTGTCGCATCCGTCGATGCGCGCGTGGCTGGAGACGCTACCGTCCGGCAGCGGCCGGGCGGCGGCCTTCGAGACGCGCATCTGGTGGTCGCCGGGCAGCGCGGCCAAGGCGATCCTGAAACGGCTGGAGGCCTTGGGCTACGGACCGGTTGGCAAGGGTGAACGCTTCATCGTCGAGGACAAATATGGCCCGCTGCGCGCTGGTGAGTTGGAGCGAGCCAAAGCCTGGGGCGCAACGCTGGCTCAGGCGATGGCAGACGAGGGATAAGCTAACCGAAGTGGAGGCGACCTATGGAACAGCAACCCAAGGTAATGACCCTGAGGGTCATTGTCCAGGTGTTTCTATTCGTCGTGATCGTGCCCTTCTTGCCGCTGTTGATCTCCCGGCAATGGGACTGGTGGCAGGCCTGGGTCTATGCCATCGTGTCCATTCTGGGCTTTGTGATCAGCCGGGCGCTGGCCGCGCGGCGCCATCCCGACCTGCTGGCCGAGCGCGCCCGTATGTTGCGCCACGAGGACGCAAAGCCCTGGGACAAAACTCTAGCGCCCCTGGTCGGTCTGGGCGGCGCCGCAATTCCGCTGGTGGCCGGGCTGGATGCGCTGTTTGGTGGGTCGGTGGGTTTCAGCTTGCCAGTAGAAGTCTTGGCTCTCGCCGCCATCCTTGTCGGCTACGCATTGGGCTCTTACGCTCTGATCGAGAACGCCTATTTCTCCGGCATGGTGCGCATCCAAACCGACCGCGGCCAGCGCGTGGTTTCCAGCGGGCCTTACCGCTGGGTGCGCCACCCTGGCTATGCGGGCGCGTTGTTGGTCTATTGCGCGACCCCGCTTTTCCTGGACTCGATGTGGACCTTCGTGCCCGCGCTGTTTCTGACAGCGGTCTTGATCATCCGTACCAATCTGGAGGACAGGACCTTGCAGGCGGAACTCGCTGGCTACCGCGACTATGCCCAGCGGGTGCGCTACCGTTTGGTGCCTGGGATCTGGTAGGTGGGCCCAGGAATGGACTGCCAAAAGACGATCCATGACGGCTTAGCTGTTTACCGGATCGGCGCGGGCGAGCCGCTGCTGCTGTTCCCGTATCCTCACGCGTCGACCCTGCGCCCCATGGCCGAGGACCGGCTGGCCGCGCTGCTGGCCGGCCTGGGCCGCCAGGTGATCACCTTCGACCCGCCGGGCGCATATCGCTCTACCCGGCCGATGCGCTGCGACATGGCCGAGATGTTGGATTGCGCAGCGGAAGCTCTGGCTATAAACCGGGTCAGCGAGCCGATCGACGTGATTGGCCACAGCATGGGCGGCCTGTGTGCGCTGGGACTGGCCATCGGGCGCCCGGCGCTGGTGCGCCGGCTGGTGTTGATCGGCAGTCTGTCCGGCTGGCCGGCCGTGCTACGTTGGGGCACGCCGCACAACTGGAGCCCATGGCGCGACCGCGAATGGTGGCAGTGCATCGCGCTGGGCGCGCGCCAGATGTTGGGCCTGGGCAACCTGGCCGTACACAAGCGGCTGGACAACCTGGTCGACGTCGCTTCGTTCGTCGACCAGCGCCATGTCGAGCTATGGACTATCGAACCGGGCGACCACAAGCGGCCGGCGCCGCCGCGCTCAGCCTGGATGCGGACCGTGCGCCAGGTGGACTACAGGGCGCGCTTGGGCGAGGTACAGGCGCCAACTCTGTTGCTGGTCGGTCGGCGCGATCCACAGACGCCGCCGGCATGCTCCCAAGAGCTGGCAGCCGGCATCCCGAACGCCACCCTGCGCATCTTCGAGTCCAGCGGTCATTCGCCCTTCATCGAGGAGCCGGCAAACGTCCAGAAACATCTCTATGAATTTCTGGTGTGATAGGCAAAAGTTTATCGAACGCATGATCGTAAGGCTCGTTCAGACTCCCCAAGTACCGTGTCATGTGGTATCATATTCGTGTTCCAAAACCCGTTGGATCGATTGAGTCGAGTGTGCTACAAGTAGGATGGTCACATGACGCGCAAAAAGATCGCATTTGGATGGTATGGTGGAAAGTATAGTCACCTGGAGTGGTTGTTGCGCCTTCTGCCGGAGGCTCATCACTACTGTGAGCCGTTTGGCGGATCAGCGGCCGTCTTGCTGAACCGCACACCTGCGCCCGTTGAGACCTACAACGATATCGATAGTGAAGTGGTCAACTTTTTCCAGGTGCTGCGCGATCAGAAGGATGAGCTGATCTACGCCATCGGCCTGACGCCCTTTTCGCGAGAGGAATTCACTGAGGCCATTCGTAGCAACGGCAACGGCTACGACCTTTCATCGGTGGAACGAGCCAGACGCTTCTTTGTGCGCGCCAGGCAAGTGCGTACAGGACTCGCACAGACTGCTTCAGTGGGACGTTGGGCGAATTGTTTGCAGACCAGCCGAGCTGGCATGGCTGGTGCCGTGTCGCGTTGGTTGGGCAGCGTAGAAGGGTTGGAATGGATTGCTAGCCGACTGCTGCGGGTGCAGATCGAACATGACACTGCCATCAACGTGCTCCAGCGCTACGACAGCCCAGACACCTTGTTTTACTGCGACCCACCTTATCCGCACAGTTCTCGTGGCGACGCGAAAGCCTATCAATACGAAATGACGGATCAAGAACACATCGATCTCCATCGCGTCTTGTCGCGGATGCAAGGCAAGGTTGCCATCTCCAGTTACCATTGCGATCTCATGGATGAGCTCTACGGCGGTTGGAATATGCATGAAGAGGGATCGAAGAAAGCACATTCCGTCAAAACCGAGCGCGTCGAAGTGCTCTGGACGAACTATTGAGGATAACTAGATTCACATGCCCCGTAAGATCAGAGATGACCAGGGACTCGTTTATAGCTGCACGGCCTACCTGAACCGTCAGTGGCAAGAGACAGTTGAGCGTTTCAAGACTGCCGCACCAGACGAAGCTGAAAGTCCACTCGGTGACGATCACCCGTTGATACCTTTGATACGCGACTGCCTGAGTAGCTCCTCAGTGTCCTACCACTACGTTCTGCCGACCCAACTTTTGGCGAAGTGCGTTGATCCTTCGCTCGTTGCCCATTCGCTGCAGGTGGGTTATGGAATTCCAGGGGCCTTCGACGCTCGCACCATAGCTCACCAGGTCGTTGTTCCATTCGATCAGAACAACTACCGCGTTTTGGGCGGTTCTCCCGAGCCCTACGTTAACAATCCATTGCGAGTTCCTGCAATCGCGACGGAGTATCGCAGCGCCCAGAAGGCCAAAGCTGATTGGGACAAATTGGTAGCGGTCTTGGACGCTGTCGAAGACGAGGGGAGCGAACTCTTCACTCGACGAGTGTTCGAGCAAGTCTTGCATGAGGTCTACCGATTGCTTGCCACAGTTAGGGTTACCTATCCAACGCCGAACCGCGTCAGTCTCGACCAAACATACTTCGTGATCCAGCAATACCTGGCTACCAGGTCCGGAGGAGACCGCATGGAGGCAGTGAGTGCGGCCCTCTTCCAGACAATCGGCGCGCGCTTTGGTTTGTTCGATGAAGTGAAGCGTCAGAAGGTTAATGCCCCAGACTCGTCTGCCGGTATGTCCGCTGATATCGAGTGTCGCCTGAACGGCGAAGTCGTACTGCTGGTGGAAGTCAAGGACCGCATGTTGACCCTGATCCAGTTGGATACTAAACTGGACGCCGCTCGATCCGCTCACATTTCTGAGATTCTGTTCATCGCAGAGCAAGGGCAGGAAGTCCGCGACAAGCCGGGGATCGATGCACGCATCGCGAGTGAGTATGCCAGCGGTCAGAACATCTACGTGACCAACTTCACCGATTTTTCGCTCGGCATCTTGATCCTGTTCGGTGAGGCCGGGCGCGTGGAATTCTTGCGCGCAGTTGGCGGCGAGCTCGATCGGGCAGGTTCGCGTATTGAGCACCGCAAAGCTTGGGCTGAACTACTTAAGCAAATTTAGGCGCGATCCTTGTCTTCCACTGATAAGCAGGCGTTCTACCGGGAGCAGTTCTCTGGTATCAGCGGTCAAATAGGGGAACTACCAGATCTCAGGAACAAAGGCCAGAAAATGACCGGACACTACATCTTGCCCTATCCCCGCATGCGTCGCCTGGTACAGGACGCCGGCTGGATGGCGCGGCGCCGGCACATGATCCACGGCTTTGTGGAGGTGGACGTGACCCGGCCGCGCCAGATCCTGCGCGAGCATGCGGCCAGAACCGGAGAGCATCTCACCTTCACCGCCTTTGCATTGGCCTGCCTGGGTCAGGCCGTGGAACAGGACAAGCGCGTGCATGCCTGCCGCAACTGGCGCAACCAGTTGGTCGTCTTCGACGACGTGGATGTCATGCTCACCATCGAGATCGATGTAGGGGCTGAGAAGTTTCCATGGCCGAATCGAGATGCGAGAATATCTGAGCGTGATCTTGAGCTTCGACCACGACATCGTAGATGGCGCGCCGGCCGCCCGCTTTGCCCGGCGATTTGTGCAGCTCATCGAGGAAGCCTACGGCCTTGCGCCTCTTTGAATTCATTGTATCTGTATTGTGGCTGAAGCAAGCAGCCGAGCCTGCTTGACCAGACCCGGAGCGCAGCGTTTGTCGCCTCCGGGAAATCGCTTATAATGGTTGCAGGGCGCAGCGACTCGATCCGGAGGAAGCGGCGCTGCGTCGTTCCCGTAGCTTCCCACCGCATTAGCTATAAAGGAGCAAGCCGTATGAAACACAACACCTTTCGACTGTTGCTAGTGATGAGCCTGACGCTGCTGGTAGCCCTCAGCGCCTGCTACGCGCCGGCCGCGCCGGCCACCACGGCGCCGGAACCTGCCGCTGGCGGGGAGCCGGCCGTCGAAGAGGCCGGCACGGTCATCCTGCGCGCTGGCACCGGCGACAGCGGCGAGGGCCTCAACCCCCATCAGAGCATCATCGCCGACTTTGAAGACCAGAACCCGGGCATCCTGGTCCAGCTCGAGGCAATTGCCGGCCGGGACTATTACACCCGTATTCTGACCCAGATCGCGGCCAAGCGTGCGCCGGATGTGATGAACATCGGCGACGACGCTGTACCCTCCTTTGTGAGCACGGGCGCCTTTCTGCCCCTGGACGAGTGCCTGGCCAGCCTGGACTTCGACACCAGTGTCTACCTGCCTGGACTGCTCGATCCTGGCACGGTCGACGGACAGCTCTACTTCCTGCCCAAGGACTACTCCACCCTGGCCGTCTACTACAACAAGGCGATCTTCGACGCGGCGGGCGTCGCCTACCCCGAGGACGGGTGGACCTGGGATGACCTGCTGGCCACGGCCCAGGCGCTGACTCAGGACACGGACGGCGATGGCCAGACCGACGTCTACGGCATTCAACTACCGGCCAACTGGACCACCGGCTTCGAGTACTGGGTGGCGGCCGCCGGCGGCAGCCTGATCAGCGAGGATGGTACGTCGTATGTGGGCTACATGGACTCGCCTGAAGCCATCCGCGCGGCGCAGTTCTACGCAGACCTGTACAACGAGTATGCCGTGGCGCCGCCGCCCGCCGACCTGAGCGCGTTCGGCGGCGGCAACAGCGACTTCGATACCGGCAAGGCCGCCATGCGCATCTTCGGTCGCTGGCCGCAGGCCGGCATGCTCAACAACCCCAACATCGACCTGGGCGTGGTCGGCACGCCGTCGGACGCGGTGGAGGCCAACATCCTCTTCTGGGGCGGCTTCGGCATCGCTTCCACCAGCGAGCATCCGGCGGAAGCCTGCAAGTTCTTCAGCTACTATGCCGGCCCTGAGGCGGCCAAGACGTGGAAGGACTGGGCGCTGCCGGCGGCCATCGAAGTAGCCGAGTCGCCTGAGGTGGCAGGTGATCCCTTCAACGCCGTCTGGATTGACGAGCTGGACAAGCTCCAGCCGCGCGCCTACACCTTCACCCCCTTCTGGAACGAGACGGCCGACCCGGCTCTGCGCAAGGCGCTGGAGACTATCCTGATCGATCCGCAGGCCGACGTGGCTGCCGTCATGCAGCAGGCGGCGCAAGAGGCGCAGTCTGCGCTGGATGAGCTGCTGGCCGAGCAGGGCGGATAGCCGCTCAGACTTCGGAAGTCGCCGGAATCATCGTCGTTGATCCCATGCTGGCATCAACCGGCGACTTCCGAAGTCTTTCACCCGCCGCACCATGGCTCACATGACCCGCGCCCGTCGCCGAGAGGCGCTGGCTTTCTACCTCTGTATCTCCCCCTGGCTGGTCGGCTTCATCTTCCTGACGGTGGGGCCGATGCTCTATTCCCTATACATCAGCTTCACCCGTTGGGACCTCCTGACCGATCCGGTCTGGGTCGGCCTGCGCAATTACACCGTCAAGATGCCCGGCGATGAGCGCTTCTGGCAGTCGCTCAGGGTCACGGTGCTCTACACCCTGGCCTACGTGCCACTGGAACTGATCGGCGGGCTGGCTCTGGCGCTGCTGGTGCAGAGTCGCATCCGCGGCATCCGGGTATTCCGCACCATCTTTTACCTGCCGACCGTCCTGGCCGGGGTAGCCTTCGTGGTGGTGTGGTTGTGGATGCTCGACCCGCGCGGCGGACTGGTCAATCTCCTTCTGGCGCAGTTCGGCATCGTAGGGCCGCGCTGGCTGCTTGATCCTGACTGGGCGCTGCCTGCCCTGATCATGATGAGCTTTTGGGGCTGGGGGCGGGCCATGGTGATCTATCTGGCGGGCCTGCAGGCCATTCCAGGCGAGCTCTATGAGGCGGCGGCCATTGATGGCGCCTCCAGTTGGACCCGCTTCTGGCGCGTGACGATTCCACTGTTGACGCCCACCATCTTCTTCAACCTGATCCTGAGCATCATCAGCACTTTTCAGTCGTTCACCAACGCCTTTGTTGCCACGAACGGCGGTCCTCTGGACTCCACCCTCTTTTTCGTGCTCTACCTGTACAAACAGGCCTTCGAGTTCCGGAACATGGGCTACGCGGCCGCGCTGGCCTGGGTGCTCTTCGTGATCATCCTGGCGCTGACGCTGGTGGTGCTGCGCTCGCAGCGCTTCTGGGTCTTCTACGCGGGAGAACGCAGCGATGGATCATGACCGCAACGACGTCCACATTATGCGGCTGCGCGGCCGGCGGCTGGCGCTGCGCTACCTGCTGCTGCTGGCAGCGGCTGTGCTCTTCCTGGCGCCCCTGTACTGGATGATTGCTTCCTCCCTGAAGCCGGAGTACGATGTATTTGCGCGACCTCCCATCTGGTGGCCCAACCCGCCCCGCTGGCAGAACTACGTGGAGGCGCTGACGAAGCTGCCGTTCCAGCGCTACGCCCTCAACACCCTGATCATAGCGGTCTTCTCGGTTGTGGGCTATACGCTGTCCTGCACGGTGGTGGCCTATGGGTTCGCCCGCTTGCGGGCGCCTGGCAAAGATACCTTGTTCGTCTTGATGCTGGCCACGCTGATGCTGCCCTACCCG
>JAAEKA010000058.1 GCA_014155705.1 Anaerolineae bacterium clx_CAG2 | reverse complement strand
ATGCCATTGGGCAACACGTGCCAGGGGCCGCCGTCCAGCGGGGTCGCGCCGAATTCCTGGGCCGCTACCTTGTAGCCCCAGCCCATGAACGCGCCCTCGGTGAACTTCATGATATTGCCCTTGTGCACCAGAGTCACGCTCTTGCGATTGTTTTCAATCGCATACTGAATGGCGGCGCGCACCAGGCGGCCGGTGCCCTCCTCGCTGACCGGCTTGATGCCGATACCGCTGCTCTCGGGAAAGCGGATCTTGCTGACACCCATCTCATGGCGCAGAAAGTCGATGACCTTGACCGCGCCGTCGCTGTAGGCTTCCCATTCGATGCCGGCGTAGATGTCCTCGGTGTTCTCACGGAAGATCACCATGTCCACCAATTCCGGCTGCTTGACCGGGCTGGGTACGCCGTTGAAGTACTGCACGGGCCGCACGCAGGCGTACAGGTCCAGCCGTTGGCGCAGAGCCACGTTGATGCTGCGGATGCCGCCGCCCACCGGCGTGGTCAGTGGGCCTTTGATGGCCACGATGTACTCGTCGATGGCGTCCAGCGTTTCCTGCGGCAGCCAGATCACCTCGCCGTAGACGTCGTTGGCCTTGTCGCCGGCGTAGACCTCCATCCAGGCGATCTTGCGCTGGCCGCCGTAGGCCTTGGCCACGGCCGCGTCCAGCACCGGCTGGCTGGCCGCCCAGATGTCGACGCCCGTGCCGTCGCCCTCGATGAAACAGATAATGGGGTTGTCAGGGACGTGCAGCTTACCGTCCGTCAGGGTGATCTTCTCGCCCTCGGCGGGGACTACGATTTTGTCGAAAGGCATTGTGGTCAGATTCTCCTTGCAAATGGTGAATGTTGGTTGTGTGGCTTCGAAATTCGCGTCCGTTGGCGGCAAGGGGTTCCCAGCCTGCGCGAAGCAGCTCGGACAGTACATAATTCCCTCGTTCACGTAGCAGTCCCGACTGGCGTTAACTGCTCAATCATCTGACAGTGAAGTCCGATCAGTTTCGACTACAACTTCCACATCGAGTGGCGCCGGGTGTACACTCATCGGCAGCGATGAGACTACAAAGTCATAAAGAGTCTGGGCTGCTTCATATGCTCGGTCGAACTGGTCGTCGGTTGGCTGAATTGCAGTACCTGGATAGCGAAAGATGCGCGAATATGGCGTCAACATCCGCCCGGTTCCTGCATAAGACGCAAATCCTGCTTCGTAAGGTAGCGCAGCCCGGATCAATGCCTCAACGTCATGCACGCGCTCGAACTCATGATCGCAGTGAACCAGAAATCCTTTCACGGACTTCTCAGCCGCCTGTTGGCAGTGATAAATCGCTGTATCCAGTAGAGGCAAATGGCTCTGAGAGAGCACGTCTGCGGAAGCCAAATCGTGCTGAGCCTTAATGAGCCAACTTTGCACCAGTTGTCTTTTGGCCTCGTTCATACAACACCTTTCCCCGACGCGCCACCTTGTGTTCTAACGATGCGCGGACGTTGCGGAAGAAGTCAAACTCAGCGCGTGTCTTCACGATGACGTCCTTCGGTACGTCCACGTCCCTCAGACACGCCAACGCCAATACAGCGCGTTCGTAGTCTGAAAGCTCACTCTGCTCAACAATGACCATGAGATCGACGTCGCTAGACCTATCGGGCGTACCCCAGGCGTGTGAGCCGAACAGGATCACCTGCTCCGGCTGGAATTCCTTGACCAACTTACTGGTCATCTCATCTAGCAATGTATCATTGACAGGTCTCATTTGATCCTCTGCATTCAACCCAACACGCACCACCATATAGAAAGGGCTGGCTGTTTAACCAGCCAGCCCAATTGTATTACAAAAGCCCGATATTACAAAGCCAGCGATCTGAGCTATTGGCTGGCCTGCCACTGCGCCGAGCTGGGGTAGAACAGCGGCTGGCCGAAAGTCTCGACGCCGTACTCGCCGATCATCTGCTGCACCTCCACCGAGGTCAGCCACTCCACGAACTGCGCCGCCAGCGCCGCGTTGACGTTAGGATGCACGTCAGGGTTGACCGCCAGCACGCCGTAGGGATTGAGCAGGATGGGGTCCTGGTTCTCGGCCAGATTCTCGCCGCCCACCAGAATTGCCAGGTTGGGCAGCACATCGCGCATGGAGAGGTAAGTGCCGCGGTCGGTCAGGGTGTAGGCGCCGGCCTCGTTGCTGAAGACCAGCGTGTCGCCCATGCCCTGGCCCAGCGCGTTGTACCACCCCATCTCTGTCGTTGGCGTGAAGGGGATCGAAGCCCAGATGGCCAGCTCTTTGACATGAGTGCCTGAGTTGTCGCCGCGACTGGCGAAGGGAGCTTCGGCGTCGGCGATAGCCTGATAGGCATCCTTGGCCAGGGCCATGCTGGCAACGCCGGCCGGGTCATCGACCGGGCCGACGACGATGAAGTCGTTGTACATGACGTCGAAGCGCTCTTTGGCGTTGCCGTCGGCCACGAACTGGTCCTCGCCCTTGCGGCTGTGCACCAACACCACATCGGCGTCGCCCTTGCTGCCGATCTCCAGAGACTGGCCGGTACCCACGGCGATCACGTCGACCTCGGCGTTGAAGCGCTGGCGGAAGTCGGGCAGGATGGCGTCCAGCAAGCCGGAGTCGGCCGTGCTGGTGGTAGTAGCCAGGATTAGCTTGCCGGCCGCGGCAGCTTCAGCCGGCGCTTCGGTTGGCGCAGCCTCGGCCGGCGCTTCAGCCGGCGCAGCTTCTTCCACTGGCGCCGCTTCAGGCGCAGCAGGCGCAGGCGCGGCCGGCGAGGCGCAGCCCACCAACATCGCCAGGATGACCAGCAACGCAGTCACTGTCAGAACGGTATGCTTGAACATGGATCACTCCTTGGAGGCATGAGCCGGGCCTATGACCCGGCGGCTGAAACGATCAACGCCTGGCGCGTCTTGGTTTCGCCAGGCGCAGATGAACCGATCAATACACCATGTCGCCGCGCACGAAGGCAGCCGTGCGCGGGTCCACCGGCGCTTCAAAGAAGGTCTGCGTGTCGGCCACCTCGACCAGACGGCCATCCAGCATGAAGCCCACCCGATGGGCCAGGCGATGGGCCTGGAAGATGTTGTGGGTCACCAGCACCAAGGTCATGCCCTGCTCTCGGTTGAGGGTGCGCACGATCTGCTCGATCAGGCCGACGTTGTAGGGATCCAGGTTGGCGGTGGGCTCGTCCAACAGCAACACGGCTGGCTGCAAGACCATGGCCCGCGCCAGCGCCACCCGCTGCGCCTCGCCGCCTGAGAGGGTGCGGGCCTGCTGGCGCGCCAAGTGCGCCAGCCCCACCTGCTGCAAGGCCGCGTCGACCTGCCTGGCGGCCTTGCGCTGCCCACGCAGATGAAGCCCGAAGTGTACGTTGGCCTGCACCGCCCGGTTGAGCAAAACCGGTCGCTGCGACACCGTCGTCACTTGGCGCCGGGTGGCCAGAGGCGCCTCGCCGTTGGGGCCATACTCGAAATCCCCATAACGGATGCGGCCGGCGCTGGGCGGCTCCAGAAAGTTGAGCATGCGCAGCAGCGTGCTCTTGCCCGCGCCGCTGGGGCCAACCAGGGCCAGGATCTCGCCGCGGCGGATATCCATGCGGTCGATCTGCAAGACCTGCCGGCCGGCGTAAACCTTGCTGACACCTTCGATGCTGTAGCGGACATGATCGGGCAGGGTTGCCGACAGTCCTTGTCCGTTGACGCCGGGCTTGAGTGCTGTCATGTGTCAATCGCCTTCCCTTGCAGGCGCAGCATCAGCGCATTGATGACAAAAGTGATGCCCAGCAGGATCAGGCCCAGGGCAATAGCCAGCTCGAAGTTGCCCTTGCGCGTCTCAAGCACGATGGCCGTGGTCAGCACGCGCGTGCGTCCCTCGATGTTGCCGCCCACCAACATCACCGCGCCCACCTCCGAGATGATGCCGCCGAAGCCGGCGATCACAGCCACGATCACGCCGATGCGCGCCTCAGTGATCACCGTCCAGGCTGTCTGCCAGGTGGTGGCGCCCAGCGACTGCACCTGCTGGCGCAACTGCGGATCGACGCTCATCACCGCGGCCATGGTAAAGCCGGCCACCAGAGGAAAGGCGATGATGGTCTGGGCGATGATCATCGCGCCGGGCGTGAACAGAGCAGGGATCAGCGGCGAGTTGAGCTGGCCCAGCGGCCCGCTGCGCGAAAGCATCAGGTAGACGAAGAGACCGATCACCACCGGCGGAAAGCCCATGCCGGTGTACATGAAGGCCACCAGCAGCTTGCGCCCCATGAAGCGCGTCAGGCCCAGCGCCGCACCCACCGGCACGCCGATCAGGGTGCTGAACAACAGCGCGATGCCCGATACCCGCAGCGAGAGCGCTACGATCTCGGTCAGCGCGGAATCAGGGTTGAAAAGAAGATTGATGGCCTGCCGGAGGCCGTTCCAGAGCTCGTCGATGAGGCTCGCTCCTGAGTTTGGTCTTGTTTATCTCGAGGCGACACAATGGATGTATGTTTGTACCGACACGATTATACAAATCCTCAAGCGATTGTCAAAGTCAGCGGACGCGCTCAGATCGGTCCAGCCTTGCCAGCGGAGACAGAATGACTATAATCGAACTGCAACTCGGCGTTATTGAGATAGAAACCCACGCAAGATGAATTGTCGAGCTAAGGAGACTACCCGTGTACCTGCTAAACCTGAACGACTATGTGCGGCTGGCCCTGAGCCACGCCGAATTCTCCAGCAACGACGATGGCAGTTGGACGGTAGAGATACCGGTGCTGCCGGGTTGTGTCACCTGGGGTGAAACGCGCGCCGAGGCCGCGCTGATGGCGGAGGACGCCGTACAGGGATGGCTTGTGAACGAGGGCAATATCATGAAGTTCACCGAGGGCGCGTTCATGGGCTGGGGCTACAAGGTAGCGGCCCAGGAATTCGGCGCGACCCCGCTGGACGGCGGCCCCTGGCACGTGTTGCCCAATGGCAT
>JAAEKA010000579.1 GCA_014155705.1 Anaerolineae bacterium clx_CAG2 | reverse complement strand
GCACGCGTGACTGCGGCCGCAGACGGCGCGGTTCGCCCGCTGGCCACCCGCACCGTCGACGGCATGGTGGTCAGCGAAGGCGCGCCCGTGCTGGGCATCGCGCTGGAGCCGGCCAAGGATGGCCTGGTGTGGGTGCTGGTCAATCCCCAGTAGCATGCTGCGAGATCAGCGCCCCATCCCTGCCTCGCGCGCCCGCACGATGGCCTGGGCGCGGTCGGCGACCTGCAGCTTGCTGAAGATGTTGCTGACGTGGTTGCGCACGGTCTTTTGGCTGAGCACCAGGCGGCGGGCGATCTCCTCGTTGTTGTGGCCCTGCGCGATCAGGCCTAAAACCTCCCGCTCCCGCTCGGTCAGCTCAGGGAAAAGCTCGGCCTGCGCGGCCGGCCGCGGGGTGGAAAAGTAACCCATCAAACGGCGGGCGATGGCCGGGCCGAAAAGCGCCTCGCCGCGCGCCACGGCCCGGATGGTGCGTAGCATCTCCTCCTGGTCGGCCCCCTTCAACACGTAGCCGCGCGCGCCGGCCCGCATGGCGGCAAAGACCGAATCGTCATCCTCGAACATGGTGACCACGATCACGCCGATGTGCGGGCTGGCGGCCACGATGCGCCGCGTGGCCTCGATGCCGTTGACGTCCGGCATCTGGATGTCCATCAGCACTACGTCCGGCTGCAAGGTCGCGGTCTGGTCGATGGCCTCCTGGCCCGTGGCCGCCTCGCCCACCACCTCGGTGTCAGGGACAGAAGTCAACAGCGAGCGCAGGCCATCGCGAAACAGGGTGTGGTCGTCGGCGATCAGAATGTGGGTGGGGTCCATGCGTGCTCTTGTCAGATGATGGGATGATGCGTAACTCGTAACCGGAGACACCTCTCACCGCGCACACGTTCCGTGTTCCGTGTTACGTGTTACGCATTACGTATTACGCATTACGTGTTACTCCGACAGCGGCAGCCGGGCAATCACGCGCGTGCCGCCCTGCGGCCGGCGCTCGATGCGCAGGGCGCCGCCCAACTCCTCAGCCCGCTCACGCATGGAGGCCAGGCCGACGCCAGCGCGCACGGTGTCGGGCACACCAACGCCGTCGTCGTCCACGGCCACGTACAGCGCGTCGTCCGGGCAGAGCCAGATGGTGCAGCGGCGCGCCTGGCTGTGGCGGGCGGCATTAGTCAGCGCCTCCTGCACGATGCGGTAGGCTGCGACCTCGACCGCAGCCGGCAGGGCGGGCAGGGTCAGCGGCGCCTCCAGAACTACGTTCATGCCGTTGGCCGCATCAAGCGCGTTGGCCTGCTCGCGCAGCGCGCCTACCAGGCCCAATTGATCCAAGGCAGGTGGTCGCAGCCCATGGACCAGGCGGCGGATGTCGCCGATGGCCGCCTGCGTCTGCGCCTTGACTTCGGCGAGCACCTGGCCGGCCCGCTGCGGGTCGCTGTCCAGCAGATTGCGGGCAGTGTCCAGTTGCAGGGTCAGCGTTGCCAATTGCGGCCCCAGGCCGTCGTGCAGGTCGCGGCGCAGACGGCGACGCTCCTCCTCGCGCGCTAGCACCAGCCGCTCCCGCGCGCGCTGCAAGTCCGCAGCCAGACGCATCGTCTCGACGGCCGCGCCGGCCCGCTGGGCAACGCTGGTCAGCAGGCGGCGGTCGGCCAGGCTGAAGGATTGGCCTGGCGCGCGCGGCGCTACCAGCAGCGCCCCCACGTTGACGCCCTGGCTTGTCAGCGGAAAGGCCACGGCGTCTGCCAGCGGTGAAGAGTTCGTCTCTGGGACGGGGAGCGCCAGGTCATCCTGCCGGGTAACGGCGCTTTCTGGCCAGGCGGCGGTCCGGTCAGGAAATTGCGCCAACACTTCGGATGCGCCGCTCTCACTGACGGCGATGGCCACGTAGGGCAGCCGCAGCGCCTGCGCCACGGTTTCGACCACGGCCGGTAGCAGGGCGTCTGGAGTGGCGGCGGCCTCCAACTGGCGGCCCAGACGCGTCAGCACGGCGATGGGATCGTCGCGTTCGCCGTACATCAACCGGTTGACCCCGCGCTGCAAGCGAGCACGCAGCGGCTGAAAGAGGATGGCCACCAGCACGGTCGCCGCCACCGCTGCGGTCACCCCACCCTGCGCCCCCAGCGTGAGACCCAGCCCGCCGACGGCCAATCCATAGACCAACATGATCAACGCCGTCAACCCTGCGTAGACCAGGCTACGGTTGATGACCAGGTCGATCTCCCACAGCCGGTAGCGCAGCACGATGCCGGTCAACGAGAGCGGCAGCATGGCAAACAACAGAGGAAAGACGATGAAGGCCAACCGGTTGAGTCGATCCCGCGCCAGCCACGATAATCCGAGTGGCTCCGACTGCACAAGTCCGGCGCCGATGCCTAAGGCCAGCGCCACGACCAAGCTCAACGTCAGAGCCAATATCATCGTCTTGGAAAGTTGGCGCTCCTGGCCGCGGCTGCCGAGATAGCGAATGCTCTGGACGCTGATACCCACCATGGGAACGACCACACCGTAGAATGCCACGAAGCTGGCTGGCTCGCCGTGCAACGCGCTGGTTGCCATGAAACCGAACAGAATGAGGCCAAAGATCGCTAACGGGCTTAAGATCTGGCCAACCAACTCCGGGGGATGCCACTGACGCTGCAGCAACTGCGGCAATTTGCCGTCAGGGAAGATAATCAATGCGATCAGATACATGCTGCCTGAGAAGATGTGCAGAAACTCGTGGATGGTGGTGACCATCGGTCCCATCAGTTCCAACGTGCTGTGGGCCTGATAGTTGAAGATCGCGGCTGTGCCCACCATGCCGAGGCCCAACATGCGCGCAGTCCAATCCCACGGTCGGGAGCGGTAGAGCACGATGCCCAGGGCAATGTTGAGCGCGCTGAACGCGTACTGCATGAACAGCGCCAGCGGCGGTTCGGCGCGCAGAGAGGACAGGTAGAGGCCAGTCCAGACGCTACGCAGCCCAGGTGCATCGGGCGCCACGTCCAGCATCTGGCGAAATGAGAGGTCGCCGGCGGCCAGAATGGCCGGCAGCAGTCCGATCAGCAGCCACACAACGCACAGCGCCGTGTAGACCCAGAAGATCGCCGGGAAGAGCCGGGCTGGCGCAGCCGTCTTGGAGTGCAGATCCTGCATTGTGCTGTGCGGTGTGGTTGGGATTGATGCTGGTTGCTCGGCAGTTGCTTGCTGAGGCATGGCTGGTCCGTATCAACTCTTGCGCAGGTTGAGCGACTATTGGATCGGGCGCCATCGATATCCTGTTTCGAATGGGCGTCAATTGGTTAAACGTTGTGCGCTACCGTTTGCGGCGTATGGACGTGAAGCTCATGGCGCAGTTTGCTGGATGCGCACCGCGATCCTGGCGCCACCCTCGGTGTAGGAGATGTCGCCGGCGTAGACGAAATCACCGATTTGGTAGCGCATGGTCTCGAAGTTGGAGGGATGGTCCTTGGGCTGACTGGGATTGCTGACATTGGCGTAGGTCGCCAGCGGCTGGCAAGCAGCATCGTACACGCCGACAATGTCGAAACCAGCCGCCGACTCCAGGGTCTGGAACTTGACGCCGCCGCGGATGCCGTCGGAATCTTCGAACTGCATGGCCAGCAGGCCCGCACGCGGCTGGCCGCTGCTCCACGTGCGGTCGGTGCGCCGCGCCGGGTCCATAGGCAGGATCACCAAGTCGTCCCTGGCCACGTCGGCTAGGCAGGACAACACGCCTTCCCGGGCCGGAGCGGCGGAAGCAGCGCTGACAACCGGCTGCGCCGCAGGCGTCGCCAGGGTTGGCGCAGTTGCTGGCCAACCCGGCGCCTGTCCATCGAAGAGGCCAAAGAGAGTCAAGGCCAGGCCGAGCAAGCCCAGCACGATCCTGCGCCCCGGCCCCAGAGCGGGTAACTCCACGGTGACCACCTTCAGCTCCTTGCCGATCAGCGCGGCCAGGAGGAGCACAATGCCAAAAACGAATGCGGCAACACTGACGGTTGGGGGCATGGGCAAGTCTCGTCTGTAGATAATACGAATTGCGTACTGCGTAACCAGGAGGATGTGCAATAGCACTCCGAGTTACGCATCACGGGGTGTCGGCCACAAGCCCCGGCGCATGGCGATGACCAGCGACAGCGGTAGCGCCAGCCAGGGCATGAGGTAAGGGCTGAAAGCCGACAACGCCTGGGGCAGCGGCAGCACGCGCATCCGCAGTCCCGGCGCAGCCAGCGAGGCGAGCCACAGCAGGGCAAAACACAGCAGCGCGGCGGCGAAGCCCCACAGCACTGGGCGCATGAGTCTGCGCTGCTCCGGCCGGCTGTGGCGTATGCGCAGGGTGATGGCCAGCAGGCCGCAGCCTAAACCGATCCCCATGATCATGACCGTTAACGGCTCTGGCCAGCCGCTCACGTCCAGCGGCGTACCGGGCAGTGGGTTGGCGAACCACAACAGCGACCAGGCGCACCAGACCACCGCAACCGGCCGGGTCCACGGCAACGCCCAGCGCCCATCGGGAAAGACGAACATCAGGAGCAAAAACGAGCTCAGCGCGCCGGCTTGCAGCAGATCTGGCAGCAGACGCGCGGGCGCCAGAGCCTGCATGCCCGTGTCCAGGGCTGGTTGGCGGCCGAAGAAAGCGGCGGCCAACAACAGAAGCGTGACCGCCGCCCGTCGGGCCACAGCGCTGTGCGACCCGCGCCAGAAGATGAAGGTCGCCAGGCCGCCATACGCCAATATGAAGGCCAGCATCAGCCCGCGATGCAGCGCCTGCGCAGCGGCAAAACTCAGGCCGGCGCTGTAGTGAAGATCGGTTGCGGCCGGCGGGAAAGGGATGAACCCGCCCAGAAGCGGGGCCATGCCGGCCAGCGCCAGAACCAGCGCCAGTCCAAAGCTCGCCAGCCAGCCCAGGCCAACGGCGCGCGATGCTGCCGCTATTCTGCGTTCGATGTGGGGCACGGCGGCGCCCAACGCCAGGCCATAGGCCAGCGGTATCCAGGCAAACAATGCTGCGCCCACCAGCGGTGACGCCAGGGCCAACTCGCCCTCACGTATCAGAAAGAAGGGCAGCGCAGTCAGAGCAGCGAGCGCGCCGCCGTAGACCGCCCCGACCCCGATGCTGCGGAGGGGCGAGATCTCCTCGCCCCATCCCATGCGCAACAAGCGGCGCAAAAGCGCAAAGCCCACGCCGCCCAACGCGCCGAGCACGCCGCCCATGATCATGATCGCCAGCGTGCCGCCGACGGTGAATCCGGGCTGGCCCTCTCCCAGTAAGGCCACCACGCGCATGGCGGCGCGTGCGCCAACGCCGCCGATGAGTATGCCGGCGACAGCCCCTGCTGCCAGCCCGATGCCAAGCCGGTTGATGTCCACGGCGGGCAAGCGCACCCGCGAAGTGTGCATTTGGTCAGGGTCAACTGCTGGCGCAGGCGCTGACAGCGCATGCTGTTTCATCGGGTATTACCTCCTTGCACCAGGACTGTCAGTGCTGCCGAAGCACTGACAGTCCTACTATCTTACTTGGTGGCTTAGTTCAGCGTGATCACGCCGCAGGCGATGCGCCCGCCGCTGTTGCCGGTCGGGTCGGTCAGTTGATCGTCCTCGCCGGCATGGATGATCAGGGAGCTGCCATCACCGTCGAACAGGGTCGTCGAGCCGGCCGAGAGAGTCGCGCGGTCGCTGGCGGCATTCAGGCGGCCATTACCGGCGCCGTTGACTACCAGGTTGGGCAGGTCGCCGCCGTGCGCGCCGTGGGGGTTGTCCAGCCCATGCTGGCGGGCCAGTGGGTTGTGGTGTCCGCCGGCCGCGGCAAAGTCGGGGCTGCAACTGCCCACCGCGTGCAGGTGGATGCCGTGCAGGCCAGGCGAGATGCCCTTGACCTTGACGTTAACGTGCAACATGCCCGCGGCGTCCTCGGTGAACTTCGCTTCACCCAGCACGTTGCCAGCCGGGTCGACCAGCGTCGCCGAGGCGCGCAGTGCGCCGTTGTCGCGCGCGGCCGCCACTGAAACCGCCAGCGCCGCCAGCAGCAGCGCTGCTAAACCAATCACAAGCATCTTCTTCATCGTCGGTGCCTCCTCGAGCAGAATCGGGTTGGATAGATCAAACTACGCCCCAATACTACCCCCAAGTGCGTCCCCCTGTCATGAGGCAGGTGTCCTGATTCGTTCGGGAAACTACGCCGGGTGTGAAACGTGACACATGAGGACTGATCCGGGTTCACGCCTCACGTATCACGCTCCACCCCTCCCCTCCTTTGGCGCAAGCGCTCACGCCAACCGTTAATGCGTAGCCGGAGAACCATCCGCTATTCCGGTTACGGGTTACTCGTTACGCATTACGTCACAGCGTCCGCGCGTAGCGGAACTCCTTGAAGCCAATCGGATCGGCGTTGACTACGGCGTCCACCGCCACGTGGATTACAGCCGGCTTACCCGACTGCAGCGCGGCCTGCAGGGCTGGCGCCAGCTCTTCGATGGCGCCCACCTTGACGCCGAAGCAGCCCATGGCCTGAGCCATCAGATCATAGCGCACACTGGGGGCGAACTCGACCGCTGCGTGGTGCTCCGGTCCGAAGCCGGCGAAGTTGTAGGCGGTCTTCTCCATGCCCCAGGCGTCGTCCACGGCTACCACCACGACCACCGGCGTTCCTGCGCGCAGCGCGGTCTCCAGCTCCATGACGTGGAAGCCCAGCGCGCCATCGCCGGTGATGCAGTAAACCGGACGATCCGGCGCGGCCAGCTTGGCCCCGATGGCCATGGGCAGCCCCGTGCCCAGATAGCCCATCTGCACTGAGTAGAGGAAGCTGTCAGGCTGGAGGATCGGGTTGAAGGCCACGCCCCACAGCACCGTGTTGCCGCCATCCAGCACCGTCACCGCGTCCTGGCTGAAGAACTGGTTGACCAACATCACCATCTGGCCGGGGTTGACGCCGCTGCCGCTGCTGGCCGTCACATAAGCCATGCCGCCTTGCAGGGTGGCGGCCGACAGCTCGCGGTAACGGGCCAGGTTGGGCATGTTTTCGCGGGCCGGGGCCTTCTCTTGCACAGCCGCCAGCAGCGCTCTCAGCGCGGCCTTGGCGTCGGCCACGATGGCGACGTCTACCGGCCGATTGAGGCCGATGGAGAGCGGATCGACGTCGATCTGGATTGTCTTCTGCCGCGCGGGGTCGCCCCAGGCCGGCGGCATGCCCCAGCCGTCGTACTCGCCCAATCGCGCGCCGGCCACCAGCACCACGTCGGCCTCGTTGCGGGCCATCATGCTGGCCTGCATGTCGAAGATGTGGAAGTAGTGGGGATGGTCTTCGGGCACGACGCCGCGCGCGCCCAAACTGCTGCCCATGCCGGCGGCCAGATGATCGCCCAGCGCGACCACCTCCTGCGATCCACCGGCCCACAAAACGCCCTTACCTGCGTAGATGAAGGGCCGTTGGGCCGCTGCCAGCAGCTCGGCGGCACGTTGGATCAAGGCCGGATCACCCGCGCCCAGGTTGAGCACGCGGTTGTTGGCTGCAGGGGTCAGGCGCAGCTTGGCGGCGTCGATCTTCTGCGCCAGCATCTCGTCGGGGATAGCCAGGAAGGCCGGGCCGGGCCGGCCTGTGGTGGCAGCCCGCACGGCCGCGCGCACCATCTCTGGCACGCGCTCGGGCCGGCTGATCAGCGCACTGTACTTGGTGACCGGCTGGGCCATGGCGACGAGATTGGTGGCCTGCCAGGCGCCCCCGCGGTCGGGGTTGTTGACCGCGCTGCGCCGGGTACAGGAAAGGCCGATTACCGGATGGCCCTCGCCGTAGGCGCTGCTCAGGCCGGCGATCAGGTTGGCCCCGCCTGGTCCCGGATTGCCCAGCGCTGCGGCCGGTCTGTGGGCTATGCGTGTGTAGCCCTCGGCGATATGCACCGCGGCCTCTTCGTGGTGCGCGTTGACATAGCGCACGCCGTAGCGCTCGGCATGGACGACAAAAGGAATGTGGGCCCCGTCGATGATGCCGACGATCAGGTCGATCCCTTCGGCGCGCAGGCTCTGCATCAACAGTTCGCCAACGGTGATCTCGGACATGGTTATCTCCGTTCTGGGTTTTTGTGGATGGAAGGCATGTGGGTAATGCGTAACGAGTAATGCGTGATCCGGAGTGAGTTCCCAGGGTCGAAGACTCCGGTTACGTATTACTCGTTACGCATTACGTTGTACTGTGCTTGCGCGATCTGCTTGAGTCCACGACGCTTCAGTGGCTCATACAGTCTCAGCATCAACGGCGGGTAAAGGCTGTTGACCTTGGCCAACCAACCGCGCCAGCGGGGCAGGTTGAGCTCCAGGGGGCGTTCGGCCATCGCCTGCCAGAAGGCCCCTTCCACGTCCTGCACGGTCAGGACGCGGCCGCCGGAGCGGGCCAACGCGGCGGCTTCGGGCTGGTCGAAATGGCGTCGGGCCAGGGGGGTGTCCACTACGTCCGGGGCGATGACTGTAACGTAGACGCCGTGCTGGCGCAGTTCCACGGCCGCGGCCAGCGAAGCCGCACGCAGCCCTGACTTAGCGGCTGAGTAGAGCGCGTTGCCTGGCGTGGGTGAGAGGCCGGCCAGCGAACCGACGTTGATGATGTGGCCCGAACGCTGGGCGGCCATGACCTGGCCTGCCAGGCGCAGGCCGTAGATCGGTCCCTTAAGATTGACGTCGATCACGAAGTCTACATTGTCCAGCGGTTGGTCCAGCAGGAAGCCCAGCCGGCCGCCGCCCGCAATGTTGAAGAGATAGTCAATGCGGCCAAACGCGGCCAGCGTGTCGCCCACCAGCGCCTGCCAGTCGCCGGGTGCGCGCACGTCCAGCCGGTGCAGGCGCAGGCGGTTGCTGGGGGTGAAAGCGGCGCGCAGGCCCGTCTCGTCGATGTCGGCCAGGGCCAGCCGCCAGGCGTCGCCCTGCGCCGCCAGCACGCTGGCCCAGTGCTTGCCGATGCCGCTGGCCGCGCCGGTGATGATGGCGACGTGGGGGTGCGTGTCTTGGCTTGGGCCGGTCTCTGACCGAGCCCGCTCGTGGTGATCCATGGTCTCATCCAGGGCGGAGTTAATGGGAGCAGAGTTACAGTGACAGCTTGTCGCCGGTAGTATACATGCAGCCGACTAGCTGTGCAACCTGTGGCGGCATTCTACCCTTGCGACCTTTTGGCAAACATCCTGTCCCGGTGGTACACTGGCGGTGATGACAACCAATACTTCTTCCTCCATTCGCTTGCTCGATCTCTCGCGCGACGCATTGCGCGACCAGGTGCTCGCCTGGGGACAGCCGGCTTACCGCGCCGACCAGCTTTACCAGTGGCTCTACCAGCAGGTAGCTGTCGATCCGGCCGAGATGAGCAACCTGCCGGCCGGCCTGCGCACACGCCTGGCTGACGAAGCGCAGATCGAGCTGCTGGCCCCGGCTGCCGAGACTGCCTCGCGCGATGGCCACACGATCAAGACCCTCTTCCGCTTGCACGACGGCCAGTTGATCGAGACGGTGCTGATGCGTTACGACCGGCGCAACACCGTCTGCATCAGCAGCCAGGCTGGCTGCGCCATGGGCTGCACTTTCTGCGCCACCGCGCAGATGGGCCTGCAGCGCAACCTGACGCCGGGCGAGATCATAGCGCAGGTGCTGTACTTCGAGCGCTGGCTGCGGCGGGAGGGGGAAGAAGGGAACAGAGGTAAGGGAAGGAAAGAAGGGAAAGGCACAGGCTCTCCGCCGACCGACTCCGGGTTACGGGTTACGAGTTCCCACGCGCCGGCCGTTGACTCCGCATCACGCATCACGCATCACGCATTACGGGTCTCCAACGTCGTCGTCATGGGCATGGGCGAGCCACTGGCCAACTATGCCAATCTATGGAGCGCGCTGCGCACACTGACTGATCCGGCTGGTTTCAACATGGGCGCGCGCAAGATCACCGTCAGTACGGTGGGATTGGCGCCCGGCATCGACCGCTTCGCTGAAGAGGATTTACAGATCAACCTGGCTGTCAGCCTGCACGCGCCCAGCGACGCGCTGCGGGCCACGCTGGCGCCCATCAACCATCGTTACCCCATTGCCGAGCTGATCGCTGCCTGTCAGCGCTACGTCGCCCGCACCCATCGCCGCATCAGCTTTGAGTACGCGATGATGCGTGGCATCAACGACAGCCCGGGGCTGGCGGAGGAGCTGGCCACGCTGCTGCACGGCCTGCTCTGCCACGTCAACCTGATTCCCCTCAACCCGGTGCTGGGTTCTCCCTTCCAGCCTTCGCGGCGCGAGGATGTGGACACGTTCGTTGAAATCTTGCAGCGGCGAGGCATCCCCACCACCCTGCGCGTGCGCCGCGGTATCGACATCGACGCCGGCTGTGGGCAGCTCAGGGCGCGCGTGGCGCGGGAGAGCCTACCCATGCTGGGGCCGGTTTCCTGACCGATCTGCCCCCTGGCGTCAACGAATGTGTCATTTGTTGACAATAAAACCTTGTCAAAAGTGGGGATCGAAAGTACAATACCCCCGTAACAAAAGCAAGAGCCGATAGCTCTTGGCTACCGGCTCCGCTTACTGGGCCTTGCTCAGGGTTTTGAGACACTTGGTACACACCGCCACGCTCTGCTGTTTGCCATCGACCGTGAGGCGGGCTCGCTGGATATTGACGTTCCAGCGGCGCTTGGTGTGGCGCATCGAGTGGCTGACGTTGTGTCCAAACTGTGGCCCGCGACCGCAAATCTTGCACTTGGACATGGTGACACCTCATTAGCAAATGAAAACCCCGGAGCGCAACGCCTCGGGGTATGATCCCGGCATGAACAGGCGCTATATTAGCATAGCTGCCGCCATTCTGCAAACTGAAGTGTGGACAACGCACGATGACTGTACGCGACGATAAATTCGGTCGGATCGAAGTATCCCAGGCGGCCATCGCCTCCCTGGTGGCGGAGGCTGTCAAGGAGTGCTACGGCGTGGTTGGCATGAGCAGCCGCAGCCGGCTGGACGAGTTAGCCGGCTCCTTGCAACGCGGCAGCCGCAGGGGCGTCGAGATCGGCGAGGGTGAACAAGGCATCGTCGTCGATATCTACGTCATTGTCGAATATGGCATGCGCATCAGCGAAGTGGCGGCCGGCGTGATGCGGCGCGTCTACTTTTCGCTCACCGACGCGGCCGGCATCCCGGTGCAGGCTGTCAACGTCCATGTGCAAGGGCTGCGCGTCAGCGACAGCGGCAATCATAAGCCCGGCTAGGCAGAGTTGCCGCCGACAATTCACCTCCCTTAACGAGGCCGTAGCCTTGACCAGCAACATTCCTCTTCGACTTGACATCGACAACACCCGCCCAGACCCTGCCCGCCAGCGCGGATCAACTCCCGCGCCAGCGGCCAGCGGCGGCCATCAGCAGATCGATGGCCGGACGCTCAAGATTATGATCGCGGCAGGCTACGCCTGGCTGGAGCGCCACAAGGAGATCGTCAACGCGCTCAACGTCTTTCCCGTACCCGACGGCGATACCGGCACCAATATGTTCCTGACTATGCGGGCGGCCTGGCGCGAGATCGACCACAGCGAAGATGATGACGTCAGCCACATCGCTCAGACCGTAGCTCAGGGAGCGCTGATGGGCGCGCGCGGCAACTCTGGTGTGATTCTCTCGCAGATCTTGCGCGGCATGGCCCATGCTTTCCGCCACAAGCAGGTGATCACCGCCCACGATCTGGCGCTTGGCCTGCGCCAAGGCTCAGAAACGGCCTATAAGGGAGTGGTCAAGCCGGTGGAAGGTACGATCCTGACGGTGATCCGCCAGGCGGCTGACGCGGCCCAGAAGGCCGCGGCCGTGGAGGATGACCTGGACTTCGTGCTGGCCCACACCATCCAGGCAGCCGGCGAGGCGGTCGAGCAGACTCCGTTGCTGCTGCCGGTTCTGGCCAGGGCCGGTGTGGTCGACTCAGGCGGCAAGGGGCTGTTCTACATCCTGGAAGGGATGCACCGGGGCCTGCGCGGTGAGCCGGTAACGCCGCCGGTCGAGATGCCCGTAAGCGCGACCCAGCAGACCGTGGCATTGGACCCCCATAACCTGCCACCTATCCGCTACGGCTTTGACGTGCAGTTTCTGCTCTGGGGCGCCGATCTGCAGGTGGATGCCATCCGAAGTTGGATGATCGATCACGGCGACTTTGCCCTGGTGGAGGGCGGCCCAACCCTGGTCAAAGTGCATGTCCACGTCTTTGACCCCAGTAAGCCGCTGGCTTACGGTGTACAACAGGGCTTCATCACCGACGTTGTCGTGGAGAACATGGACGCGATGGCTGCGGCCGGCATGACACCCGACGACGTCAAGGAAGAACTGAGCACGGCCAGGCCCGTGATGCCGCAGATGGCTGAGCATTTTGGCCCTATCGGCGTCGTGGCGGTGGCGCCAGGCCCAGGGCTGGCCGAAGTTTTCGAGAGCCTGGGGGTGGGCGGCATCGTCTCTGGCGGCCAGACTATGAACCCCAGCATCCAGGAATTGCTGGACGCAATCGACGCCCTGCCGACTGAAGAAGTCATTTTATTACCCAACAACAGCAACGTCATCATGGCGGCCCAGGGCGCAGCCCAGGAGGCCACGCGGCGCGGCAAACGGGTCGAGGTGATCCCCAGCCGCACCGCGCCGCAAGGTATCAGTGCGCTGTTGGCCTTTAACATGCAGGCCAGTCTGGACGACAACGCCGCGACCATGGCACGCGCGCTGGCCGCCATCGACACCGGCGAGGTAACAGTGGCCGTGCGTGATGCGCAGATCGACGGCATGGAGGTCAGGACGGGCGATGTGATTGGCCTGCTTAACGACACGCTGACCACCATTGGCGCTACTCCGCAAGAGGTGGTGTTCAACCTGTTGGCGCAGATGAATGCAGGCCAGGCCGAAATCATCACTGTCTACTACGGCGACCAGATCGACGCTGCGACAGCCGCGGCGTTAGGCGGTGAAATCGCTGCTACTTATCCTGGCCAGGAACTCGAGGTCATCGCCGGTGGCCAGCCGCACTATCATTTCATTCTCTCGACGGAGTAGCTCCGTCCCACCATCCAGGAGTACCGAGTGGCTCGTGTTGCCGTAGTTACCGATAGCAACGCCTATCTTTCGCCTCGCCTTGCGCAGCGGCTGAACATTCTTGTCCTGCCCCATAGCATCCACCTGCCCCAGGGAACGTTCAAGGAGGGGGTGGACCTGACGCCAGCCGACTATTTCCGGCTGCTGAAGGAGGCCAAGGGTGATGTCTTGCCGCGGGCGACGGGGCCGTCGGTGGAGACGTTCAGCGACCTTTACGGACGGCTGTTGAAGCAGACTGATCAGGTCTTGTCGCTTCACATGTCCAGCCATCTCAGCGACACGGTGGAAAACGCGCGCCAGGCGCGCCGCAGTTATCTGGGCCGCTGCACGATTGAGGTGGTCGACAGTCTCTCCACCTCTGTGGGGCTGGGCTATTTGGTGCAAACCGCGGCCGTGGCCGCTGCCGCCGGCCATAATCTGGAAGACTGCATTCGTTTGGTGCGGGGCCTGATGCCGCACATTTATCTCTTCTTTCTGGTCAAGCATCTGCCATACCTGGAGCGGGAAGGGCGCATCAGCCCGGCCCAGGCCTTCCTGGGCAGCATGCTCAACGTCATGCCGCTCTTGCAGATCGAAGACGGCGAGATTATTCCACTGGAAAAGGTACGCACGTCCCAGCAGGGCGTGGAAAAACTCTTCGACTACGTGTCCGAGTTCGGCCATCTGCAAAAGGCCGCCGTGCTGCAAAATGGCTTCGCCAAGGAACAGCAGGCGCTGTTGGAGCGGTTGGAGCTGGCGTATCCTGGTCATCCTTTCACGCTGTTAAGCTGCAATCCTTCTTTGGCCGTTCATCTGGGCCCTGAGGCCATGGGTGTTGTGGTCCTGGAAGTCGTCAGCTAGGGGGCGGGTGTGAACAAAGCGATCGAACGTCTCAAGAAAATTCTCAAGCTGGAGCAGCAACAAGGCTATCGCAACAAAGCCGTCATTGGCGGCTTGGGGCGGCTGGCCGAGCGCTGGCAGGTCGATGCCTTACAGGAGGCGACTGTGGACGGCCAACAGGCGCTGGTCGACCAGATCGTGGCCAGGCTCGATGGCTATGGCAGTCTGCAAGGCTCCTCCGCTCGCAAGGAGGCTATCGAAGCCATGCTGACGTTGGCCGGCCAATGGGAGGCGCCGCCTGCGCCACAGTTCACTGCGCCCAAACCCAGCGCAGCGTCCCACCCCACGCCGCCAGCCAGCCAGCCGCTTGCGGAAGCGCCCCAGGCCAGCCCGCAGCCGGTCAGAGCGGAACCGCCTGTCCTGGCTAAAGTTGCGCCGCCGCCGGCCCGACCAGCTATGTCGCCTCCTGCGCCACGCCCGCCTGTCCCGGTCAAAGCCGCGCCGCCGCCCTCGCCGGGGACGGCCTACGCCGGCGTGCGACCCACGCCGGTCGGGACCGCAAGTCTTCAGGCTTCCATCAGCCGCCTGCCTGGCATCGGACCGAACTTCAGCGAGCGATTGGGCAAGATGGGCATTCACACCATCGGTGACATGCTCTGGCTGCTGCCGCGGCGCTACGACGATTACCGGGCGATGAAACCGATCCACCAGTTGCGCGATGGCGACGAGGTGACGATTCTGGCCAACCTGTGGGACCTGAAGAGCAAGCGACTGTCCGGGCGCGGGGCGTCTTTTACCACCGGCGTGCTGGACGATTCCACGGCCACCATCCAGGTGAGCTGGTTCAATCCTTATGTGATCAAGCAGCTCAAAACCGGTCAGTCCTATGTCTTCAGCGGCAAGGTGCAGAGCTATCTGGGTCGCTTGACCCTGCGCAACCCGGAGTTCGAGGAGCCAGACAAGGAATTGCTGCACACCGGCCGTCTGGTGCCAGTTTACCCGCTAACCAAGGGCATCGGCGCTAAATGGATGCGCAACACACAGAAGCGGGTGGTGGCCGAGTGGGGCCGGCGTGTCCACGACCACCTGCCTGAGAGCGTGCGCCAGCGCGCTGGTTTGATGACTTTAGCGCAGGCGCTGGATCAGGTGCATTTCCCCGACAGCCAGGAGAGTCTGCGGGATGCCCGCCAGCGCCTGGCCTTTGACGAGTTGTTTGTGATCCAGATCGGCGTGTTGCGCCAGCGCCAGGAATATCGCTCGCTGCCTGGGCGCAGCTTCCCCCTGGACGCGATCGGCCAGGCAGCCTTTGTCCAGGCGCTGCCCTTCGAGTATACCAGCGCCCAGGCGCGCGCTGCCCGCGCCATCCTGGACGACCTGGCCGGCGACCGGCCCATGAGCCGGCTGATGCAGGGCGATGTGGGCTCCGGCAAAACGGTCGTGGCAGCCAATGCCATGTGGGCCGTGGCGGCCAACGGCGCCCAGGCAGCCATGATGGCCCCCACTGAGATTCTGGCCGAGCAGCACTACCGCGGGCTGAGCAAACTGTTCGCAGGGCTGAGGGTGCAGGAGCGCCCCGTGCGCGTCGCCTTGCTGACCGGCAGCGTCAAGGGCGCAGAGCGGGCCGCTACCCTGCGCGCCCTGGCGGCTGGCGAGATCGACATCGCCGTGGGCACGCATGCCCTGATCCAGGAGGGAGTCGAATTTCGTAACCTGGGTCTGGCCATCATCGACGAGCAGCACCGCTTCGGCGTGCGCCAGAGGGCCATGCTGCGCGATAAGGCGGCGTCTGACAGCGGCGTCGAGGGGCAGGATCCCGCCCCGCACCTGCTGGTGATGACCGCTACCCCCATTCCCCGCACTCTGTCGCTGACGGTGTTCGGCGACCTGGACGCCTCGGTGATCGACGAGATGCCCCCCGGCCGCCAGCCGATCAAGACCCGCTGGCTGTTGTCCAAGGAGCGGGAGCGCGCCTACAGTTTCGTTCGCCGCCAGGTCGAGGCCGGCCGGCAGGCCTTCATCATCTACCCGCTGGTCGAAGAATCGGAGAGCCTCTCAGCCAAGGCGGCTGTGCCAGAGTACGAGCAGCTTTGCAAGGAGGTTTTCCCGCAACTACAACTCGGGCTGCTGCACGGCCGCATGAAGAGCGCTGAGAAGGATGCCGTCATGCAGGCCATGCAGCGCGGTGAGATCGACATCCTGGTGGCGACCTCGGTGGTCGAGGTGGGCATCGACATCCCCAACGCGACGGTGATCGTGATCGAGGACGCCGAGCGCTTCGGCCTGGCCCAGTTGCACCAATTCCGCGGCCGCGTCGGCCGCGGCGAGTATGCCTCCTACTGCATTCTGATCTCTGACGCCACCACGCCCAATGCGGCTGAACGCCTGCACGCGCTGGAGCAGTCGCAGGACGGCTTCGCGCTGGCCGAGAAGGACCTGCAACTGCGCGGCCCCGGCGACTTCTTCGGCACCCGCCAAAGCGGCCTGCCTGACCTGAAGATGGCTAAACTCAGCGACCTGCGCACGTTGGAACTGGCGCGCGTGGAGGCGGCTCGCCTGCTGCAGATCGACCCCGATCTGAGCATGCCTGAGCATCTGGCTCTGGCGCGTAAGGCCCGCCAGTTTTGGCGCAGCGAAGGAGATGTAAGCTGACATGCCGATTGCGCTCTACCCCGGCTCCTTCGACCCGATCCATAACGGCCACATCGATATCGCCGAGCGCGCCGCGCGCCTGTTCGATCGGGTGGTTGTGGCTGTCTACGATAGCCCATCGAGTAAGCGACTGCTGTTCAACACTGAACAGCGAGTTGAGCTGGCACGGCAAACGTTGCAGCACCTGCCTACCGTGCAGGTCATGGCCTACCGCGGCCTGACGGTGGACGTGGCCCACCAGGTAGGCGCAACGGCTGTGGTACGCGGCCTGCGCGCCACATCGGACTACGAGTACGAGGCGCAACTGGCTTTAACCAACAAGGCGCTGGCGCCGGAGATCGACGCAGTGATGCTGATCACCAGCTTGCAGTACGCCTATCTCAGCGCCTCAATCCTCAAGGAAGTGGCTGCACTGGGCGGCGACATCAGTCGCTGGGCGCCGCCGGTGGTGGTGGAGGCGTTACTGAACGTCCAGCGGTGAGATCCTTCGGGTATCCTGTCGTTGACGTCGAGTTGCTGCAAACGGTGGTAGCACGGCTGCCGCCAACTGCCGTTCATCGACAGAAACCGAAGGGTCTGGTGCAACCGAATACCAAGGAGGTGATTGTCATAGAACTCCAACAATTGATCAACCAACTGGAGACCGTGATCGGCCAAGGCAAGCGGGTGCCCTTGTCCCAGAGTATTATGGTGGACGAAGAAGCGGTGCGTCGCGTGATCGACCAGATGCGAGTCTCGGTGCCTGATATCATCAAGCAGGCTGAGCGCACCCTGGGCGAGCGGGATCGCATCATCGCCCAAGCCAATGAAGAGGCCAGCCGCATCGTTCAGATGGGCCGTGAGCAGGCCACCGACATGATCGAGCATCACGAGTTGGTCGAGGATGCACGCCGCCGCGCCCATGAGGTCGTGGCCGAGGCCGAGCGCGAGGCGGCCGGCATGCGGGCTGAGGCTGACAGCTACGCGCTCAACTCGCTGGCCAGCCTGGGCGAGCACCTGGCCAAGATCCAGCGCGAGGTGCAGAACGGACTGTCGGCCCTGCAAGGCCGGTAGCGCCGCAGTACACACCCCGCGATCTTGACATTCGCCCATCGCTGCCCTATAATCGGTTGTCTGGCGCGTCGGCGCGTTTTTTGTTGCGCCTGGCGACCGCCCATGGATCATCATGGCTGAAGAACGAACTCAATGGAATGTCGCCCAACTGCTCAAGGAGCCGATCGGCGCTACCCGCAACTTCGACGTGCAGGCGTCGGTGCTGCAACAGGAGAGTGACGTGACCCAGGCAGCCCCGCTGGCCGGCCAGGTCTCGATGTTGCGCACCAATCTGGGCGTGTTGGTTCAGGGTGTTCTGACCGGCCCGGTGACTGTGGCCTGCACCCGTTGCTTGAAGCCCGTGACTCTGCACGTGACCGTCGAACTGGAAGAGGAATTCAAGCCTACGGTCGATGTAGTGCGTGGCTCTTACGTGCCGGTAGATGAAGAAGACACGGCCCTGCTGATCGACGAACATCATGTGTTGGACATCAGCGAGGTGCTGCGCCAGGCCGTGTTGCTGGAAGTGCCCATCCAGGTGCTGTGCCGGCCAGACTGCGCCGGGCTGTGCCAGACTTGTGGTCAGGATCTGAACGAAGGGACTTGCGACTGCCCCGACGAGGAGTCAGATGCCCGTTGGGAGCAACTCAGCGCCCTGTTAGACGATATCGAACTCTAGGACAAAAGGAGAAAAACTATGCCCCCGTTGCCAAAACGTAAGGTTTCTAAGGGGCGCCGCGACCGCCGCCGCGCCCATGACGCCATCAGCAAGCCCGCCCTGGTCGAGTGTCCTCAGTGCCACAGCAAGCACCTGGCGCACCGTGTCTGCACCCAGTGCGGCACCTACCGCGGCCGCGCCGTGCTGATGTCTGAAGAAGTGAAGTAGCTCTCATCGCATCGAAATGGCATCTCCTCAGGACATGTCATTTCCAGACTCGTGATCCCAGAAATGACATGTCTTCAGAGACATGTCATTTCTTAAGCGCACCATGAGCACTGTCGCCTTTCTCTTCCCCGGCCAGGGTTCCCAGGCCGTTGGCATGGCCAGGGCGCTGGTCGAGCGCTATCCCAGCGCAGCCGCCGCTATGGCCGAGGCCGACGACGTGCTGGGTTTCAACCTGTCCACCCTCTGCTTCGAGGGGCCGGAAGAGACGTTGACTGATACCATCAACGCGCAACCGGCCCTGCTGGCAGCCAGCGTGGCTGCTTTGCGCGTCCTGCGCGAGGCGCTGCCCAACCTGCCTGCGCCAGCCGCTGTGGCCGGCCATAGCATGGGCGAGTACTCAGCGCTGATCGCAGCCGGCGCGTTGAGCTACCCTGACGCGCTGCGCCTGGTGCGCGAGCGCGGCCGGCTGATGAAGGAGGCTGGCCAGCGCAGCCCTGGCGGCATGGCCGCCATCCTGGGGCTGGACGCAGCCGAGGTCGTCGCCCTGTGCGTGCAGGCGGCTGAGCTGAGCGGCGGCGTGGTGCAGATGGCCAACGACAACTGCCCCGGCCAGACGGTGATCTCCGGTGACAACCCCTCGCTGGATCTGGCCATGGACCTGGCACGCCAAGCTGGCGCCAAGAAGGTCGTGCGCCTGGCCGTCAGCATAGCAGCCCATTCGCCTCTGATGGCGCCCGCAGCCGACGCGCTGCGCCAAGCCATCGAGGCCACGCCCATCCAAGCGCCGGCGATGCCGGTGATCGGCAACGTCCACGCCCAGCCCTTGCTGACCGTGGACGCAATTCGCGCTGATCTGGCCGGTCAGTTGACGGCAGCCGTGCGCTGGACCGAGTCCATGCGTTACCTGGCCGCTCAGGGCGTTGAACTGGTGGTTGAGGTGGGCTCCGGCGATGTGCTGGCCAATTTGATGAAGCGCATCGAGCGCGGCGTCAACCGGCTGGCTGTGGGCGACCCCGAGGGGATCGAACGACTGCGGGCGATGACGCAGGGCTGACACCTTATTTTTGCGCAATATCGGTGCATTTCTACTCGGAAAAAACAGTAACAGGCGGTTTCTGCTCGTCTGGAGCCGTTTTTGGCAGGAGAGAACGAGCCAAAGTGAGCCAAATCGGGTA
>JAAEKA010000578.1 GCA_014155705.1 Anaerolineae bacterium clx_CAG2 | reverse complement strand
CGCCTGGGCAATCTGACTGCGCTGCGGGAGATCTCCCTGCGCCGCACGGCCGAGCGGGTCGACGACCAGATGCGCAGCTACATGCAAACGCAGGCCATATCTGGCCCATGGCCGGCTACCGAGCGCCTGCTGGTCTGCATTAGCCCCAGCCCATTAAGCGAAAAGCTGATTCGGGCGGCGCGGCGCCTGGCAGACGAACTCAGCGCCGAATGGTTCGCTCTCAATGTGGAGACTGCGTCCAGCGCCAGACTCTCGCTGGCCGTGCGCGACCAGCTAGCCCGCAATCTTCAATTGGCCGAAACGTTGGGCGCCAAGACCAACACACTGCCCGGCCAGTCCGTGGTCGACGTGGTGCTCGACTACGCGCGCTCGCACAACATCACTAAGATCATCGCCGGCAAGCCACTGCGCCCGCGCTGGCAGGAGTTGCTGCGCGGCTCCGTGGTCGATCGCCTGATTCGCAACAGCGGGCCGATCGACGTGTACGTCATCAGCAGCTCAGTCGATGCGACGCTGGCCGCCCGGCCGCAGGCTTTGATCAAACACCAGCCCTGGCGTCGTTATGGGCTGGCTGCTGCGCTGGTGGCCGGCGCCACGCTGCTGGGTCAGCCGCTCTCCCTGCTGCTAACCCCCACCAACCTGGTGATGATCTATCTGGCCGCAGTGGTGGCGGCGGCAGTCTATCTCGGCGGCGGGCCGGCTATACTGGCATCGGTGTTGAGCGTGCTGGCCTTTGACTTCTTCTTTGTCGAGCCGCGCTATACCTTCGTGGTGGCTGACACACAGTACGTCCTGACCTTCGCTGGCCTGCTGATCGTCGGCGTGGTGATCAGTACCTTGACCGCTCGGGCGCGCGAGCAGGCGGATGCGGCCATGCAGCGCGAGACCGAGACCGCCGCGCTTTACGAGTTGAGCCGCGACCTGGCCACGGCCCTCGGGTTCGACGACATCCTGCACACCGTGACGCAACACGTCGAGCACACCTTCGGTCGGGCGGTGGTGATCCTGCTGCCAACGAAGGATTCCTCCGACGCGCTGGCGGTCGCCGCGGCCAGCGTGGGCCTGGACCTGCCCCCGGATGAGCTGGCCGTGGCCGATTGGGTCTACCGCCGCGGCGAGCCGGCCGGCCGCAACACCACGACCCTGCCGGCCGCTAACCTGCGCTATCTGCCCATGAAGACGGCGCGCGGTATCGTCGGCGTGCTGGGCGTAGCCGGTCCGGATCCGGCCCAACGAGATCTCACGCCGGAGCTGCGCCGGCTGATGGAAGCTTTCGCCAGCCAGGCCGCGCTGTCGCTGGAACGGGCGAATCTGGCCGCCCAGGCGCGTAAGGCGGAGGTTCTTCAGGTTACTGAGCAACTGCAAGCGGCGTTGCTCAACTCCATCTCGCACGAGTTGCGCACGCCGCTGGTCTCCATCACTGGCGCGCTCAGCACCTTGCTGGCCGACGCCGGCCAACTGGACGCGGCCACAGAGCAGTCGCTGGTCGAAAACGCGCATGAAGAGGCGCAGCGGCTCAACCAGTTGGTCGGCAACCTCCTGGATATGACCCGTCTGGAGGCCGGGGCGTTGGCCGTTCGACTGGAGCCCAGCGACGTTCAGGACGTCATCGGCGCGGCCCTGGCCCATCTGGGCACACGACTGCGCGATCGTGCCGTGCAGGTGGATGTGCCGGCAGACATGCCGTTGGCGCCGTTGGACTTTGTGCCCATCGTTCAAGTACTGGTGAACCTGCTGGACAACGCGCTGAAATATTCACCCTCTACCCAGCCGATCGAGGTGAGCGTGCGGACTACGGGTCGCTACGTGGAGATTGAGGTGGCCGACCGGGGACCGGGTGTTCCCCCCGACGATCTGGAGCGCATTTTCGACCGCTTTTATCGTCTGCAACACCCCGGCAGTGTGGGCGGGACGGGGCTGGGTCTGTCCATCTGTCGCGGTATCGTCGAAGCGCATGGCGGCAGCATCCGCGCCTACAATCGTACCGGCGGCGGGGCCAGTTTCGTGGTCACGCTGCCCCTGGGAACTCTTGCTCATGGCTGAGTCTAAGACGCGCGTGTTGATCGTCGACGACGAGCGACCCATCCGGCGCTTTTTGACTACGTCGCTGACTGCCCACGATTACGCAGTTTTCGAGGCGGTCGATGGCCCGGAAGCGCTGGCCGCGGTGATCGATCATCGGCCTGACTTGGTGATTCTGGACCTGGGGCTGCCAGGCATGGATGGCGTCCAGGTGACGCAGCGCCTGCGCGAGTGGACGCAGATACCGATTATCGTCCTCTCGGTGCGCGACCAGGAAGGGGACAAGATCGCAGCCCTGGACGCCGGCGCGGACGATTATCTGACCAAGCCCTTTGGCATCGGCGAGCTTCTGGCGCGCCTGCGGGTCGCGCTGCGGCGGGCAGCCGCTCCGGGCGGCGAACCGGTGTTCAGCGCCGGCGAGCTGACGGTGGACCTGGCGCGACGGTTGGTGACGATCTCAGGCCAGGAGGTGCAGCTCACGCCCACGGAGTTCGACCTGTTGCGGGCCTTCGTGGCTCATGCGGGCAAGGTACTGACCCATCGCCATCTGCTGCGCCAGGTGTGGGGCGTGGGTTATGAGGGCGAGGCGCATATGCTGCGGGTCAACATCCACAATCTGCGTCGCAAAATCGAGCCTGACCCGTCTCGTCCCATCTACGTTCTCACGGAGCCAGGGGTGGGTTATCGTCTGCGGATGGATATCCCCGGACCGTAGGTGTGCTTGCTGATGGGGTATAGATGCAAAACCACCAATTGATCCTCGACGCATAACAGAGGACGCCAGCGGCGCTGGCGTCCTCTGTTATGCGTGGCCATCTGTGAATTTTCGGTCTATAATTTTTCTAAGCTAGATCATATAAATTTGACAATGGCCCGCGCGTGGATATAATCGCCAAAGGGTCAGGGCCGCGACCGTGTGGCAAATCAGGCCCTGCCAGCCTCCAACGTCTCACTTTATTGGACCGTTCCCCAAGAACAGCACCCAATGACGCTATGATTATCCTAACGAGAAAGGTCTAACCGTGCGCGTTCTTTTTATTGAGAAACAGATCGACTACGAACCCCAGGGCATCATGCAACTCTCAGCGTGCTTGAAACGGGCGGGTCATGAGACTCACCTCGCGATCGCCGCCCAGGAAGACCCGATCCAACTGGTGCGCGAGATCGAGCCCGATATTGTCGCCTACAGCGTGATGACCGGCTCGCACCAATACTATTTCGACCTGAACCGCCAGGTGAAGAGCGCGCTGAAAGACAAAGCGCCCTTCTCGGTCTTCGGCGGACCGCATCCCACCTTCTTCCCTGAGATGGTCAGCGAACCCGGCGTGGACGGCATCTGTGTCGGCGAGGGGGACGAGGCGATCGTCGATCTGGCTAACGCGTTGGGCAACGGCGGCATCAAGCCTGATCTGCCCAACTGGTGGCTGAAGATCGAGGACGAGATCGTGCGCAATCCGGTGCGGCCATTGGTTCAGGATCTGGGCGACCTGCCGCTGCCCGACCGCGACCTGGTCTACAGCAAGCACGACTACAGCCGCGTCACCCCCATCAAGCACTTCATGGGCTCGCGCGGCTGCCCCTATAACTGCACCTACTGTTTCAACCACGCTTACTATCAGATCTACAACCGGGAGAAGCGCGGCAACCAGCGTCCGGTGGACCAGATCATCGCGGAAGCCAAGCTGGTGCGCGCGAAGTGGCCGTTGCAGTCGGTGGTCTTCATCGACGACCTGTTCATCATCTACGACGACTGGCTGGAGGAGTTCGCCGACAAGTGGCCGAAGGAAGTGGGCCTGCCCTTCTTCGCCAACGTGCGCGCTAACCTGATCGTCAAAGGCGCTCACAAGGTCGAGATGCTCAAGCGGGCCGGCTGCGGCACGGTCAGCATGGGCGTCGAGGCGGCCAATGACCGCATCCGCGTCCAGTTGCTGAAGCGGCGTATGACCCGTGAGGATATGATCAAGGCCGGCAACATGATCCGCGATGCCGGCATCCACATCACCAGTACCAACATCCTGGGTTTGCCCAGCAGCACGCTGGAGGATGACCTGGACACCATGCGTCTGAACGGCGCGGCTCGCATCAGCTATTCCCATGCCTTCCTCTTCCAGCCTTATCCAGGCACCGAACTGGGCAAGTTTGCTGAGGATGAGGAGTACATGGTAGGCAATTTCGACGACATCAGCGAGATCGCCTGGGAGCGCTCGATCATGGTCTTCGACAACCCTGAGGAAAAGAGCCAGGTTGAGCACTTGCAGCGCCTGTTCGCGATTGGCGTCGAGTGGCCGCGCTTGGAGCCATTGATCCGCTGGCTGATCAAGGCCCCGCACAACAAGCTGACCGACACCTTCTACTGGTGGATGCACAAGTTGTTCAAGGGCTGGATGATCAAGTCCCGCATCCACCCGGTGAAAATGAGCCCGCGCGATCTGTTCACCGCGGCTAAGCAGTTAATGGCCATCAGGTCGTAATTCCCCAGGACTGACAGCCCTGTGTCAGTCCTGACCTTCTTGGAGGATCTAACCATGCGCGTTGCTTTGATTAACCCGCGCTTTCGTCTACCCATCGATACCCGCACCACGGCGCATCTTGGCCTGGCCTATCTGGGCGCAGTCTCGCAGAAGCGCGGCGACACTGTGCGCATCTTCGACGCCGACGTGGAAGAACAATCGGTCGAGGACTTCATCCAGGAGTTCAAGCCCCATCTGATCGGCATTACCGCCAACACCCCGCAGGTCAAGCAGGCCTGGCGCACGGCCAAGGCCATCAAGGGGGTGCATGATGTGCCCATCGTCTTGGGCGGTCCGCATCCCAGCGTGGCCTCCGAGGGGCTGGACTACGAGTCGGTCGAGCGCCCCTATGTGGATATGGTCGTGCGCGGCGAAGGCGAAGGCCCCTGGCTGGAGATCTCCGACAAGCTCGAGGATTTCCTGCGCAGCAGCGAGGATATCTCCACGGCCGCGCTGATGGCTCCTGACAAGCATCTGTGGGACGATGTGCTGGGCCTGACCTACAAGACCAGCGACGGCCAGGTCTATCGCAACATGGATGCCAAGCCGATCAATGACCTGGATAGCCTGCCCTGGCCGGCCTATAACTTGTTCCGCATGGACAAGTACACCAACCTGCAGCCGGCCACCGACCACGTGGACGGCGCGCGCAGCTTCAGCATCATGACCAGCCGCGGCTGCCCCTACCGCTGCACCTTCTGCTCGCAGTCGATCATGCCTATCAAGTGGCGGGCTCGCACGGCCGAAAACGTGATCGAAGAGTGGCGCCACCTGGTGCGCGACCTGGGCGCGGAAGAGATCGGCGTGCTGGACGACAGCGCCAACATCCGCAAGGACCGGCTCTACACCCTGTCCGATATGCTGATCGCCGACAAGCTCAACCATGTGCCATGGATCTTCGTCAACGGCATCCGCGCCAACCTGGCCGAGAAGCCGCTGATGGCCAAGCTTAAAGAGGCTGGCCTGTTGCGCACCGCTTTCGGTGTTGAGACGGGCAACGTTGAGATTCTCAAGACCATCGACAAGAATATCGACCATGACACGATTCGCCAGGCCTTCAAGAACTGTAAAGAGGTCGGCCTTCAGACCATCGGTTTCTTCATTATTGGCCTGCCGGGCGAAAACCGCCAGACCATGCAGGACACCATCGACTTTGCCGTCGAGCTGGATCCGCTGATCGCCAACTTCAGCATGATGACCCCTTACCCTGGCACCAAGGTCTATGAGATCGTCAAGCGCGAGGGCAAGCTGCTGATGACCGACTGGGAGGACTACGTCTTCTTCGAGCAGAAGGCGCGCTACGAGATGGGCGATATGACGGCCGAGTTGGTGGAGGAGATGTATCGCAAGGCCTATCGCCAGTTCTACCTGCGCCCTGGTCCCGTCATGCGCCGCGTGCAGACCAAGGACTTCTGGTTCAACCTGCCGCGCAACCTGCGCATCGCCCGCCGCACCTTCTTCAAGAAGGAAGAAAAGACCCAACTGCGCCGGACGATCGAGGCGGAGGGGCTGTCGATCTGATGCGTAACGAGTCATGTGTAACTCGTAACCCAGAGAGTCTGCTTTTACAGCCACGGTTGTCTAATCTGGTTACGAATTACGTGTTACGCATTAGGTTAGCCCAAACGCGCCATTGACAACGGACAAAACATCATGAGAATATCTCTGATCGGCCCCAAATGGAACGAGATGATCAACAGCTACCCGCCGCTGGGCCTGGGCTATTTGGCGGGCATCGCTGAGCAGGATGGGCACGAGGTGCGCATCCATGATTTTGGCCTCTATCCGTCGCAGCCTATCGAGCAGGATGCACAGCAGGTGATCGACTTCAAGCCTGATGTCATCGCGCTGACCTCGATGACCACCTCCTACCACTACGTGGAGCAGTTGGTAGTCCGGTTGAAGGACGCGCTGGGCGCGCCGGTAATCATCGGCGGCCCGCATGCCACGTCCTTGCCCGAAGGCACCCTGGCCAACCCAAATATCGACTACCTGGTCTACGGGGAGGGCGAGTTCATCTTCCAGGACTTTCTGCGCGCCTACGAGTCGGGCGATCATCGCTGGGATCAGATCCAGGGGCTGTGGTACAAGCAAGATGGCCAGATCATTCCAGGCGGCAGCCGCAAGCCCATCGAAGATCTGGACGCGTTGCCTTATCCATCGCGCCACCTGTTCGAGCTGAGCAAGTACCCGCTCTATGCGCCCAACGGCGAGCCGATGCTGACCATTCTCAGCAGCCGCGGCTGTCCGTACAACTGCTCTTTCTGCTTCAAAGGCATCGTTGGCCGCTCCTACCATCAGCGCAGCCCTGAGAATATCGTGGCCGAACTGCGGCAGGTCGCGGAGACGTACAATATCCGCAACTTCTACTTTATCGACGACCTGTTTACCATCGACCTGAAGCGGCTGGAGAAGATTCTGGACTACTTCATCGACCAGAAGCTCGACTTCCGCTGGCGCTGTTTGGCGCGGGTCGACCGCGTGTCGCAGGAGTTGCTGAAGAAGATGTACCGGGCCGGTTGCCGCCAGATCCACTACGGCATCGAGAGCGGCAACCAGGACGTGCTGAAGCGCACGGCCAAGCACATCGACCTGCAGCAGGTGCGGGACGCCGTGCGCTGGACCGAGGAGGCGGGCATCCGTTCCAAGGGCTACTTCATCCTGGGCCTGCCTGGCGACGACGAGGCCACCATGGAAGAGACCATCGAGTTCGCGGCCAGCCTGGAGCTGACCGAGGCCATGTTCTCAATCGCCACGCCCTTCCCCGGCACTGCCCTGTGGAATGAGCTGGTGATGCGCAATCCAGGAATGGCCTACAACGCTGACTTCACCAAGACTTACTACTACAACAACTACACCGCCGAGATCGCGCCCTTCATGAATGTGTCCGAGGTGGGCGATGAGCAACTCAGCGGCATGGCCCTGCGCGCGCGCGAGCGCTTCCAGGATGCCAAGGAACAGCGCAAGTTCGTCAAGTACTTCGGCCCGCAGTGGGGCCGCCGCGTCTACCAGGTCGCCAAAATCAAGCCGGTCAACGCCGCTGCCAAGGCGGCGCTGGACGCTGGCCTGTTCCCCAAGTTCCGCCAGGTGCAGCCACGTGAGGGCGCGAGCTCGTGGGCGTGAGAGTCTATGACTGATCAACCGACCAACAACGCGGGCAACGGCTCCGGCAGCCGCCGGCCAGAGCAGCCGCTTTTCACCATTCCGCCTCAGCCGGACCGTTCCACGTCTGCGCGCGTCCAGCGCAAGGCCGGCCATGAGTTGAAGCAACTGCGCCAGGCAGTGATGGGGCCGATCAAGTGGGCGGCCTATGAGACCGGCCAGACCCGGCTGGTGCCGCCGCCCGACCGCATGTACATCGAGTCCACCAACATCTGCAACCTGGACTGCGTGATGTGCCCGACCGGGCTGAAGCAAGTCAAACGGCCCAAGGGCTATATGGACTTCGATCTGTTCAAGTCGATCGTCGACGAGATGGCGCCGCACGTCAAGGCTACGACCCTGCACATCTGGGGCGAGCCGCTGATGCACAAACGCATCTTCGACATGGTCGCCTACTGCCGCCAGAAGGGGTTGCGGGCTGAGATCAGCACCAACGCCACTCTGCTGGACGAACGCAAGGCTCAGGGGCTGCTGGATGCCGGTCTGGGCACCATCTACCTGTGCCTGGATGGCTTTCGGCCGGAGACCTACGAGGCGATCCGCGTCAAGGCTGACTACGAAAAGACCAACAACAACATTCGCCGCTTCCTTGAACTGAAGGAAAAGGGAGGCTACGGAAGCCCCTACGTCAACCTGCAGATCATCCAGATGGAACAAACAGTGGATGAGATCGAGGAGTTCGTGGCGGCGTGGAATCTGCCTGGCGTGGATCACATCAACGTCAAGCCCTTCGACTCGTGGGGCGGCCAGGTGGAGCAGATCAATGACCTGCGCGCTGACGACCCCGCCAATTTCGTGCCCCTACAACGGTACGCCTGCCCCAACCTGTGGTATCATGTGCATATCTACTGGGACGGACGCATCGCCATGTGCGACCGCGACTTCAACCTGAACTACGATCTGGGCAACGTCATCAGCCCCGACGGCAAAGTTGAGGTGATGAAGAACTGGAACGGGGCCAAGATGCAGGGCCTGCGCAAGCTGCACGTGGACGGCCAGGCTGACACCGTCAGCCCCTGCGACACCTGTGTCGAATGGGCCTGGTGGAAGCCGCAACTGCGCAAGAGCTTTGGCAATTACAACGCTGTCCTGCTGGAGGACAAGAAGCCCAGCGACAGCAGCGCAGGCAGCAGTCAGTAGGCTGGTGATCGGTGGTTGGCAGATGGGTCGGTGGAAAAGCTATCATCGATCGCCGGTGACCGCAGAGAACAGGATTGTGACTCGTGTCGATAAGAAAAGTCGTACTCATCCAACCTGGCCGCGATGGCACGTTTTTGCGCAAAGGCACCATGGCGCCTTATACGCTGATGCGTCTGGCCTCGTTGGTGCCCGACTCGGTCGATGTGGAGATCATCGACGAGGATCTCAAAGCAGTGCCTTTTGACCAGCTCGGCCCCGACGATCTGGTAGGCATCACGGCCAAAACCTTGCAGATCGACCGGGCGCGCTGGATTGCCGAGCGGGCCCAGGCGCGCGGCGCGAAGGTGGTGATCGGCGGCACCCATGCCACGCTGGCCCCCGAGGAGGTCTCGACCTGGGCGGACAGCATCGCGGTCGGTGAGGCCTACCGCACCTGGCCGCAGATGATCGCCGATTTCGACCGCGGCGCGCTGCAGCCCAGCTATGTGGACACCGAATGGGCCAATCTGGACAACCTGCTGCCCATCTCGGATCGGGTGCTGAGCCAGGTGGACGAGAACCGCAACTACTGGACGCCCTACATGGAGTTGACGCGCGGCTGCCCGCGCAACTGCACCTTCTGCACGGCAATCCGTGTTTCTGGCCGGGTGATGCGTCTGCGTCCGGTGGATCAGGCTGTGGAAGAGATCGAGCGGCGGCGCATCAAGCGTTTCTTCCTGACCGACGACAACTTTGGCCTCAACTTCCGGCTCTACCCGGAGTATATGGAAGAGTTGTTGCGAGCGCTGAGCAAGCTGTCCCTGACCGGCTGGACCTGCCAGGCTGAGCAGTTGGTGGCCGACTATCCTGAACTGCTCAAGCTGGCCAAACAGGCCCACATGGACAAACTGTTCATCGGCTTCGAAAGCGCCAACCCCAACAACCGTCGCGAGCTGGGCGGCAAGGCCAAGGGCAACATCGAGCGCTACCGCGAGGTGATCGAGCGTATTCACGCGGCCGGCCTGGGCGTGGTTGGCCTGTTCGTCTTTGGTTTCGACGGCGACACGCCGGAGATTTTCCAGAGCACCTACGATTTCATCCGCACCAGCGGCTTAGACGGCGTCAGCATCACCATCCTGACGCCCTATGTCGGCACGCCGCAGCGCGATAAGTGGATCGAGGAAGACCGGCTGATGGCGCACGTGCCCTGGTCGCTGTATGACACCAACCATGTGACCTATCATCCGGCGCAGATGTCGGCTGAGCAGCTTGCGCGCGGCTATGACTGGCTGGCGGGCAAGCTGTACGGCGTGTCAGGCATCGCCACGCGCGGCCTGCGCCAACTGATGCGCCAGCCGCTGCGTGACTGGCCGCGCAAGGCCTTCAACAGCTTCAGCACCGACTTCGGCTACCGGCTGGAGTGCAACCACCGTGATTGGGTGTCGGCGGACGATGGCATCGGCTACCGGACGCACAACGGCGCGCTGCAAAGCGTGGCCCCTGCGCTGAGCCAGTGAAATGGATCCACTGGCTGAAGCTGAGAAGCCGCCTATGTGGCTCAGATTTCAGCGCCGAGGACACTGTGTGACTTTGGAAGGGGCTTTCCAGTCCCTAAGCTAATTTGACAACTGCGCTCTGTGCTCCACCTTCGTGCGGCGCGGCGCTTGTAAGGATACGATCGATATGCGTGTAATTCTTGCCAGTCCTGAAGCGAAAGTCTGGTCTGAGCGTAAACATATTCCCCTGGGTCTCGGCTATCTGGCAGCCACGCTGCGCGAGGGCGGGCACGAACCGTTCATCTACGACGCGGCCATCGAGGACGTGCCGGTCGAGTTCTATATCGAAGAAGCTGAGCAGCAGGGCAAACCCTACGAGCTGATTGGCATCACGGCCACCACACCGCTGATCGCGGATGCCTGGGAGATGGCGCAGACCTCCAAGCAGTACGGCCTCACCACTGTTTTGGGGGGGCCTCATCTGACCATCATGCCGCGCGAGAGCCTGGAGCCGCAGCATCCCTACGTGGACTACGTCTTCAAGGGCGAGGCCGAGCACACCTTCCTGGAGTTGGTAGATACGTTGCAGGCCGGCCGGCCGGTGGATCTGCTGCCAGGCATGCACATGCGCCGGAACGGCGAGATCATCTCCGACTACAGCTCGCCCATGATCGAGGACCTGGACAGCCTGCCCTTCCCAGCCCATGACCTGTTCAAGATCGACAAGTACACCAACCTGCAGCCGTTGACCGACGGCCTGGACCGGCACGCGCGCTCCTTCACTATTCTCACCAGCCGCGGTTGTCCCTACAAGTGTACCTTCTGCTCCAAGCCTGTCACCGGCGACACCTGGCGCGGCCGCAGCGTGGACAACGTGGTGGCCGAGTGGCGCTGGCTGGTCAAGGACCTGGGTGCCAGCGAGATTGGCGTCACCGACGACATCTGGAATTTGAAGATGGACCGGGCCAAGGAGTTGATGCGCCGCCTGATCGCCGAAGGGTTGAACACCGTCCCCTGGACCACCGTCCACGGCATGAAGGTCAACCATACCGACCTGGAGCTGTTCCAACTGATGAAAGCTGCTGGCTGTAAGCGCGTCGGCTTCGGCGTGGAGAACGGCGACCCCTGGATGTTGCGCAACGTGATCCGCAAGGGCCAGACGCTGGACCAGGTGCGTGACGCCTTCAAGAATGCCAAGGCTGCCAACTTGCAGACGATGGGCTTCTTCATCTTCGGCATGCCCAACGAGACCGAAGAGACCATGGACGCCACCATCGAGCTGGCGCTGGAGCTGGATCCCGACCTGGCCAACTTCATGCTCGCCGCGCCCTTCCCCGGCACCAAGATGTGGGACATGATCAAGGAAGGCGGCGAGATCTTCGCCAATGAGTGGCCTGACTACGCCATCCACGAGCAGAAGTCACGCTTCACCATGAACGACGGCATCTACGACCCTGATCTCGTGATACGCAAGTGGCGGGAGGCCTATCGGCGCTTCTACCTCTACCGGCCGCAGCGCGTCTGGGAAAAGATGTCCAAGAAGAGCTTCTGGCTGGACATGCCCAATACCGTCAGCAACGCCCGCCGCTTTTTCGTCGGCCAAAAAGATCAAAACGGTTCCAACGGTCGAGTGAACCCTGAAGAGCCGGTGACGAGTGTAAAGGGTATCCTGGAGCGAGCGCTCTAATATTGGAGGCAATTGTAGTGCCTTTGTTTAGTTCCCGACCGAAAAAACAATCCAATATCCTCTGGCTCGACCTGGGCGACCTGGGCGACCTGGTGCACCCCGGCGGGCCACACGAGCAGTGGCAGGACCATGGGTTGGGTCTCTTGCGCACCATCCTCAAGCAGGCTGGCGTGCAAACCGACCTGGCCTCGACGCGCGCTGTCACCTCCTGGGAGCAGCTCAAGCCACAACTGGCCGGCTATGACATGCTGTTGATGAACGTGCGCAGCTACACTTATCCGCCCGCACTGCAGGCGGCCAAGCTGTTCAAACAGCTCAACCCCAACGGCCTGGTGCTGACCGGCGGTATGCACGCCACGGTCGCGCCTGACGAGATGGCGGCTGTGGCCGAGTTTGACCGCATCTGCATGGGGCCGGGCGAACGCGTGATCGTCGATCTGGTCAAGGATCCTGGGGCTTTCGAGCGTGTCTTCTCGGCCGAGGGCGCCAGGTCCATGGCCGAGTGGCCGATGATCGACCGCACCTTGTGGCCCAAGCCAGTGGGCTGGCGCACACAGCGCAAGTGGAAGTGGCGCTGGCCTATGGAGCCGGAGTGCGGCTGGGGGCCGGGGCCGGTGGCGACTATCATCACCAGCCGCGTCTGCCCCTGGCAGTGCGTCTTCTGCAACGAGAACTCCTACATCCCCAATATGGGCCGCAAGCCGGTCGATCAAGTGATCGACGAACTGAACACTCTCGACCGGCTCTACGGCGTCGGTTCGGTGGTGATCCACGATTCCATGTTCTTCCAGAACCCCAAGTGGCTCAAGGAGTGGATCGAGAAGTACCCGCGCCAGACCAAGAACTGGACCTACTGGGCAGCCGGCCGTGCAGACACCGTGCGCCAGTGGCCTGACCTGTTCGAGGCGTTGATCAAGGAGACTAACTGGCGGACGATTTCCATCGGCTTTGAGTCGGGCAGCGACCGCATTCTCAAGCTGCTCAACAAGGAGTGCACCGAGGAAGACAATTACTTTGCCATCGATCTGGTCAACCGCATCGGCGACGAGCTGGAGGCCAAAGGTGAGCGCCCGCCGGTCTTCTGGTCCAACATCATGCTGGGCATCCCCGGCGAAGAGCCAGAGGACGCCTTCAAGACCATGCGCATGCTCAAACGCATGAAGCGCGTCATGCCTTCCATTGCCTTCTACGCGCCCTATCCTGGCTCTGCACTGGGCTATCAGCTCATCGCTGAGGGCAAGAGCCTGATGAGCAAGGACAACTATCATCGCTTTCCCGACGACGAAAAGGTCAAGGGCGTGAACTATCAGTTCTACCGCGACCTGCTGGCTGGCAAGTACGACGCCGAGGTCAACCGCGGCCTGAACGGCGGCACGCGCGGAGCGGAGTTGTACCAGGGAGCGTTGATCAAGGCATAAGTTTCTGGTAGATTGGTAGATGGGCAAATTGGTCGTGTGCCCGACCGACGTTCGTCGCACAGCGACCGATCTACCAGTTTACCAACTTACCAGTCTTCCAATTCCGATCATGAGCAGCTTCAGCAACCCTCACTACATGTACCTGTTCGATCTGCGCAGCGGCCTGCAGAAGCTGGCCTACGGCGAGTCGCCGGAGGATGCCTTGCAGATCCTCAGCATTCGCCTGAGCCAGCAGGAGATGGCCGAAATCGTGCCCGACCGCTATATCAAGGTCAATCAGCGCGAGTTGCGGCAGTATATCAACAACCTGGGCTAAGTGTCGCAGGCAAGGTTGCCAACTTTTCCGAAAAGTTGGCAACCTTGCCACGCGAAGTCTCTCCTTCTTATGTTATTGACGCAGCATGTCATGAATAATTGACGTACAAATTAGGAGTAAATACTACGCGACTAAGTCCCTCCTGCGGTGTATACTATGTAGTGTTTTTGCTGCTGTTCTGGGACAGCTACTTTACCTCAGGAGAATTTGTAATGACTGATAACAAGGCAACCATCGCTGTCGTTTTGCAGGACGGCGTGTTCGTCCCTCAGGCCGATGTAAGCCATCTGGCCGATGGGACCAGCATCGATATCGACGTTCCCGCTCCCGACGAGTGGGACTTACTGTTCGAAGCACTCACCGCAGAGGATGGCGACGCCACGCTGGCGCTGACCAAGGGCCGTTGGGACGACCTGGGATTGGACGCCGAGCGTTGGGTCATCGACAGCGACGAATGGCTGGTGTGGAACCTTGCGGAGGCCCGTGAGCCGGCCGGCATCTTGATCTGACACCATTGGCCGCTCGGGCCGGTCTCCTGACCGAGCCCGTCACCCCGGCTGTACGGCAACGGTTGTCGGTCTGATCCGGTAGCGACTGCGACTCCGAAGGCTCCGCGAGGGCCTCCGGAGTTTTTTTATGCTTGGATTGATCCCCAAACTACCGCTGTATTGGTCCTTCCGCCGGCTGGGCTGGCCGAAGATTTATCCGTTCAGCGTCGTGATCAGCATCAGCTACCGCTGCAACAGCAAATGCCGCACCTGCGACGTGTGGCGTAAGCCCAACGACGACCTGACGTTAGAGGAGTGGGACAAGGTCTTCCAGAAGCTGGGACGCACGCCGGTCTATATGACCTTCACCGGGGGCGAGCCCTTCCTGCGCGACGACCTCGACCAGATGGTCATCAGCGCCTACCAACATTGCCGGCCGGAGTACATTACTATTCCCACCAACGGCCTCCTGCCCGATCGCATCCTGGCCCAGGCTGAGAACATCGTGCGCACCTGTGAGCGGGCCCAGGTGGGCCTCAACCTCAGTCTGGACGGCGTGGGGGAAGTGCATGACGACATCCGCGGCGTGCCGGGCAACTGGGACAAGTCGATGGAGACCTGGCGGCGCCTGAAAGAACTGCAAACCCGCTATGCTAACTTAGTGCTGACCGTGCATACCGTGGTCAGCCGCTTCAATATCCATCTGTTCGAGGAGACCTACGAGGGCCTGCAGAAGCTCCAGCCCGACAGCTACATCACCGAGGTGGCTGAGGAGCGGGTGGAACTGGACACGGTGGGCTGGGGTATCACCCCGCTGGCCGAGCAGTACGCGCCTGTGGCCGACTTCCTGAGTCAGAAGGCGCACGAGGCGCCGGCCACCGGCATCGCCCGCTTCACCCAGGCCTTCCGCGCCCAGTACTACCAACTGGCCAAGCGCACTTTGTTGGAGCAGACCCAGGTGATCGACTGCTACGCCGGCTGGGCCTCGTGCCAGATCGGCCCCAACGGCGACCTGTGGACCTGTTGCATTCGCGCCGAGGGGACGGGCAACCTGCGTGACCATGACTACGACATCGCCCCCATCTGGTTCGGCGAGGAGATGGCCCGCCTGCGCCGCTCCATTGCGGACAAAGAATGCCACTGTCCCATGGCCAACGCCAGCTACGCCAACATGCTGCTGCACCCGCCAACCCTGGCGAAGGCGGCGTTGGATGTGGTGCGGTAACGAGCGCCCACCGCTCATCAGGTCGAAGAAAAAGCCACGCGCTGTGTAGACTGCACGGCGCGTGGCTTTTTGTGGTACAATGACATACGGAGGCGTTTATGCCCGCAAACAGCTTCACCGTCATCGTCACCCACGAACACACCGACTTCGATGCGCTGGCTTCGATGCTGGGCGCGCATAAGCTTTTTCCCGAAGCTGTGCCTGTGTTGCCCCGCACGCTCAACCGCAACTTGCGCGAGTTCCTGGCGCTTTACCGCTCTGGCCTGCCCTTTCGCCAACAAGAGGAACTGCCCCGCCGTCAGGTGGACCAGGTGATCGTGGTCGATACCCAAAGTTTTATCACCGTGCGCGGCATGAAGCCCGACACGCCCGGCCTGATCATCGACCACCATGCCATGCCCGATACACCGGAGCCCGGCTGGAGCCACTGGGGCGGCGAGGTAGGCGCGACGGCCACTCTGCTGGTTGAGAAGATGGCCGAACGCGGCCTGTCACTGACCCCGCTGGAGGCGACCCTGCTGCTGCTGGGCATCTACGAGGACACGGGTTCGCTGGTCTACGTCACCAGCACGCCGCGCGACCTGCGCGCGGCTGCCTGGCTATTGGAGCAGGGCGCCAACCTCCAGGTGCTGCGCCGCTTCCTGCACCATCCCCTCAGCCCCGCCCAGACGGAACTGTACACCAAGCTGGCCGAGAACAGTCAGGTGCACGACATCGCCGGCCAATCCGTGGTGATTGCCACGGCCTACGCCCCCAATTATGGCGACGAGATCAGTACCCTGGCCCACAGCCTGCGCGATGTCTACGAACCGGCCGGGCTGTTCCTGTTGGTGGACCTGGAGGATCGCATCCAGATGGTGGCGCGCAGCACCAGCGACGCGGTGGATGTGGGGCGTATCGCCAAGGAGCTGGGCGGCGGCGGCCATGCGCGTGCGGCCGCGGCTCTGATCCGCAACCGCAGCGTAGACCAGGTGCAGGCCCACATTCTGGACCTGTTGCACGAGACGGTCAAGCCCAGCGTGACCGTGGCGCAGATCATGACCCACGGCAACCCCGTCACCGTGCCATCAGGCACTACCATCCAGGAGATGGCGCAGATCATCCAGCGCTACGGCTTCGAGGGCTATCCGGTGGTGGAGACGGAAGACGGCAAGCGGGATGGCCAGCGCGCCAGCCAGGCCAGCCACTTGCGCGGCATTATCAGCCGCCGCCAGGTGGACCGGGCCACGCACCACGGTCTGGCCAGCCACCCCATTGAGCGCTACATGCGTACCGGCCGCACGACTGTCACCCCCGACACCAGCATCGCCGACTTGCAGCGCCTGATGATCGAGTCGGGCTGGGGGCAGATCCCGGTGGTCGATCTGGTCAGCGACCAGATCATCGGCATTGTCACCCGTACCGATCTGATCAAGCTGTGGGGCAGTCCTGCCGCGCACCTGCGCCGTGAGGATATCGCTTTGCGCATGGAGTCCAGTCTGCCCGCGCCGCTGCTCGCCACCCTGCGCACGGCTGGCGAGGCAGCCGAGGCGCTGGGCTATCCTCTCTACGCGGTGGGCGGCTTCGTGCGCGACCTTCTGCTGGGCCGGTCCAACTTCGACGTGGATCTGGTGGTAGAGGGCAACGCCATCGAGTTAGCCCGCAGTCTGGCCCGCGCCCACGGCGGCCGCGTGCGCGACCACAAGCGTTTTGGCACTGCTAAATGGATCCTGCCGCCAGTGGATGGCAGCGTCGCGCCGCGTTCGACTACCGAGCTGCACACGGCGCACAACGGCCTGCTGCCCGTCGCGCTGGACTTTGTCAGCGCCCGCACCGAGTTCTATTCCGAACCCACTGCGCTGCCCACTGTGGAGCGCGGCTCGATCAAGCTGGACCTGCACCGTCGCGACTTCACCATCAACACCCTGGCCATCAACCTGACCCCGGGGCGTTGGGGCGAGCTGCTGGACTTCTACGGCGGCGAGCGCGATCTGCAAGAGGGGCTGGTGCGTGTGTTGCATACCCACAGCTTTGTGGACGACCCGACTCGCATTCTGCGCGCTGCCCGCTTCGAACAGCGCTTCGGTTTTCGCATCGAGCAGCGCACGGCCGAGTTGATCGGCGACGCCGTGGACCTGTTAGACCGGGTGACGCCGGCCCGCGTGCGCCACGAGATGGAACTGATCTTTGCCGAAAGCCGGCCGGAGCAGGCCCTGCGCCGGCTGGAGGAACTGGGCGTGCTAGCGCACATCCACCCAGGTCTGCACGTGGACGACTGGGTGACGGCCCGCTTCCAGAGCCTGCGCACGGCCATGCAGGGCTGCAGCGGCGACCTGCCGGCCGACGTGGACCAACTCTACTTTGCCGTCTGGACCTACCGCATGGAGGCGCTGGCCTTTGCTCAACTCGACCAGCGGTTGAATCTGATGCGCAGCACGCTGACCATGCTGGAGAACCTGCACGAGCTGAAAGACCCTGCGTCGCGCCTTGAGCGGCCTGATCTGCGGCCCAGCGAGATCTATCATCTCCTCCAGCCCGCTTCCGACGCCACTCGCTTTTTGTTACCCATCATCACCGCCTCCGAAACAGTGGCGGCGCACATTCGACGCTACGAACAGGATCTGCGCCATGTGCGTCCTCACACCGACGGTCGCGACTTGAAGCGCATGGGGTTGGCCCCCGGCCCGCTCTACCGTCAGGTGCTGGACGCAGCGCGCGCTGCATGGATGGATGGCGCGCTCCAGAGCGAGGCCGAGGAGCGGGCGTTGGTGCAGCGGCTGGTGCATCAACTGCTGAACCAGTCCACGGCCAGCCAGCTATGAACGCGTCCAACGAAGAGGCTATCGTCTCGGTAGGCATCCGCACTTCTGACACGGATTAAACGAATTTCTCGAAGCGATCCGGGAATTCGTAAAATTCGTGGCCAGGCACAAGGAGGAATTATGCAAGCAATCACAAAACCGTTCGGTCTGCTGTGGGACGCCTTGTTCCTGCAGCGCGAGGCTTACGCCCGCATGCGGGACGACGACAACCCCTTCGTCGAGGGTTTGTTCGTGCTCGTCATGTTGGGCGTGGCGCTGGGATTGGTGGGCATCGTCGGCGCAACGCTGGAGTGGGCCAGCTCGCCGAACATCGGCGCGATCCGTGACGCCGTCCTGGCCAACCTGCAGACCATGTCGTGGTGGCAGTTCGTGGAACAAGATCCAGAGATGCAAGCCACCTGGTTCCAGATCTGGAACAGCATTTGGGACGCCAGCGCGGCCGTAGCGCCGTCGCCGGCCAGTTCGCTGCTGGGCCTGATCGTTGTGCCGCTGGGGCTGATCGTTGCCTGGCTGGTCTACGGCCTGCTGGCCTATCTGTTCGCACGGTTGCTGGGCGGCATCGGCACGCTCAACCAGACACTGGGCGCAACGGCCTTAGCTGCTGCGCCGCAACTGCTCAACATGCTGACTCTGTTGCCATTCGTGGTGATCTTCAGCCTGGGCACGTGGACGCTGCTGTGCAACTACATGGCGCTGCGCACGGTGCATGGGCTGAGCTGGCAGCGCTCAGTCGCCGCGGCTCTGTTGCCCTCGGTCGTTCTCGTCTTGCTGGCCATCGTGATCGGCGTCATCGTGGCGGTCGTGGTCGGCGCGATGTTTGCGACGATGTTCGCGGGAGGTCTGCAATGAGCGCGCTTTTTTCGACCCTTCGAGACATCGTTTTGTTGCGCACGCCGGCCTATGAACAGTGGCGCGACCGTCCGGACGCCATGAAACGCGGCGTGCTGGTCTTGCTGGTCTGCTTCCTGCTGGCCGGCAGCCTTGCCTCCATCATCAGCTTCGTCGGCGCCGTGCAGCCGGTCAGCCTGGAAGATGCCGATCAGTTCCGTGACGAGTTCCAACGCAACATGGAGCTATGGCAGCAGTTCGCGCCGCCGCAGGACGCCTTCATGCAGCAACTCATGGATGAGTTCCTGGACAACTTTGAGTCGGGCTTCCGTATCGGCGTGGCCATCGACAGCCTGGACACCCCCTTGCCGCGTGGCCTGGCGCGCTGGTTCCAGGCGCTGGGCGGCTGGCTGAACAGCGCGCTGGGGCAGATGGGCGCGTGGCTGGCCTACGCCATCTGGGTGTTGCTTTTCGCCAAGCTCATGGGTGGCAACGGTGGGGTAGACCGCTTCCTGGGGTTGACCGCGCTCTTTGCCGTGCCCAACCTGTTGAGTATCTTCAGCCCCATCCCCTGCGCCGGCCCGTTCATTGCCTTCATCGGCGGGCTGTGGGGTGTGGCGG
>JAAEKA010000577.1 GCA_014155705.1 Anaerolineae bacterium clx_CAG2 | reverse complement strand
GGCGCGGCGCTGCCGTGGCTGCTGGCCGTGGCCGGGGCCGGCGCTGCCCTGGCTCTGAGGCGCAGGCGGCGCTAAGCACAGATGACGAACGCCTGAACCATCGGGAACCCTGGCCTCTTCCCAGAGGTCAGGGTTTTTGTATGGGTGGGCGCTCGCCGTTTGGTCGGGTGCATTTCCGACCCTCGACCACGCACCTGAACCTGGCCACCGACTCGGACGGGCTTTGCTGGGCGTGTATGCTCCCTATCCCCTGGCACGACGTACACCAGAACAGCGACCACGCGTTGATGCGGATGGAAGCGGCTTGACGGAGTCGCCGCCTCGGGGTACACTGCTGACCAGAGCGCGCGCGAGCTGACTCGCATCGAACGACAGGCCTATGAAGAAGGACGATATGACTGAGATGGACGACGAATTGAGACCGCAATATGACCTGCGGACACTCCTGAAGGATGGCGTGCGCGGCAAATACGTGGAACGCTATCGGGCAGGCACCAATCTCGTGTTGCTCGATCCCGACGTTGCCATGGCCTTTCCAGATGAGACCGCTGTGAACGAGGCGCTGCGCCTGGTTATCCAGCTGGGCGAGATCCAGCGTCGCCAAAGACTGGATTTGACCACGGCGTAAAGTTCAAAGACCTCCACGATGCCATGCAGCGCGGCGACCTGGGGGAATTCGTCGCGCTGGACGACTACCGCATGGAGTTTGTCGAGTGGCTTGCACTCTACAAGACGTGGGCCAGCCTGGATGAGAGGTATCGCCGCTTGGCCGGCCCCGTGACGCCTTCAGACGCTCTCTCGTGGGATAATGCTGGTTAGGCAGGAACAGCCAGCGGTTGTATGCGCATCAGGTCCACCTGGCTGCGCCGCTCCGACTCCCAGAGGTCCCTGGCCTGCTGGGCGTTGAGCCAGAACGCAGCCGAGTTGCCAAACAGGCGGGACAGGCGCAGCGCCATCAGCGGCGTGACCGCCCGCTCCTCGCGCAACAGCTCATGAATGGTCTGGCGCGACACACCCAACGCCGCAGCCAGCGCACTGGTCGTCAATCCGTAGTCCGGCATGAAGTCCTCGCGCAACATCTCACCCGGATGCGTCGGTGGGATTTGTCGCGGTTCTGTGTTCGCGATGGCCATCGTTCTTACACCTCAGTGATAGTCCGCAATCTCAACATCGTAGGCATCGCCGGCCACGAAACGGAAGCAGATACGCCATTGGTCGTTGATCGAGATGGCGTATTGCCCTTCCCGATCATCCTTCAAGGCATGAAGGCGGTTGCTCGGCGGTACTTTGAGATCACTCAGTTCGTTTGCCAGGTCGATGTACTCCAATCTTCGCACGGCTCGTTTCGCCAGGTCCGGCGGTAGTCGTCTCGACTTGCCGGTGGTGTAGAGTTGCTGCGTTTCTCGATCAGCAAACGTTTTGATCATGGAATGATTGTAACGCGTCACGTGACAACTGTCAAGGTAACATATCGGCCTATCAGGTAGAACCGCCCAGAGATCGGACGCCTCGTCGACCAGAACGGCTATTGGTTCGCCCAGCCTGTGCCCGGCGCGCGCCTGCACGCTCAACAGCACCACCTACCGCCTGCGCCGTTTGCCGATGTCCAATCGATCCACCGGCGAGAACTTGCTGTGCTGTACCTGGATGTGAGCCTCGGCCAGGTGCATGTAGACCTGCGTCACCTCCAGCGTCGTGTGGCCCAGGATCAGCCGCAGCGTCATGATGTCGGCGCCGTTCATCAGATAGCAGTCACTGTGTTGCCATAAAGCAAAAGCGACTAGTTGATTCACAATCAACTAGTCGCAATCGGGTGTTTTGGCTGGGGTGCAGGGACTCGAACCCCAACTTACTGATCCAGAGACCGTTGGGTGACGCCCACGCGCCTTTTGCAGTAACACAGTCTGACACAATTCATTGATTGTGAAGACTTCTTTCCCTGTCAATGTGCTGTGATTTCCGATTGTACCCAGCTCTAGCCGGCTGTCAAATGGCCCTGCACAGGCCCGATGCAAGCCTGCGCTACGTCGCTGCGCTGCCGTTGGCAGCCTGGCGTTCCAGGTAGGCCACCGGGCTGTAGCGCGCGTGGGCAGCCTTCAGCTCGTCCACGGTGAACACGGCGTAGGCCTGCCAGGTGACGCTGATGTCGCTGTGACCCATGATGTCGGCCAGCGACGCCAGGTTGCCGCCGTTCTTGAGGAACTCGCGGGCAAAGCCGTGCCGGAAGCTGTGAGGGTTGATGGCGCCCTGGATGCCCACCTTCTCCTTCAGTCGGCGCAGCACCTCTGAGACGGTCTGGGTGCTCATCGGCTCCCCGTAGCGCGCGCCCAGGTTGACGAAGAGGTAGTCGCTGACGCCCGCCGGCCGGACTGCCAGCCAGGCCTTGATGGCCTCGCCGGTCAGGGGCGAGAAGAAGGCGTACCTTCCCTTTTCTCCCTTCTCCACCAGGTAGACCGTCCGCTGTTCCAGGTCCAGATCGGCCAGGCGGATCCGCACCAGGCCCCCGACGCGCGCAGCGCTGTCGGCCAGCAACAGCAGCATGGCCCGGTTGCGCCGTTCGTTGACCGTGTCGCCCTGGACGGCCTGCAGCAGGCTGGAGAAGTCCTGCGTCGAGATCGCCTTCGGCTCTCCCCGCTTGGGCTTCGGGATACGGATCGCCTTGGCCGGGTTCTCCTTGATCCAGCCCTCGCCCTCGGCGAAGCGAAACAGCCGCCTGAGCACCCGCAGGTAGCCGGCGACCGAGGCCTGGGCAAGCCCACCTTCTATTTTGTTCCGGTTTGGATGCGAGTCGTACCTGGTCGAGCGCGTGCGCAGATGGGCGGCGTAGCTCCGCAGGTCCGACGTCGTGACCTCCTCGATGGGCTTGTCGTCGAGGAAGTCCACCAGCGGCTGAAGCTTCTGCTGGTAATCGCCGACGGTGCGCCGGCTGCGGCCATCGGCGATGGCAGCCGTTACCAGGTCGTTGACAGCGTAGCTAAGTCGCATAGGTGGGTCGGTACCGAAGCGTGATAGAGATCAGTCAACATCGAGTTCTCTGAGATGGCTGCGGCCCGAGCCGCGGGGAGTAGCCAGGTACAGCCACAAAGATTGACATAACGTAGATGGCAGAGTCTGGCCGACTTGGCAGCGTCGCCGCCGCGCGCAATACCACCTGCTCATCACCAGACTGTTAGCCAGCAACACCGGCACCGCGGCCTGCTCGACCGCACGCGCCAGGTCTGGCTTGCCCGGCGCCTGCGCCGCTGCGGCGCTACGTTGGGAACGTCCAGACACATCAAGCAGGGCGGCGGCCTGTGCTTGAGGAACAAGCGGCCTATCTGCCGGGTGCATTGGGTCGGAACACCTTCGCCACGCGCACGGTCGTCTCTTTGTGAAAACAGAACATGCGTGCTAAACTGCTGACCTCAGTATAGCGCATTCGAGATCAAAAATCAACAGCTTCAACTCTATTTCAGTTCTACATGTTACAGTAGCGCGACATTTTGGTGGTACCAATTTTCGGCACATTCGACCATGGACCCCCTCAGCCCGCAGCCTTGGGAGGGCGCCTCCCAGTCCCCAGAGCGCTTCGTCCGGTCTCTGTTCGATCGGGTGTCTTATCTGTTGGTTCCGCCCCAGGTGAAGGTGGTGCCCTATGAGGATCCCGAGGGCGTCAAGGCCAAGGCGCTGCGCTTTCCCTTGCCGGCCGGCCTGGCGACGCCTGTGCCCATGGCCGGGCTGCGAGAGATGGTTGTGCTGCGCCGGGATGTGCTGCACGACATCGGCTGGCGCCAGACAGAGGAAACGGATGACTTGCTTCCTGACTTCCTGCGGCTGGCCAGCGGCGCACTCAGGGAAGTGACTGACTTCGCGTCGCGCTGGGGGCCGCTGTGGCTGTGCGCGGCGCATGCCAACTGCGCCCTGGCTGGCGATGGGCTGGGCGCAGCCTGTGTCTGGTCGCCACTGGAGCCCATCGCTGCCTGGAGGCGGGAAGCGCAGATGGCCAAGGCGGTTTTGGAGATAGCCGCCCGGTTGAACGTCGAGGCTGTGCCTTACGAAGTCTGGCAGCGGCTGGATATGGACCGGGAGCAGTTCGAGAGGATGAAGCTGGAGAGAGATCGTCTTCAGCAAGCGCAAGTGCTGGCAGGGTTAGTCCAGGCCAGGCTGGATGGCCCCTGGCGGCCGCGGGTCTGTCTCAGCAGCTCGATCGGCAACGACGCCGGCGACGCGGTCAGCACCACGCTGGTTCTGGACACGGGCCTGGGATTTCGCAGCGCCGTCTGGCACCAGATAGTGCAACTGCTGTGCCGGCTGGACGAGGTCTACATCTGCGACGGCTGCCACCGGCCCTACCAGCGCGGCATCAGGAAGCCGCGCCCGGATCAGGACAACTTCTGCCCCGACTGTCGCAAGGACAGCAAAGCAGCCAAGCGGCTGTGGGCTGTGCGAACCAGGGCCAGGCTGAAGGAGAAGACGCTGACTCATGAGGAGGAACGGTGATACTACATGAGCGCTTGGGTGCACGGCTAGACGCTGGATCAGGCCGGGCTGAGCGGTTGGTGGGGCCGGGCTGCGGCGTATCGGGGGGTGGGTGGCCAGGCACGGAACCGGGTTCCGGTTGGTGATTGCCATCCTGGCTGGCGGTGTCGAGCCGGTTGTGGAAAGGTCCTTATCAATCGGGTGTGTTCAAAACTGGTTGATGGCCCTGTCATTGCGAGCCGCTGCGGCGAAGCAATCCCATGCTGGTCACGTCGAGATTGCTTCGTCGGCGGCCTCCTCGCAATGACCATCAACCCATTTTGAACACACCCTTATCAATCGTTGCCAGCGCATCGTCAGAGAGCCGCACCCAGACCAAGCCAACTTCCGCCCCTGCTGCCGCAAGTTCACTCTCGCCCAATGTGTTGCCCAACAGGGTACAATAAGACCGACCTGGATGCCATTACACGGAATCGCGAAAGAATCGAGCCAAACATGATCTAGATCATTTGCGGATTGACCGTTGTCCTGTACAATAGACGCAGCAGGGGCGCGGCTTGCTGAGCCGCCTGCACCGCTTCCACTTTCCTCTGCACAGCGACGCCCATCGACGCCGATTGGGAACCATCCCAGTGGGACAGGGCCACAGCCAGGAGAACCGCATGGACGCATTCGCGCTGCGTAACCGGCTCGTCGCCGACTACAGCTCATACATCGAGAGCTTCATCACCATCCGTGACCCGCGCATCAAGGCGCGCGTCGACGACGAGCTGCGCAACGGCCTGCTGTGGCCTGATCCCCTGCTGCAGCTCAACCCCAGCTTCGAGCCAGGCCCCTGGATCGACGATCTGGTCGCCAGCGGCCGCCTCCACCCCGAATGCCGATCCATCTTTCGCATTAAGCCAGAGGACAAGCCCGACAAGTCCCTGCGCCTTCACAAGCACCAGGCCGAGGCCGTGGAAGCGGCAGCATCGGGCGACAGCTATGTGCTGACCACTGGCACCGGCTCCGGCAAGAGCCTGGCCTACATCATCCCCATCGTCGATTTCGTCCTACGTCACGGAAGCGGACAGGGCATTCGCGCTATCGTCGTCTATCCCATGAACGCCCTGGCCAACAGTCAGGCCAACGAGCTGGAGAAGTTCCTCTGCCGCGGCTATCCTGAGGGCAGGCCGCCCGTCACCTTCCGCCGCTACACCGGCCAGGAAAAGGACGAGGAGCGCCAGGATATCCTGCTCAATCCACCCGACATCCTGCTGACCAACTACGTCATGCTGGAGTTGCTGCTGACGCGGCCCCACGAGAAGAAGATCGTTCAGGCCGCGCGCGACCGGCTCCAGTTCTTCGTGCTGGACGAGCTGCACACCTACCGGGGACGGCAGGGCGCGGACGTGGCCTTGCTGGCGCGGCGCGTGCGGGAGGTCTGCGCGCGGCCGCACCTGCAGTGCGTCGGCACCTCAGCCACCTTGGCCGGCAGCGGCAGCTTTGCCGACCAGCAGCGCCAGATCGCCAAGGTCGCCAGTCGGCTGTTTGGGGTGCCGGTCAAGCCGGAGCGCATCATTGGCGAGACCCTGCGCCGCGTCACGGACGAGGTCGACCTGAGCGTTCCAGCCCGTCTGGCGGAGTTGCGGGAGACAGTGGCGGCGCGGCTGGAGAAGTCGCAGATGGAATACGACAGCTTCAAGGCCGATCCCCTGGCCTCGTGGATCGAAACCACCTTCGGCTTGGCGACTGAGCCAGAAATTGGGAACCATCCCGGACCCTGGCTCGCCGGCTCCGAGGATAGGCGAGGGGCCGGCCGCCTGAAGCGTGCTGTCCCGCTCAGCATCTCCGGGCCGGAGGGTGCAGTCCACCGGTTGGCCGACCTGACCAATCTCCCGCGGGACCGCTGCCAGGAGGCCATCCAACGTACCCTGATGGCCGGTTACGATGCGACCCATCCTGAGACCGGCTTTCCTGTCTTCGCCTTCCGCCTGCACCAGTTCATCAGCCGCGGCGACACCGTCTACGCCTCGCTGGAAGATCCCGATAAACGCCATGTAACCACCCAGGCCCAGCAGTTCGTGCCGGGCGACCGCAGCCGGGTGTTGCTGCCCGTGGCCTTCTGCCGCGAGTGCGGCCAGGAATACTACACCGTCTACCGCCAGACCGAGGGGAAGACTGGCGCAGTCCACTACCTGCCCCGGCCCTTGAACGAGCACAGCAACGACGACAGCCAGCAGTCCGGCTTTCTCTACGCCAGCCAGGAGGCTCCCTGGCCCGAGGACGCCAACGACCAGGAAATCGTCGAGCGACTGCCGGAGGACTGGCTGGAGGACAGCGGCTCTGGCCTGAAGGTCAAGAAGGCCAGCAAACCACGCCTGCCCAAGGCCGTGCGCATCGACCCCAACGGCCAGGAAAGCGCCGGTGGCGACCTCCATCACTTCATCAAGACCCCCTTCCCCTTTTGCCTGGCCTGCGGCGTCGCCTATTCCGGCCGGCAGAAGTCGGACTACGGCAAGCTGGCGGTGCTCTCGTCGGAGGGACGCAGCACGGCCACCACCATCCTCAGCCTGGCCACCCTGCAGTCGCTGCGCCAGGATGACGCGTTGCAGGACCAGGCGCGCAAGCTGCTCAGCTTCACCGACAACCGCCAGGATGCCTCGCTGCAGGCCGGCCACTTCAACGACTTCGTGGAGGTCGGCATGTTGCGCACTGCGCTGCATCGGGCGGTGCAGGCGGCCGGCTCTGGAGGGATCAGCCACGAGGTGCTGCCGCTGCGCGTCTTCGAGGCGCTGCAACTGCCCTTCGAGCTCTACGCGGTCGATCCGACAGTCAAGTTCCAGCAGCGGGCCGAGACCGAGCGCGCGCTGCGCGAGGTGCTGGCCTACCGCATCTACCAGGACCTGCGCCGCGGCTGGCGCGTGACCTCGCCCAACCTGGAGCAGTGCGGCTTGCTCAGGATCGACTACGCCTCGCTGCCGGATCTGTGCCAGGCCCAGGAGGAGTGGACAACCTGCCACCCGGCCCTGGCTGATGCAACACCCGCCACCCGCGCCGAGGTCGCCAGAACCCTGCTGGACTACTTGCGCCGCGAGCTGGCCATCAAGGTCGATTACCTCCACTCTGTCTATCAGGAGAGCCTGCGCCAGCTCAGCAGCCAGCGGCTGCGTGAGCCGTGGGCCATGGACGAGGGCGAACAACTGCTGCGCGGCTACATCGCCTTTCCCCGCTCGCGCAAGCGCGGAGCCGACGACGGCAACGAGAGCCGCGAGCACCTCTATGTCTCCGGCCGCGGCGGCTTTGGCCTCTACCTGCGCCGGCCCAATACCCTGCCTGATTACCACGCCAAGCTGAGCGTGGAGGAGACGGAACTGGTCATCGTCCAGCTCTTCCAGGTACTGCAAGTTGCCGGGCTGGTGCAGCCGGTGCAAGAGCCAGCCGACCGTGACGACGTGCCGGGTTACATGATCCCGGCCTCGGCCTTGATCTGGCAGGCAGGGGACGGCACAGAGCCGCTGCGTGACGTGATCCGGGTGCCGCGGGCGTCCAGCGCGGGCAGCCGCACCAACCCCTACTTCAGCGCCTTCTATCGCCAGCCGACCCAGCGCCTGGAGGGGCTGCGGGCCAAGGAGCACACGGCCCAGGTGCAGAGCGACCAGCGCCAGCAGCGCGAGGACGAGTTCCGGGAGGCTAAGCTGCCGCTGCTCTTCTGCTCGCCGACCATGGAACTGGGGGTGGACATCGCGCAGCTCAACGCGCTCAACATGCGCAACGTGCCGCCCACGCCGGCCAACTACGCCCAGCGCAGCGGTCGCGCAGGACGCAGCGGCCAGCCAGCGTTGGTCTTCACCTACTGCACCACTGGCAGCCCGCACGACCAGTATTTCTTCAAGCGGCCGCAGCAGATGGTGTCCGGCGCTGTGACGCCGCCGCGCCTGGATCTGACTAACGAGGACCTGGTGCGCGCCCACGTACACGCCGTCTGGCTGGCCGAGACCGGGCAATCGCTGGGTTCCTCGCTCAAGGAAATCCTCGATCTGGAAGGTGAGACGCCGACCCTAACGATCCTGCCTTCGGTGCAGGCGTCCATCGGCTCAGTCAACGCCAAGGCGCAGGCCAAGTCCCGTGTGCAGAACATTCTGGCTGCCTTGCAGCCGGAGCTAGACCAGGCCGGCTGGTACTCGAAGGATTGGCTGGAGCGCACCCTGGAGCAGGTGCAGGATAGCTTCGACCGGGCCTGCGACCGCTGGCGCGACCTGTATCGCTCGGCGCTCAAGCAGCGCGAGGTGCAGAACAAGGTCATAGGCGATGCCTCGCGCAGCCAGCGCGACAAGGAGCAGGCCAAGCGCCTGCGCGCCGAGGCCGAAGCGCAGATGGAGCTGCTGACCCGCAGCGACGCTTCGACGTGGCAGTCCGACTTTTACAGCTACCGCTATTTCGCCAGCGAGGGCTTCCTGCCCGGCTACAACTTCCCGCGCCTGCCGCTGTCGGCCTACATTCCGGGCCGGCGCCTTGGCAAGAACGAACGGGACGAGTATCTCAGCCGGCCGCGCTTTCTGGCCATCTCCGAGTTTGGCCCGCGCAGCATCATCTATCACGAGGGCTCACGCTACACGGTCAACCGGGTGATCCTGCCCATCGACGTGCAGGGTGAGCACGGCATCCTCACCGGCAGCGTCAAACTGTGCCCAGCCTGTGGCCATCTGCACCCTGTGCAGGAAGGGGTGTCCAACGCCGAACGCTGCGAGCAGTGCAATACGCTGCTGGACACACCGCTCGCCTCACTGATGCGCATGCAGAACGTCTCCACCCGGCGTCGCGACCGCATCAACTCCGACGAGGAAGAGCGCACGCGCATGGGTTACGAGTTGATCACCGCCGTGCGCCTGGAGCGAGATGGCAGCCACACGACCACGCGAGTAGCGACGGTCCACGACGCTGATGGCGCAGGGCTACTGAAACTGACCTACGGCCACGCGGCCACCATCTGGCGCATCAACAAGGGATGGCGACGGCGAAAGCCGGACAGCCCGCCTGGCTTCGTGCTGGACACGGAGCGGGGCTACTGGGCGCGCAACGAAGAGGCGATCGAGGATGACCCGGAAGACCCCATGAGCGCGTCCAAACAGCGCGTCGTGCCCTACGTGGAGGATCGCCGCAACTGCCTGCTGATCGAGCCGGCGGAGCCGCTGAGCATGGCGCAGATGGCCTCGCTCCAGCCGGCGCTGAAGAACGCCATCCAGGTGCGCTACCAACTGGAGGACAGCGAGCTGGCAGTCGAGCCGCTGCCCAAGGCCGACGACCGGCGTTTGATCCTGCTCTACGAGGCGGCTGAGGGCGGTGCCGGCGTGTTGCGCCAACTGCTGGACGACCCGGCTGCGCTAGGCGATGTGGCCGGCGTGGCGCTGCGCCTGTGCCACTTCGACCCGGAGACGGGCGACGACCTGCGCCGTTCACCCCATGCCAGGGAAGATTGCGAGGCCGCCTGCTACGACTGCCTGATGAGCTACAGCAACCAGCCCGATCACCGGCTGCTGGATCGGCTGCAAGTGCGCGATCTGCTGCTCAGCCTGACCGGCAGCACCGTCAAAGCCAGCCCGGTGGGGTTGCCCCGGGCCGAGCACGTGGCGCGGTTAAAAACGCTGTGCGACAGCGATCTGGAACGGGCGTGGCTGGACTTCGTCGACCAGCGCAACCTGCGCCTGCCCGACAAGGCGCAGCACGCCATCGCAGCATGCCATACCGTGCCCGACTTCTACTACAGCGAGCACTTGGTCGCCGTCTACATCGACGGCTTCTACCACACCTTTGAGGATGTCATGGCTAAGGACCGTCACATCACCCGCTGCCTGGAGGACGCAGGGGTCACGGTGATTCGCTTTGGCGTGCAGGACAGTTGGCCCGACATCGTGCAACGCCACGCCTGGCTGTTCGGAGCAAAGCCATGACCTTCGCAGTTGGTTCTCTCGTCAAAGCACGCGGCCGGGAATGGGTCGTTCTGCCGGAGTCTGGCAACGACTTTCTGCTGCTGCGCCCCCTGGGTGGGACGGAGCAGGAGGTGGCCGGCGTCTACCTACCGCTGGAAGGGGACGACGTGCAGCCGGCCGCATTCGACCTGCCCGACCCGGCGCGGCCAGGGGATTTCCGCTCGTGCCGGCTGTTGCGCGATGCGGTGCGGCTGGGCTTTCGCTCCGGCGCAGGGCCGTTTCGCTCCTCCGCCCGCCTGAACGTCGAGCCGCGGCCTTACCAGCTCGTGCCGTTGCTGATGGGCCTTAAGCTGGACCCCGTGCGGCTGCTGCTGGCTGACGACGTGGGCATCGGCAAGACGATCGAGGCCGCGCTGCTGGCCCGGGAACTGCTGGACCGGGGCGAGATCCGCCGCCTGGCCGTGCTCTGTCCGCCGCATCTGGCCGAACAGTGGCAGGGTGAGCTGGGCGATAAGTTCAACATCGCCGCCGAACTGGTGCTGCCCAGCACCGTCGCCCGCCTGGAGCGCCACACCGCGGCCGGCCAGTCCCTGTTCGACGTCCACCCCTTCGTGGTCGTCTCCACCGACTACATCAAGTCCAGCCGGCGCCGCGACGACTTCGTGCGCAGTTGCCCCGAGTTCGTCATCGTCGACGAGGCCCACACCTGCGCCTTCTCAGCCGACCAGCGCGGCGGCCGCCATCTGCGCCACCAGTTGATCAGCGCGCTGGCACGCGATCCCAAGCGCCATCTGGTACTGGTGACGGCCACGCCCCACAGCGGCGACGAGGGTGCGTTTCGCTCGCTGCTGGGCCTGCTGCGACCCGACTTCCTGGATCTGCCCGACGACCTGGCCGGGCCGCAGCACGAGAAGGTTCGTCGCGATGTGGCCCAACACCTGGTGCAGCGCCGCCGGGCCGACATCCGCGACTACATGGAGGCCGACACGGTCTTTCCCAGCCGGGAGGAGGCCGAGTTCACCTACAGTCTGACGCCGGACTACGCCCGCTTCTTCCGCAGTGTGCTTGCCTACGCCCGCGAGCGGGTGGCGGACACCAGCGGCGACCGCAAGCACCAGCGGGTGCGCTGGTGGTCGGCCCTGGCGCTGCTGCGCAGCCTGGCCAGCAGCCCAGCCGCCGCGGCTGCGACCCTGCGCACTCGCTCTGGCACAGTCGAGACCGAGAGCGGTGAAGAGGCCGACATCATCGGCGAGCGCTCAGTGCTGGACCTGGACGACATCGACGCCAGCGAGGCCCTGGACGTGGCGCCGGGTGGCCAGGAAGGAGAGGAGCAGCCCGAGGCCGACCGCAGCCGCCTGCTGCGCTTCGCGCGTGAGGCTGATCGGCTGCGCGGACCGGGCCATGACGCCAAGCTGGCCACAGCCATCGCCATGGTGCGCCAACTGCTGGCCGACGGCTACAGCCCGATCCTCTTCTGCCGCTTCATCCCCACAGCCGAGTACGTGGCCGAGGAACTGCGCGCGGCGCTGTCCAAGGGGGTCGAGGTGATGGCCGTCACCGGCGTGCTGCCGCCGGCCGAGCGCGAGCAGCGGGTTGAGGCGCTGGGTCAGCAGCCGCGGCGGGTGCTGGTGGCCACCGACTGCCTGAGCGAGGGCATCAACCTGCAAGCGCACTTCGACGCGGTCATGCACTACGACCTGAGCTGGAACCCCACCCGCCACGAGCAGCGCGAGGGCCGTGTCGACCGCTATGGCCAGCCGAAGCCTACGGTGCGCACGGTGACCTACTACGGCGTCGACAACCAGATCGACGGCATCGTGCTGGACGTGCTGCTGCGCAAGCACCGCACCATCCGCTCCTCGTTGGGCATCTCGGTGCCGGTGCCGGCCGACACGGGCCAGGTGGTGCAGGCGCTGATGCAGGGGCTGCTGCTGCGGGGCGGCCAGATGGACCAGCGCCAACTGGGCTTCGACTTCGTGGACGAGCCGGCCATGATCGCCGATCTGCACGGCCGCTGGGATGATGTCAGCGAGAAGGAGCGGCGCTCGCGCACCATGTTCGCCCAGCGCGCGATCCGAGTCGAGGAAGTAGCCCGCGAATGGCAGGCCGAGCGCGCGGCCATCGGCGCTGGTGTAGACGTGGGTAACTTCGTGGCCACCATCGTGCGCGCCCATGAAGGCTTCGCCGTGGCCAAGAACGGCGCGCTGGAGGTCACCTTGCCCAACCAGGCGGCCTTAATCGAGGCGGCTGGCGGCCGCGAGCGCTTCACGGCCCGCTTTGAGCTGCCCGTGTCGGAGGGCGCGATCTATCTGAACCGAACGCACCCCATCGTCGAGGGACTGGCGAGCTACGTCATGGACACCGCGCTCGATCCGCTGGTCGATGGCGTGGCCCGGCGTTGTGGCGCCATCCGCACGCGCGCTGTTCAGCGGACGACGACTCTGCTCCTGCTGCGCCTGCGTTTTCACATCATCACTCAACGCGGCGCTGAGGAGACGGCCTTGCTGGCCGAGGAATGCCGCGTCGTCGGCTTTGCCGGAAATTCCGAAACCCCGCAGTGGCTGTCCGATGCCGAAGTGGAGCAGATGCTCCAAGCCGAGCCAGACGCCAACATCGTTCCCCTGCAAGCCGGCCAATTCATCGCGCGCATCCTCGATGGCATGAAGCATCTCGAAGAACCGCTGAGCGCCCTCGCCCAACACACCGGCCAGAAGCTGCTTGAGGAACATCGTCGCGTCCGCACTGCTGCTCGACAGACGGGTGTGCGAACCAGTGTCCAACCACAACTGCCCCCGGATGTGCTCGGATTGTATGTCATGCTACCGGTGGTAGGTTGAATTCGATCTATGGTTCAAATTGTGCAGTGAAGGTATCAGCAAGTATTGAACCGGAATCTATCGATGTGAGGATTGAATGTATATCAAACAACTGACGATCAAGAACTACCGGAATTTCGGCGATCCTCCGTTCACAATCGATCTCAAGCCATTTACGCTCATTTTGGGTGAAAACAACATCGGGAAAACGAATCTACTGAATGCTCTGGGTCTGCTCTTTAGTCAGGAGATCATGATTTTCCGAAAGCGTCTCCTTGAACTTGATGACGTCAACTACGCCACCATTCGGCGCTTCAAGGAACAAGTGCGTGCCTCGACACTGGAGCCGGATGAAGTCATCTTTCCAGAGGTATTGGTTGAAGTTACTCTAACAGGGATGAACGCTGATCAAGAAGCGGTGATCGGCGACTGGTTCTCCAACAAAGAACTAACCGAGGCCAAGATTGCCTACTTATTTGCACCCAAAGCAAGTTTCGACAAGCAAGACTGGGTGTCAAGGAAACGCGCTCAATTGGAGAGACAGAGTTCGTCCGAACCCGACATAAGGATTAGAAACATTGACTTTCCCATTGACGAGTATAGATACTCCATCTATGGAGGAGGTGATCCTTCCAACGAGTGCAACGCGTATTTTTTACGAATGCTAAAAATGGAGTTCCTAGATGCTCTGCGTGATGCGCAAAAGGAACTCATTGCAAGTGGTGACTATAGGCTTCTCTTTCGTATTCTTAGCCAAAGAGACGCCGCAAATTACGATAGCATTAGAGCTATCTTGGTTCAACTAGAAGAAGTTATAGAAAAGAACCAGAATCTGAAGGATATTCGAACGGAAGTAAAGGAGCTGTTGGACAGAGTATCCTTGGCCGCCGAACAGGACAGCGACAATAAGATTGGCTTCAGATTCTCGTCTCCCGATACCTCGGAGATGCTCAAAAAAATAGGCCTCGTCTATGGCAGTGATCCCATCAGCGTAGATCGCAACGGACTGGGCCGGAATAACCTGTTGTACATCTCACTCATATTGTCCCACTTGACCGTTCGAGAAGGTAATGACAAAGAAGTCTACTTTCGTTTGATTAGCATCGAAGAGCCTGAAGCACATCTCCATCCTCACTTGCAAGATCATCTTGCAAGAAACATTGAGAGCATTCGAGAGGAACGAGACGAGACCATGCAGTTAGTTCTGACATCACATTCTACGCAGATTGCTGCTCGACTCAACTTGGCAAATACTGCACTTCTATATAGAAGCAGGCAAGATGATGCATTACGGGCCCATTATGTTTTGTCTGGTCTCGATCCTGTGTCCGATAAACCCACAATCCACTACTTGTCGAAATTCCTCGATGCAACGAAATCCCGCATGTTCTTTGCTCGCAAGGTGATCTTGGTGGAGGGTATTGCTGAGCAACTGCTAATTCCAAGAATGTTCGAATTCCACTTTGGTCGTTCAATGGAGCAAGTTGGATGCAACATTATTAATGCCAATGGAGTTGCGTTTAGCCACTTTCTTAAGGTCATACGTAACGGATACTTTATCCGATGTGTTGTATTGACTGATAGTGATCAAGGAAAGGCTACAGCTGAGAGGGCCACAGACCTCAAGAAGGAGTTCGATCAGGTAGATCTGACTCTTATACAGATTTCAGAACAGAACACCTTTGAGAACGATCTGATCTCAGCTAATCGTTCAGGCAAGGGCAAAGCCATTCTTCTGGCAGCGCTGAAGTCCACAAAGCCAGTGTCGGGCGCAGCCCTTAAAAACGCCTATGTTGACCGGGATCTAGACACCGACACGTTCTTCCAAGAAATAGAAGCCTACAAAGCAGAGTTCGCGTTTAATTTGGCCGAGCTGCTGAAGAAGACAACCGACTCTAGTGGCTTCACAATCCCAACGTATGTTCGTCTTGGGTTTGACTTTCTGAGATAACAAATGCCTAGAACAGTTACTGTGCAACCCTTGCTGGTGGTTGCTGGACCTGGTTCGGGAAAGACCTATGGCATGGTTAGCGAAATAGCCAAGTCAATTAGGCTTCTTGATCCAAGCCGCGTACTTGCGGCCATAACCTATACAAATGCAGCTGCGGAGTCGATTAGGAAACAGCTGGTTCAGGTTTCAGCACTAGCTCCGAATGTATTCATTGGCACGAACCACAGCTTTCTCATTCGATTCATTATTCGCCCCTTTGGTTCTCTACTTGACCAAACCCCATCTAATTGTCTGTTCATGGACTTCGACCTAGAGGCTCTCGTAAAACGAAGAATCGGAAAGAGCAAGAAGGTCACTAGGCAGGAAGAGATTCAGATCCGAAGGCGCATTGAGGCTAATCTGGTCAAGACTGGAAGGGTACCCTTTGACCAAGTTGCCGTTGTCTCTGCAAAGCTATTGCAGAACAAGCGGGTGAGAAGCGCCATAGCAAATAGGCTGCAATACCTGTTTGTCGATGAATTTCAGGATGTTGACACGACTCAGCTGACCATAATCGACGAGATCAGGAAGGCCGGTAAAACCAGCATATATGTCGTGGGAGATCCAGAGCAGTACATTTCCGGGTACACGTATAAGGTACGAGCCATTCCTCCACCAGAATTCGCACGAATTCCCTTTTACCGGTTTGCCGAAAAATCAAAACAAGATACACAAGACCTAAATCGAAGATCGTGCCTCGAAATAGTGACTTTTACGAACCAACTTCACAGCGAAATTGATCAAGTTCCTTGTCGAGGTAGTCTTCCTTATGGTGGCGTATACTTCATTTCAGAGACCAAGCTCGATGACATCGTCGCATCGTTCCGGAGAATTGTGGAGGTACTGGATTCAAAGTACAAAATACCACCTGTACGATTTCACCTCAGTTTCGAAAACAAGACCTTCAGAGACCATGCCGAAAAATACGGTCTTGTTCCAATCTCCAATGAGTCTCCGGGACGCCGAACTTTGTTGGCAGACTCTTTGTCACTGATCCCGCTTGCAGTTGGACACAGTCAAGAGGAGATTCGTCAGTCGTGCAACCTCGATCTGATCAGTATCCGGAAGGTCGGAATCCAACTCTTAAAGAATATCTCATCGGGTAATGTCACCAACACCGAAGATTTGCGGTCGTTTGTCTGCTCTGCACTTGCGCTGCCGGTGGACAACAACCACTGTGTTCGTGCAGATGACGCCATCCGACGGCTTCAACATGCGTTGACCCATGGTGCGTCCGACCAGATCCGCGACCGATTCGCTAGCATCCACAAAGCAAAAGGACTCCAGGCAGAAGCCGTGTTGGTCGTGGCGGAGAACAGCAGTCGGCTTTCAAAGTGGTTGATAACCGACAAGAAACAAAGACAGTTGGACAAAAACGATGAGTGTCGTATTGGATTCGTTGGTTTCAGTCGTGCTAAGGATATTCTTTGCATCGCCTGCTTGCAGGAAGCCAGTCCCACTCTGGTAACGCAGCTTACAGGTCTCGGCGTCAAAGTAGTCAGCAGTAAACCAGCGCTGCAAGACCGTTCGTTTTTCCCGTTGCTATTTGAGCAAGAGACGAATTCGAAGTAATTGGCCCAATAGTGACGTCTGGAGGAAGGCAATAGCCGGACCCTGCGTAGAGATCAGGCAGGTTTGCCTTCGCCCAGCTACATAGACATACGCAATTCTGGCCCACATCAGAGGCAGTAGTCGATTCAGAATGCAAACCCTCTCCCGCACCCCCTTCACCACCGTCAAGACCGAGGGCGGCATTCTGCCGGCTGACTTGCTGAGCCGCGTCGCGGCCGGCGATGTCGATGGGCTTCGGCCCACGGACTATCACCTGGCGCCCAGCGAACGGCTCAACGAGGCGATCAGCCGCTCGTGGAACCGGCTGCTGGGGGTGTGGCGCAGCTTTGACGACCAACGCCGCGCCTTGGGTGAGGCCGACCGCGGCACGACGCTGACCCGCGAGCGCTGGCTGCTGATCCTGTTCCAGGAGCTGGGCTATGGTCGGCTGAGCTTTGTGGGCAAGCTGACGGTCGAGGACGGCCAGGGCGACAGCCAGGCGTATCCCATCAGCCACGTGTGGGAGCAGACGCCGATCCACCTGGTCAGCTTTCGCCAGGAGCTGGACCGGCGCGACCCGGCCGTGGGCCGCAGCCCGCACAGCCTGTTGCAGGAGTTACTTAACCGCTGGGACGCCAGCCTGTGGGGCTTTGCCAGCAACGGGCTGCGCCTGCGGGTGCTGCGCGACAACGCCAGCCTGACCCGCGCGGCCTACGTGGAGTTCGACCTGGAAGCGATGATGGCCGGCGAGCTGTACAGCGACTTCAGTTTGCTGTGGCTGGTGTGCCATCAGAGCCGGGTAGAGTTGGGAAGACAGGTAGACAAGGAGACAAGTAGACAAGGAGGGGAGGAGGATGGGGAGGGAGAGCGTGCGGGTGCGCCGGACTGTTGGCTGGAGCGCTGGTCGCACAGCGCGGCCGAGCAGGGCGCGCGGGCGTTGGATGCGCTGCGCGACGGGGTGCAGGAGGCTATCGCTGCGCTGGGCAAGGGTTTTCTGGCCCACAAGGCTAACGGGCGGCTGCGCGGCGACCTGCAAGGCGGCCGGCTGAGCGGCTACGACTACTACCGCCAGTTGTTGCGCCTGGTCTACCGGCTGATCTTCCTGTGCGTGGCCGAGGACCGGGACCTGCTGCTCTTGCCCGGCACTCCCACCGAGGCCCGCCAGCGCTACCGCTCCTACAGCGTGGCCCGCCTGCGTGAGCTGGCTGCGGCCCGCCGCGGCTCGCCTCATCCTGACCTGTACCGCGGGCTGCGCCTCCTGATGCTGCAACTGCGCAGCGGCTACGCACCGCTGGGCCTACCCGGTCTGGGCGGCTTCCTCTTCTCCGAGCGCGCCACCCCGCACCTGGACGACGACGACATCGCCAACCGCGACCTGCTGGACGCGCTGCGCGCGCTGGCCTTTGCCGTGGACAACAGCGTGCGCCGGCCGGTGGACTACCGCAACCTGGACACCGAGGAGCTGGGCAGCGTCTACGAGTCGCTGCTGGAGCTGCATCCCCAGCTCAATGTCGACGCGGCTACCTTCGCGCTGGACGTCGTGGCCGGCTCCGAGCGTAAGACCACCGGCACCCACTATACGCCGACACCGCTGGTCACCAACCTGCTGGACACGGCGCTGGAGCCAGTGGTGGCCGACCGGCTCAAAGCTGCCGAGGAGCGTTGGCGTCAGGGCGATGACCGCAGCCTGGATGCGCTGCGCCGAATGCGGGAAGCGGCGCTCCTCTCCATCAAAGTCCTCGACTACGCCTGCGGTTCCGGCCACATGCTGATCGGCGCAGGACGCCGGCTGGCGCGCCACCTGGCCCGCATTCGCACCGGTGATGAGGAGCCATCGCCCGAAGCCATCCGCACGGCCATGCGCGATGTGGTGCGCCACTGCCTGTACGGCGTGGACATCAACGAGATGGCCGTGGAGCTGTGCAAGGTGGCGCTGTGGATGGAGAGCCTGGAACCGGGCAAGCCGCTGACCTTCCTGGACAAGAACATCCAGTGCGGCAACAGCCTCATCGGCGTGGCGCCGGGGCTGGACATCGCCGAGATACCCGACGACGCGTTCCAGCCGCTGACCGGCGACGACAAGAAGACGGCCACGGCCCTGCGCGCCCGCAACCGCCGCGAGCGGGGCGGCCAGGGCAGCTTTTTGCGCGAGATGTTCGCCGAGGCTGAGGAGATGACCGCCGCTGAGCTGGAGCACGAGCTGGCCGAGATCGAGACCCTGGACGAGGACGACCTGCAGACGGTGGCGCTCAAGGCGGAAGCCTTCCAGGACTACCTGGACTCGCCGGCCTACCGGCGCAAGCGGGACGAGTACGACCTGTGGACCGCGGCCTTCTTTTGGCCCATCCCGGCCGGCGACGCCGAGTTGCTGCCCGCGCCCACCCAGGCCGAGCTGGACAAACGCCGCCGCAACTGGAGCGAGAACGACCCGCTGGCCCAGCAGGCGCGCCAGATCGCCCGGCGACACGGCTTCTTCCACTGGGAGCTGGCTTTTCCGACGGTGTTTGGGCGCGATGAGTGCGGCTTCGACGTCGTCCTCAGCAATCCACCCTGGGAGCGCATCAAGCTGCAAGAGAAGGAATGGTTCGCCAGCCGCAGCCCCGATATCGCGGCCGCGGCTAACGCAGCCGTGCGCAAGCGTATGATCGAGGCGCTGAAAGAGGAGGACCCGGTCCTGCACGCCGCCTACCTGGCCGACCTGCGCGCGGCCGAAGGGGAGAGCGCCTTCATCCGCAACAGCGGCAAGTATCCGTTGTGCGGCCGGGGCGACGTCAATACCTACGCCGTCTTCGCCGAGTTGGCGCGGCAAGTGCTCAGCCAGGCTGGCCGAGCCGGCATCATCGTCCCCTCGGGCATCGCCACCGACGACACCACCAAGTTCTTCTTCCAGGACATCAACTCCACCAAGACACTCGCCAGTTTGTACAGCTTTGAGAATGAGGAGTTGATCTTCCCGGACATTCACCACGCCACCAAGTTCTGCCTGCTCAC
>JAAEKA010000576.1 GCA_014155705.1 Anaerolineae bacterium clx_CAG2 | reverse complement strand
GATCGATCCGGCCGAGCGCATCGACGCCTTCAACGTACCGCCTGCGATGGAGCTTGAAGAGGGTGTGGACTACGTGGCCCGCATCACCACCGACGCAGGTGACATCGTGTTAGATCTGTTCGAAGAGCAGACGCCGCTGACGGTCAACAACTTCGTCGTGTTGGCCAACCTGGGCTTCTTCGACAACACGATGTTCCATCGCGTGATCGAGGACTTCATGGCCCAGGCTGGCGACCCGTCAGGCACCGGCCGCGGCGGCCCCGGCTACGTCTTCGAGGACGAGATCGTACCTGAGCTGGTCTTTGACAAGGCTGGCCTGCTGGCCATGGCCAACGCGGGACCGGGCACCAACGGCAGCCAGTTCTTCATCACCTTCGACGCCGCCGACTGGCTGAACGGTTTGCACACCATCTTCGGGCAGGTGATCGAAGGCGAAGAGCTGCTGGCCGAGATCCAATTGCGTGACCCGGCGGACCCCAGCGCGCCCGCTACGATGATCGAGACGATCACCATCGAGACCAAGTAGCCCAAGAGCGGCCACAGCCAGCACTTGGCCCGCATGGCAGAAGCCCTCGCCTCTGTCAAAACCCATGGAACAACGCCACGCCTCCGACCAGATCGGAGGCGTGGTTCATTGCCGGCCTGGATTGGATTGTGGCGCAGGCGGAATCGACGGCGGCGTAGGGCGCTGCCCCGGCGTTTGACACCCGCGGGCGGCTACGCTATAATTGGCGCAATTGAAAACAAACAACGACTGTGAACCGGAAGAGTAAGCGGAACGCCGTCGCCAGAAACGATGGGCCACCGGCTGAGAGCCCATCTCGACGTGAGCGCCGCCGAAGGTCGCCGGGGAGTCGATAGGCTGAGGCTGGCTGCAAGTTGCAGGCGGCGGTAGGCCGTTCCGGGTGCGCCCGTTACAGCGATCGAGTGGACAGCTTCTGCCCACGCTCGGGCCGGTCTTTACGCAGCGCCCCGGCGGACCTCCGGGGTGGGCCTGACCGTGCCCGTCCGGGGACGTCTGTCAAACAAGGTGGTACCGCGAAAGCCCCTTTCGTCCTTGTGGCGAAAGGGGCTTTTTCTGTGATTTGGTTGAGGCAATCCCATGGCCGAATGGTGGCAGGATCTGTTCGACGAAAAATATCTGACCCTCTTTGCCGAAGCCCGCGGGCCGCTGCACACCGCACAAGAGGTGGAAGCCCTGACGGCGCTGCTGACTGAACATGGCGCGCCGGCCGGCGGACAGATCCTAGATCTGGCCTGCGGCTACGGCCGCACGGCCGTGCCGCTGGCTCAGGCTGGCTATCGCCTCACCGGCTTTGACCTGTCGCCCTACCTGCTGGCGCGCGCCAAGCAGGTAGCAGCGGATGCTGGCGTGGCTATCGAGTTCCAACACGGCGACATGCGCCAATTGCCGGCCGAGTGGGCCGGCCGCTTCGACGCTGTGATCAACGTCTTCACCGCCTTTGGCTATTTTGAGGCGCCCGAGGACAATCAGAAGGTGCTGGCCGGCATCGCCCGGGTGCTCAAGCCCGGCGGGCTGTTCATCATCGACGTCTCGCACCGTGACCGGATCATGTCAGCCTATCGTGAGACCGACTGGTTCGAGGTGGACGACCTGTTGGTCTGCACCAGCCGCCAGTTCGACGCGATCAGCGGCATGAACACCGAGGCAATGCTCTGGACCGACGACGAGGGCCAGCGCCATAGCGTCTTCTTCAAAGTCCACGTCTATACGGCCACCGAGTTGACGCGCATGCTGGATCAGGCCGGCCTGATGCCATTGGCCTACCACGGCGCACTAGCCTGCCCACTCGACGCTTACCCATTCGACGCCTTCAGTCGGCGACTGGTGATCGTGGCCAGGAATACTGTCTGATCGCAAATCAGCACTTTCACGAGGTACTTTTATGTCTAACTCATTCGACATGCCCAAGACCTACGATTTCGCCGCCGCCGAGCAGCGGCTTTACGCCTGGTGGGAGGCGCAGGGCTGGTTCAAGCCAGAGGCAGCCGGCTCCGACGCCGAGCCGTTTGTGATCTCCATTCCGCCACCCAACGTGACCGGTGTGCTGCACCAGGGCCACGCGCTCTTCGTGACGCTGGAGGACCTGATGATCCGCTACCAGCGCATGCGGGGTCGCGCCGCTCTCTGGGTGCCCGGCACCGACCACGCGGGCATCGCCACCCAACTCCAGGTGGAACGCAAGCTGCGCGACGAAGGCGCCAACCGCGAAGAGATCGGCCGCGAGCGCTTCGTGGCAGCTTGCTGGGACTGGACAGACAAGCATCACGGCGGCATCGTCAGCCAGTTGCGCCGGCTGGGTGCAAGCTGCGATTGGGAGCGAGAGCGCTTCACTTTGGACGAGGGTCTCAGCCGCGCGGTCAACGAGGCATTCACCCGCCTCTATCGCATGGGTCTGATCTACCAGAGCGAGTACATCGTCAACTGGTCCCCCGGCCTGCAGACGGCGGTCAGCGACGTGGAAGTGGAGTACACAGAGGAGCAAGGAACACTCTACTACTTCAAGTACCCCATCGCCGGCCATGATCTGGACGAAGGGCCTGGTCAGGGCTACATCCCGGTAGCCACCACACGGCCTGAGACCATCCTGGCCGACACGGCCGTGGCCGTTCATCCGGACGACGAGCGTTACCGCCACCTGATCGGCAAGACCTGCCTGGTGCCCATGCTCAACCGCGCCATACCGGTGATCCACGACACCTACGTGGCCATGGACTTCGGCACGGGCGCGCTCAAGATCACCCCTGGCCACGATCCCAACGACTTCGAGATCGGCCAGCGCCATGGCCTGCCCATCGTCAATGTGATGAACAAGGACGCCACTCTCAACGGCGAGGCAGGCCCCTATACCGGCATGGAGCGCTTTGCGGCGCGCGGCAAGCTGTGGGCGGACATGAAAGCGGCCGGTCTGGTCATCAAGGAGGAGCCCTACACGATGACCGTGCCGCGCGCCCAGCGCGGCGGCGAGGTGATCGAGCCGTTGATCAGCAAGCAGTGGTTCGTCAACACGACGCCCATGGCCGACCTGGGACTGGCCGCCGTGCGCAGCGGCCGCATCAGGATCATCCCCGAACGCTTCACCAAGGTCTACTACCACTGGCTGGAGAACCTGCGCCCCTGGTGTGTCAGCCGCCAACTCTGGTGGGGGCACCGCATCCCGGCCTGGTACGGCCCTGACGGTCAGGTCTTCGTCGCGCGCAGCGAAGCCGAAGCCACGGCGCAGGCGATCAAGCACTATGGCCGGCCAACGCCGTTGCAACAGGATCCCGACGTGCTCGACACCTGGTTCAGCTCCGGCCTGTGGCCCTTCAGCACGCTGGGCTGGCCCGATGATACGCCCGACCTGCGTCGCTACTACCCGACCGACGTGATGGAAACCGGCTACGACATCCTCTTCTTCTGGGTGGCGCGCATGGTCATGCAGGGACTACTCTACACCAACGACATCCCCTTCCACACGGTCTATCTGCACGGCCTGGTGCGCGACGAGCAGGGCCGCAAGATGTCCAAGACCTATAACAACGTCATCGATCCCATTGAGGTGATGGACGAGTTCGGCGCCGACGCGCTGCGCTTCACCCTGCTGACCAGCGCAACGCCCGGCAACGACATGAACCTGAGCCTGGAGCGCATCCGCGCCAACCGCAACTTCGCCAACAAGATTTGGAACGCGGCCCGCTTTACAGTGACGAATCTGGGCAAGCTGGCGGAGGAAAGTGATCGGTCATCGGTAACCGATCGTCAGTCATCAGAGGCCGATCAAGGATCGCTGGCTGACCGCTGGATCGCCGGCCGCTTGAACACCACTATCGCCGAGGCGACGCGGTTGTTCGATACGTATCAATTCGGCGAGGCGGGGCGGCAAGCCTACGAGTTCCTGTGGGGCGACTTTGCCGACTGGTACATCGAGGTGGCAAAGGGTCAACTGTCCGGCGGCGGCCCCGCGGCGGCGCGCACGGCAGGCGTGCTGGTGCGCGTGTTGGACCAGACCTTGCGCCTGCTGCACCCCTTCATTCCCTTCGTGACCGAGGATATCTGGCAGAACCTGAAGGCCGCGGCCGAAGCCGCCAGCGCCATCGACAGCGTGCCAGGCGACTGGCCGGATGCTTTGATCGTCGCCCCCTGGCCGCAGGCCGGGCCGGTCGACACTGAGGCAGAAGTGGCCTTCCAGCGCGTGCAAGACATCGTGCGCGCGATCCGCAACGCGCGCTCGGAGTACAACGTGCCGCCGGGCCGACGCATCGGCGCACTGATCAGCGCAGGCGAACACCTCGCGCTGTTACAAGCGCAGTTGCCCGTCATCGCCAGTCTGGCCAGCCTGGACAGGGCGCATGTGCAACTGGCCGAGACGCTGGACATCCCGGTCAAATCGGCCAGCATGGTAGCCGGCGGGGTCACCATGGCTCTGCCGTTGGCCGACCTGGTGGATATGGACGCGGAGCTTGGCCGGCTGCGCAAAGACCTGGCCAACGCCGAAAAGATGGTCAGCAGCACCGCCGGCCGGCTCGCCAACCCAGGCTTCGTCAACAGCGCGCCGGCCCACGTAATCGAAGGCGCGCGCCAGCAGTTGGCCGAGTGGCAGAGTAAGCAGGCGCAGATCCAGGAGCGGCTGGCTGCGCTAGAGGCCTAAAGCATGGTGGTCCTACGGTTCGCAGCCAGGCGTGGACCAGGGCTTAGCCAGAACTTCTGGCGCTCAACCCTGGTCGCGCTCCTGGCCTTGTCGCTGATCCTGGTCTCCTGCACACAGCCAGGCAGTGAGCCCGCGCCTGCAGAGGGCCAGGAGGTCGTGACCCCCGTCGCGCTTCCTGAGCGCTGCCGCGGCGATGGCGCAGTGCAAACCTGGCAGCTCTTGCCCCTGGACCCGCCGCAATCCGAACTGCTGACGGCCTATCAGGATCGCCAGGTGATCGAATTCCAGGCCGCCGTGATCGGCCTGGACGACGCCCCTTCCCTGCAGCCCCATCGCCGCTTCATCCTGCGCGAGGCGGCGGAGGGCATCACCCTGCTGCTGGACTACCAGGGTGACCCGCCCCCTCTGATTCAGGGCCAGAGCTACCGCTTCATCGCCTGGGCCGATCTTGTGGCTGCGCAGGAGGAACTGGCCGCAGCCACACCTTCTGCCGACCCACGCGAATCGATACCGGAAAGCCGCGGCTACGAAATACAGATCTACGACAGCGCTGGGCTGCTCTTTCTGGGTCGCACCGATGTGAACGAGCAGGATGACCTGTTAGGCTTACAGGTCAGCGATACAACCAGCGTTTGCCCAACGGCCCCGGCGCCGCAAAACGTCTGCGTGCGGAGCCGGCAGGTACTGCCCGTCACGGTGCGCTGGGGCGACGCCGATCTGACGCTTTACCCGGGCGAGGATGACCTGCTGACCTATCAGGGCGGCGCATATGCGGTGGCGCTATTTCGCAACCGCGCGGTGGTCTACGCCGAACCGCCCTGCGAAGACTACTATGAGCATCAGCGCTCGCTGCGCATCGACCGCGTCGAGCCGCTGCCGGTACTGCCCACGCTGCCGCCCATCACAGGAACCCTGACAACCACGCTGCCGATCACATTGACTGCACCATTGACCGGGACAGCGCCCGTATTTCCCGCCCCCTGACGCGCCCTATGCCTGACGACTTTCTGCAGATCAACAACCAGGTTGCCATCCCTCTCAGCGAGCTGAGCTTTCGCTACGCGCGCAGCAGCGGGCCGGGCGGACAGCACGTACAGCGCACCGAGACCAAAGTGGAGTTGTTGTTCGACCTGGCCAGCTCGTCCAGCCTGACCGAAGCTCAGCGCCAACTGGCCCTGAGCCGGCTGGGGGGACGGGTGGATCAGCTAGGCGTGCTGCATCTGACCTCACAGACTGCCAGGAGCCAACTGGAGAATCGGGCCGACGTGATCGAGCGTTTTCGCCGTGTGCTGGCCGCTGCACTCAAGCCAGCCAAAGCGCGCCGACCGACGCGCCCCACGACCGCAGCCCGCCAACAACGGCTGGAGGAAAAACGGCGGCGAAGCCACTCCAAGCGCCTGCGCGGTCGTGTGGACCAGGGCGAATGACGCAGTGCGGCAGGCCGCGGGCAGAATGTGATGGTTTTGACAATGGTTTATCCGCATGCTATAATCTGCGCGTCTTTTCTCAACCCCGTCAGCGGGAGTACCATGCCCGCCTGACAAGACCCTGCCGGCAAAGGCCCCAATTTTTCCTTACAACAGCAACTCGTAGACGATACTGTATCGACATTAGACTCAGGTGTACTCAGGAGGTCTAGCAGTTCATGGCCAATCCGAAACCCTCTGACACGGGCGAAGAACTCAGCCCGGAACAGCAGAAATTTGCAGAGATCAAACAGCAGCAGGCGGCTGACTCGGAGTATCGCGGCGATCGCGGCCAATACATGAAGTCAGGGCGTCAACAGAAAGAGGAAGAGAAGGCTGTCAAGAAAGCTGAGCGGCCGCCGGCCAAGCCCGTGACGCGCCGCGAGTTTCTCAACTATGCCTGGGGGGCGGCTTTGGGCGTCGTTCTGGTGGAGGCTGGCGTGGCTACTTTCTTCTTCGCTCTGCCCCGCTTCAAGGAAGGCGAGTTTGGCGGCATCTTCCCCCTGGGAACCGGCAGCACTCTGCCGCCGGTGGATGCCGCGCCCGTGCGCAACCTGGATGGCCAGTTCTGGTTGAGCAACGACACTGATGGCGTGCGTGCGCTGTATCGCGTCTGCACCCACCTGGGATGCCTGTACGAATGGAAGGACCAGACCGTTCGTTTCGAATGTCCCTGCCATGGCTCCAAGTTCGTCAAAGCTGGCCAGTACATCGAAGGTCCTGCCCCGCGCTCCCTGGATCAATTCAAGATACAGAAGCTGGTCAACGGGCAGGTGGTAGAAGAAACTACCACCGGCGGCCAGGCGTTGACTGTCGATCCCAACGCTGAATACGTCGTGGATACCGGCGTGGTCATCAGAGGCCAATCGGTTTAACTTCGCCAAGGAGTCGTGAACGATGGGTGTGATCAACAACGTTACTCAAGAAATACGCAAGGAGGGGCTGTTCCAGTGGATGTTGAGGCAACTCGACGTCCTCATCACCCGTCTGACCACCGGCCTCAACTGGAACGACCTGCGTTCGATGGCCCGTGGCGACGAGCCCCGACGGCCCAACCCGCGTCTGACCGTCCATTCCGAGTCCTTCTTCTTCCATATCAAGCCGAGCTACTATCACCAATCGGTCACTAAGATTGGCCACACCTTCCGGCTTGGCCTGCTCAGCACTTACTTCTTCCTCATCGAGTTGGTCACAGGTATCTTCCTGATGATCTACTACGCCCCGACGCCGGAACGCGCCTATGGCGACATGCTTAACATCATCAGCGGTGTGCCCTTCGGCCAGTTCGTGCGCGATATTCACCGGCTGGGCGCGGAGGCCATGGTCATCGTAGTCTTCTTGCACATGGTGCGCACCTACCTGACCGGCTCGTATAAGAAGCCGCGCCAGTTCACCTGGCTGACCGGTGTGATCCTGCTTTTAGCAACGCTGTTCCTGAGCTTTAGCGGTTATTTGTTGCCCTGGGACCAGTTGGCCTACTGGGCAGTCACCATCGGCGGCAGCATGATCGACAAAGCGCCGCCGCCCGTCCTTGGCAAGACAGCCCAACTGATTCTTCTGGGCGCTCCTGCCATCGGAGCGGCCGGCCTGCTGCGTTTCTATCTGCTGCATGTGCTGTTCGTGCCCCTGATTGTCATTTTCGTCTTCTTCATCCACTACTACAAGGTCGTGCGCGTGGGCATCTCGCTGCCCTCGTTGCAGGAGGAAATCGGCCAGGACACGGCCAAGCGCGTGCCGGCTGACAAGCGCCGCTACTACCTACCCGACGTGTTCACCGACGAGATGGTCTTCCTGGGGCTGATCACATTCATCCTGCTGGCGCTGATCATCTTCGGGGTTTACCCCGGAGCGCCGCTGGAGCACCACGCCAACCCCAACAAGACGCCGCTGCACACCGAGGCGCCGTGGTACTTCCTGTGGATTCAGGGCCTGTTGAAGCTGGGCGATCCCACCATCATGGGCGTGATCGTGCCCACCATCGTCTTCGGGCTCCTGGCGATCATCCCCTACATTGACTTCAACCCCAGCCGCAAAGCCAAAGACCGCCCCGTGGCGATCGCCCTGTGGATGTTCTCCATGGCCGTGCTGGTGGTGTTGACCTGGATGGGCACGCCTTACTTCATGGTCGAGTCGCCGCCAGCCGAGGAGGTGGTGCAGATCATGCTGCCTGAGGAAAAGGATGGCCCGGTGCGTCAAACCGACTGGGAATTGCTCACCGTGGGCGAGTGGGACACCACCCAAGACAACAGCGCTGCCAGCTTCGACGTACAGCAATTAATGGTGCTCTTCAACGACCTGATCCACGAGGAGCATGAGAAGGTCGTCGAACGGCATGAAGCCAAAGTGAATGATCTGCGTTCCATACGCAATCCAACGCCAGAGGAACAGGAAGAGTTGGCGAAACTGCTGGCGACTGACCCCGGCCTGCCCAACGGTTCCGGCAAGATGATCATCGAGAACTGGCAGGAGGGCCTCAAGAAGGTTACTATGCGTGTCTTCTGGACTCCCGAAGGCGACAGCGAGCAGACCTTTGAAAAAACCTTCTACATCCATGACGACTCGAACTATGATGGACAGTAACGACCATGAATAATATGATGAATAAGATCACGGTCGGCATCGTCGTTCTGCTGCTGACAGCCAGTATCTTTGTGCTCTTCGTTGCGAGAGACGAACCGGCTCGCTTGCCAGCAGAAGAGGCGAACTTCGCCGGCCGTTCCGTCGAGAATGGCGCCCTGATCTTCGAGGCCAACTGCGTCGGTTGCCACGGCGTACAAGGCAAGGGCATTCCAGGGGTAGCGCCGTCGATCAACTCGCCTGAGTTCTTCACGACGCGCCTGCAAGAGGTCGGCTATGTGGGGTCGCTGCGCAGCTTCATCGAAGGCACTGTCAACGCCGGCCGCCCTGTGGGCAGCGGCGAGTACAGCGCCAAGATGGCCACCTGGGGCCAGGAGTACGGCGGCCCGCTGCGGCCGGACCAGATCCATGACGTGGCGTCCTTCATTCTGAACTGGGAAGCGACGGCTGTGGCAGGCGAAAGCACGGCTGCACAGCCGACACCCACGCCGCTGGCTTCCGACGCCTCACCGATTGAGATCGGCACGGCGGTCTACACAGCTCAGGGCTGCGCCGGATGCCACGGCGAGCCGGGCGGGGCAGGGTTGGTCGGTCCCAACCTGGGCGGCATTGCCACGCGCGCTGGATCCACGGTGCCCGGATTGTCGGCCGAGGAATACATCCAACAGTCCATCGTCCAGCCCAACGCCTACGTCGTGCCTGAATGCCCGAACGGACCCTGTGCGCCTAACCTGATGCCGGCGACCTACGGCCAGACGCTGGCCCCTGCCGAACTGGACGGGCTCGTTCAGTACTTGCTGACGCTTGAATAGGCGCTGCGGTGTGTGGGCGAGGCGCTTGTTTGCGCCTCGCCAGCACGCCGGACATAGCGAGCCCCAAGGAGGCGAACCATGCCAGGGAACATCCCCCATACCCGCCTTGCCCGCATCTTAGGCGCCTGCCTGCTGGCCAGTCTGCTGCTGGTCCTTCTCAGCTCAGCAGCCTGGGCGCAGGAGGGCGACATCACCCGGGGGTCACAGATCTACGACGCCAACTGCGCGGTCTGTCATGGCGCAGAAGGCCAGGGCCGGGTGGGCGTCAACCTGTCCAACGACTGGCCAGCCATCGATCCGACAGCCTTCACGCGCGCGGTGATCGAGCAGGGCGTGTCCGGCACTCCGATGACGCCGTGGAGTCAGCAGTATGGCGGCCCGCTAGACGAGCAGGAGATTGAGGATGTGGTGGCCTTTGTCACCAGCCTCAGCGGCGGCCGCAGCGATATGGCCCCCACGGCTACCCCTTTCCCCGTGACCCCGGTACCCACCGTGCCTGGCTCCACCGGAGACCCAACTCAGGGCAGCGCGCTGTTCGTCGAAAACTGCGCCATGTGCCACGGCGAGAGTGGCCAGGGCCGCTCAGGCGCCAGCCTCACCGCAGGCTTTGCCAGCATCAACCCCCAGCAGTTCGTGCGCGCCACGGTGGCTCAAGGCATCGACAACACGGCCATGCCGGCCTGGAGCCAGGCCTACGGCGGGCCGCTGACCGAAAGCGAGATCGACGACATCTCAGCCTTCATCATCACCCTGCCCAGCCAGGCCCAGCCATCACCCGCCCCCGCAGCCACGCCTGTTCCAACGGAGACTGGCGGCGGAACCAACTGGCTGGTGATCCTGCTGGTGTTGGTCGCCGTGGTGATCGTGATCCTGCTGATCATCGCGTTTTCAGGGCGCGGCGGCGAGACGACCTGATCGCTCTCGCCCAAATCACAAGCACAAGAAAAGCCCCTGGCGCTGCCGGGGGCTTTTTGTTATCGTCATGTAGGTCCGGCTGCTAACACAGAGGGGCATCAATGGACCGGCGGTTCGTTAGAGGCGCAATCCAGCGGATTGCGTCTAAACAAACAATCCGGCGGATTGTTCTACGATACCACTGGTTCATCTCCACCCGTCTGTACTAGCGGCACAAGCGTTACGACAGCGCACGCAGGTCCGGCTGGTAGTCGGACCTGCGTGCGCTACGCGCGCTACTTGCGACGGCGCAAGAGGGCAACACCGGCTACGGCGGCCAAGACGAGCAGCGTCAGCCCGGCCGCCAGCAGGCCGGTGCGCCAGCGGGATGGCGCAAAGCGCAGCCGCACCACCTGCGTGCCAGCCTGCCACAAAGGAACGGCGCGGAAGGCGCTGTTGGCGCGCAACACCGGCTGATCCTCAACGCGGCCGTCGATCTCGACCTCGGCCTGCCAGCCGGGATACCAGACCTCGCTCAACACCAAATAGCCGGGGGCTGTGGCCGTCACCTCCAGCGCCAACGCATTGTTGGAGCGTTCCAGCCAGCGGACCGTGTCAGGGCCGGCGGCAGGTGCGACGTTGGGCAGTTGCGCATCCCCTGGCTCGATCACCACCTGCGTGGCCGGATCGAAGGCCGGATCCTGCACCACTGTCCAGGCCTGATCAACCGCATCTGCGCCGCTGGCCAGGCGGGCATCGTGGACGACAAAGGCGCGCGGCAGCGCCGTGCGATTGCGGTAGACGTTCAGGGCCGGGTCGTCGTCGAAGACCAACTCGAACTTGGCCCAGTCCAGCTCGACATCCTTGCGACCCAAGAGATACTGCGCATTGAGGAAGTCGTACAGACGGCTGGAGCGGCTGCCCATGCCCTCCCAGTAGCGCTCGTAGGGGGCGAACAGCGAGGGATTGTCGCCGCCCCATACATCGTCCAGACCATAGAGCAATGCGGTGTTGGGCTGCCAGAGCTGGTCGACGCCGGTGCGAGCGTCAATACGGAAGGGTGCGCCATCCTGCGCTTGCTGCAAGAAGGCCGCAATGGCCGGCTGCTGGAAACTTTCGGTGGGGTCAGTATCGCCCAGGTCATTGTACGCGCCGGTGCTGGCCAGGTCGAGGAAGATCAGCGTCATGGCCAGCGCAGCCAGGGTGCGCGGCCTGGCCCAACCGGCCCGGCGCGCCGCCACCAGCGCCCAACTCGCCCACAGGAAAGCCACGGCCAGCATGAGGGCGATGGCCGCTATCGCGACGCGCAGATAGACGACGGGGTCCCGGTCCTGGGTCAGCAGCAGCGCGGCAAAGACCAACGGCACCACGATGGCTGCAGCGGCTTTGGAGATCCAGCCCAGCCCGCTGCTGAGCCGCGTCAGCGCTTTCCAGGCTTCAGAGTCCCCCACGGGGCTGAGCAACACCTGAAAACCGATGCCGGCCAGCGCAGCCAGTCCGAAGCTCAGGAGCAGCACAAAACGGCCCGGTGCGCGCAGCAGATCAAAGCCCGGCAGCAGGCTCAGCCAGCCGTGCGGAATGCTGTAGATGCCCAGCGCCAGCAGAAAGCCGGCGCCGGCGATGCCCAGAAAGGTCCAGGTGTGACGGTTGCGGCGGCCCAGCAGCGCCAGCGCGGCCAGCGCCAACGGCAGGATGCCGATGTAGCCCACCTCGACCCGCGGCCACAGTCCCCAGTGTAACTGCGGCCCGCGGCCAAAGAAGCCGGGAACGATCAGGCCAATCCACTGGGCCGGCGAGAGAGAGTAGCCCACCGTCTCCTGATAGTTCCAACTGGCGCGCGCGGTGTACTGGGCCAACTGGATGGCCGGCAGCAGCACCGGCGCAGCAATCAAAATACCCACCGCGGCCAACAGCGCCGTGTTGCCCACCAGTCGCAGCACCGCCTGCCGTGCGGCCGCGCCCGACTCTTGCAGCTCAAAGAACAGCCAAAACAGCCCGTACAACACCACCGTCACGCCGATGAACAGCGTGGACTGGATGTGCCCCGCCAACGTAGCGATGCCCAACAGCAGGCCGCCGGCGGCGGACCAGCCCAGTGAGCGGTAAGCGGTGAACGGTGACCCTGGCTCGTCGGTTCGGAGGATAGGCGAGCGGTGAGCGGCGGCCTCTTCCCCATGTCTGCTCGTTTCCTTGTCCCTCCGGGATGGTTCCCAATCTACCTGTCTACCCTCCAGCCCCCGCACATAGCACGCCACCACCCACGGCAGCCAACTGGCCACGGCGTTGAGATTAAGATTGCCGAAATGCACCCAAAACGGGTCGGAGAAAGCGAAGGCGATGCCCGCGGCCAGCGCAGCCGGACGGCCGACATACGCGCCTGGATTGCCTCGCACTGTCATGCTGAGGTCCGCCGAAGCATCCCGGCCCTCGTTGACACTCCGATTTGCACCCGGCAAGCGCAAGCTGCGCAACAGCACATACATCCCTAGCCCGGCCCACCACAGGTGTAAGATACTCATCCCCTGCATGGCCAGCGCGCCGAAGTCGGGTTGTGTCAGGAAGAGCAGCAGGTTGGGCGGGTAGAGAAAGCCGGCCTGAATGTCAGCCACGTGCGGCGCGCCGCTGTAGAGCTGCGGATTCCACAGCGGCCATTGGCCCGCGGCCAGGCTCTCGGCGGCAAAGCGATAGGTCGGCCAAAGGAAGCTGATGAGGTCGCCGCCGTCGGCCGGCATGAAGGAGTCGCCGAACAGCACGCGCCAGAAGTAGCCGATGCAAGCCAGCGCCAGCAGGCCAGCCGCCAGCACATCCTTGCGCCAGTCGGACCGGCCCCGGCGGTGCAGCCAGCCGGCCACCAGGTATATGATCAGGAAGACAACCAAGACGGGTACAAGCACAAACAAGGGGACTAAAGCCTTTCGTCTAGAATGCGTCGCGACCTAGAGAAGCTTGGCAGGTACTGCTCAAGGACATCTGGATTCAGTTTGCCCAGGACTTCAAACGACCGCTTGCCCTTGCGATATGCACCGGAACAGGCGCGGGTTGCTTGTTCGAGGCTCTCTTGGATCGCCTGACGATCTCTCGCCTCCAAATCTTGCAGCGACGGCAGAGCGGACGTCCTGAGTGGACTGCCGAAGTGCCTGGCCAGAGTAGAGCGATCTGTGATAATCCAAGTCTCCATGCAAGTGGTCATGAACAGAACTTGATCATCGCTGGCGGATGGTGGCTGGTGCCAGCCTTCATGCTCGCCCAGATGCTGCCAGGTGGCCTCTGTGTTGATCAACGGCTGCTCGCTGTCGATCAGCAGCGCGACAAACACTAAGCCCTGACTCCGTGATAGGGCAGTCTTGAAGTCATCGAAAGCTGCCGTGCGTCCGCCACAAGCAACTATTCTGGGCATCCGGCCAGCAAATCCGCAACTTTCCAGCAACTTGCGAAAGCCTTCACGACAACGCGCGTGGAGTTCTTTGCTGTCGCCACCGCCTTCGACGAAGAGAATGTTCCTTACCAACGTGTACCTCCCAGGTGCCCTCGTGTCCAGAGTTCACCCAGCCGATACGTTTCCAACCACTGCGTCAGATCCTGGCGGTCGAGACGTTGCATGGACGTCTGTCCTGCATGCTTCTCGCAAATGATCACCGCCTCTGGCTGTTCTGTCAGCGCATCTACCAGGATGTCCGAGTGGGTGGTCACGACGAGCTGTGTCCGCTCAGACGCGGCTATCAACAAATCCGCCACCTTGGGAAGTATGTCGGGATGCAGACCCAGCTCCGGCTCCTCGATACAGATCAAGGGCGCCGGATCAGGGTCACAGAGAATAGCCAACAGGCAGAGATAGCGGATTGTGCCATCAGACAGCCTGGTGGCTGGAATGGTGAAATCGCCCTCAGTGAAAAACACCTGGACTGTTCCACCCTCGATGCTCACGTCAAAATCATCGAGACCCTGATAAAGGCTACGCACGGCCGTGAGCATGGAGTTCTTGGCCTTGGGATTACGACGTAGACGGTTAAGGAATAGACCTAGATTGGAGAAGTCCTCCTCAAGCCGGTCGTTGCGCATATCAGCCTGCTGCGGTTCTCGGAAAACTGTGTTGCGGCCAAACACCCACTCGCGATAGATACGGACGCGTTGATAGGCGTCCGCCAGATAGGAGATCTCTGGGTATGTATCAGGGTCGCGTCTTTGCATCAAGATCGACTGGTCTGGTTCGATTGCATCGCGTTGGAGAGATCGTTCTCCACCACCTTTCTGATTAATCACCGGACGCCCATGCTGATAGCGGTAAAAGAAATAGACATCGCGTTGCTGCGGCTCAAGTGGCCGCTCATTTTCAATACGTTCATCATGAAGATGAAATGTTTGGTTTTCGGACTGAAAGGAAATCACGTGGCGGATCGGCTGTATTCCATGAGGGTACTCGGCCACGAGGTCGATGCAGGCAGGTTCGTTTCGTGCGCCTTTCCAGATCCATTCTCCCACGCCGCCGCCGCGACGGATGACAGGACGAATATCACCAGGAGTTGCGCGCATTATCGCTAATGCTTCAACAAAGTTCGACTTGCCAGATCCATTCGGACCAATGAGAACATTTAGTGGTCCTAGTGGAAGAGGCGGCGTATCGGGTCCAAAGGACAACAGATTTCGCAATGTCAATGACTTGATGAGTAGATTGTTTTCAGGCATTGATCTTCCTCTTGGCGCGCGCTGCGACAAGCCTACCCACCCAACCGCGCCAACTCCACCTGCAAAATTCGCCGCATGATCGCGATGCTGGTGGCATAGGTGGCGTCGACGCCGAAGTAGCTCATGCTTTTGCTGAGCAGGCTCTGTCGCCGGCTGTAGGGCGTGTCCGAGGCGTAGTGCAGGATGCCGATGTCGTAGGGCGCGTTGATGAACAGGTTGACGATCTCGTTAACCGGGTAGCGCTGCGGGTAGATGTCCTCGTAGATGCCGCTCAGGTAAGGCCCAGCCTCCATCTCGATGTCGGTGTAGCCCTCCTTGTAGAACACGTGCATGAACTGGCGGTTCTGCAGGAAGGTGCCGCGCACGGTGACGCTCTTCTGATTGTCGAAGACGGTGCTGTGCAGCAGGTAGGGGCGCACGTCGCCAGCCCGGAAACTGTTCTTGAACAGGAAGGTATTCTTGGAGTGTTCGTCATATACCACGTTGGGGATCATCACATCGCCCACGCGGCCATTGAGTGAGGCCGCCTTGCCCATGATGTAGACACCCTGGATGTCGGGCACGTCGGCAGAGAGCTGCGAGAACACCAGATAGGCCGCCATACCCAAGGGGTAGTCGATGTTGACGATCAACGCGCGGCTTTCCCCCAGACGCTCCAGCCCCGCCATCTGGAGGCGGGGGTCGAAGCAAGCGGGATCCAGCTTGGCCAGCTCGATCACCTGGCCGCTGACGTCCAGGTAGTGTGGATTGTCGACCCGGTGGATGCCCAGCGTGCGCTCGTGCCCGTAATAATCCTCATAGCGCTTAGGCTGAGAGGTCAGAAAACCGCGCTGCATGTAGTAGAGCAGATTCTCCTGGCCCGCGTCGCTGCCTTCAGCGGTCAGCTTCTGCCACTCCTGCCACAGGCCATCGGGATTGTGTTCCTGCAGATAGGTCAACACCTCGGCCTTGTGCTGCCGGGCGTAGCCGTTCAAGAGGTTAGGCAAGGCATGGGGGTTGCTGGAAACAAAATAGATCGACCGCTCGTTGATGGGGCCAATCTCTCCCACCTTGATCACACTGCGCCACCAGGACTGCACAGCCTGACGATAATCCGCCACCGATCCCGCCAGCAGGTCGAGTTGCAGATCAGCCGGTTCTGTGGCCAGGCTGCGCACCGCCCAGAAGAACTCGTCTTGCCAGACGCGCTGCAACAGCCGTAAATCATCCTCGCTCAGCCCCAGCGCGCTACGAATCTTGCTGAGCTTGCTCTCACTCAGGCTCTTCTTCCTGGTCTGCTGGCGCAGCCAGCCGGCCACTTCGGTGGGCTGCAAGCGCTGATGCAACTTGTTCCACTCGATCTGAAAAGCCGTCAGAATCGGGATCAGATCGTCGATGTCGCTGACGCTGGAGATGTAGGCTGCCAGCGTGCCCTGGCCGTCGAAGAACATCTTGCGCCGCCGGGCCGCAGCAAAGACCCGCTGCCAGTCGCTGACGTTGACCCCTGCCCGACGCAGGAACACCTCGTCGGACTGGCCGAGCAAGACCAGCTTGACCTTGTAGATACAGGTGGGCAGCCGCATGGCCGCATAGACCAGGGCCGGCACGTCGGAGGCCGGATCCTCGGCCTTGGGGTGCAAGCTGGCGCGCATGCCCGCGTGGGTATCCTCCAGAGAACGCACGCGCACCGCCTGCGTGCTGCGCAACAGTGAGTAGTAGGTGCGAATGTAGAGATCGACTTCTTCGTTGATGGTTTCGGGAACGGTTCGTAGCATGGCAGGTGGGGTGACTGGGTGATTGGGTGACTGATCACCGATATCCGATCATGGGTTACTGGTTACAACAGAGTATAGTCTACGCCGCGCTTATGGTCAAACTGTGAAAGGTTTTCGCACAAGCGGGCCTGATGCTTGGCGGCAGGGTTACGCCTGTGGTATACTCCCGCCATGTCCACTTCCATTATCCAACCCTCTCAACCATCCCTCTTGACCCCCCGGCGAGCCCTGATCATAGCTGTGGCGCTACTGGCGCTGCTGACGTTATTGCTGATCCTTTCGCCAGCCGAGGCCCAACTGGGCAATCTCGTCAAAGTCATCTACCTGCACGGCGCGCTGGCGCGGGTCGGGCTATATGCGCTGATGCTGGCCGGCCTGCTGGCTCTGGTCTATCTGGTCCGCCAGCGGCCGACGATGCTGCGCTGGTCTAACGCGGTCCAGGTGGCCGGCATGATCGTCTTCATCGTCCATTTTGCGCTCAGCGTTATCCCCACGTACGCCACATGGGGCATGTGGATCGCCTTCGACGAGCCGCGCACCCAGATGACCCTACAGATCATCGGGGTGGGCCTGCTGATCATCGTCGTGCGTATCTTGGTCGACGATGACCGGCTGCATGCCATCGCCAACTTCGCTCTGGGGGCGGCCGTGTTGTTGCTCAACCTGCGCACTGGCGTCCTGCGCCACCCCCTCAACCCCATCGGCGACTCCACGTCGTCGGCGATCCAGCTTTACTACGCAGGCATCCTGCTGACTTGCGCCGCCCTGACGGGGTTGTTGGCATGGTGGTTGGCACAGCGCACGACCAGAACGACACAGCCATGAAAATCGTAACCATCGCCGAAATGGTGCACATCGAGCAGGCGTCTGACGCGGCCGGACATTCCTACGATGCCATGATGGAGCTGGCCGGGCGGGCCGTGGCTGCGGCGACTCTGAGCCACATGCACCCCTGGGACGGCGACGGCGGCGCGCTGTTGCTGGTCGGACCGGGCAACAACGGCGGCGATGGCCTGGTGGCCGCTCGCTACCTGCATCTGTGGCAGCCCCAGCGAGCGGTAACAATCTACTGCTGGAAGCGAACCCCGCAGGATGACCCCAACTACGAGGCCGCGCGCCGCCTGAAACTATCGATTGTCCATGCAGAGACCGACCCTGGTTTCGAGCAGTTGCGGGAACTGGCGCTGGAGGCGGATGTGATTGTCGATGCCCTGCTGGGCACCGGCGTCGCCCGCCCCATCGGCGGCGCGCTGGCCGAACTCCTGGCAGCCGTGCGAGAAGGCATGGCCCAGCGCCGGCAAGAGGAGGCGCTGGCCGAGGACGATTCTGAGCCAGCCGAGCCGTCCAGCGCGCACAGCGCGGCCCAGGCCCTGCGCCCCGTCGGCGACTTCGATTTCCTGCGCCTGCCTGTCTATGGCCCATCCAGACTGCCACAGGTCGTCGCTGTGGACTGTCCCAGCGGCCTGCACTGTGACACAGGCCGGCTCGACCCGGCCAGCCTGCGGGCCGACCTGACCGTGACCTTCGCCAACCCCAAGGTCGGGCACTTCGTTGCCGACGGTCCCGCGGCCTGCGGCAGGTTGGAGGTGGCCGACATCGGCGTCGATCCCGACCTGGCCGGGGACATCGCCGTGCAGCTTGCCACGCCCGATTTCGTCCAGTCTCTGCTGCCCGCCCGCCCCGCCGACGCGCATAAGGGCGCCTTCGGCAAGGCGCTGGTGGCGGCGGGATCGATCAACTACACCGGCGCGGCTCATCTGGCCGGCGCGGCCGCCTATCGCGCTGGCGCAGGGCTGGTTACCCTGGGCGTCATCCCGTCCATCCATGCCATCCTGGCTGCAGCCTCGCCGGAGACCACCTGGCTGATCCTGCCCGAAGATCTGGGCGTGATCAGCCCGGAGGCCGTCAAGACCCTGGCCGAAAAGGCAAGCGACTACGACGCCCTGCTGGTGGGGCCAGGCCTGACCCAGGAGAAGGAAGCAGTGCAGTTCGTGCAGCGCCTGCTGGGCATCGGTGAGCGCCGTCGGGGCTCCGTCGGCTTCGTGGCCGGCCAGACGCCCTCTACGGTCCCGCCTGAGACCGGCGCCGCTCACCCCGCGAGCACAGCCCCTGGCGCCGGCGGCTTCGCACTGGCCCCGCGCCGTCCTGGCGCCAGCGCAGCCGATCCCAACGCCCTGCGCCGCCTGCCGACCGTGCTCGACGCCGACGCGCTCACCGCCCTGGCACAGTGCGAGCGTTGGCACGCGCATCTGCCTCCGCACGCGATCCTGACCCCGCACCCCGGTGAAATGGCGCGGCTGTGCGGCTGCCCGACGGCCGAGGTGCAGGCCGACCGCATCGGCGCAGCACGCGCCAAGGCCGCAGCCTGGAACACAGGGGTCGTGCTCAAGGGCGCCTACACCGTGGTGGCTGCGCCTGACGGCCGCACGGTGGTGCTGCCCTTCGCAAATCCAGCCCTGGCCACAGGCGGCAGCGGCGACGTGCTGGCCGGCGCCGTCGTCGGCGCATTGGCCCAAGGGCTGGCGTGCTTCGAGGCCGCTGTGGTCGGCGGCTACCTGCACGGGCTGGCCGGTGAGCTGGCGCGGCAGGAGATGGGCGACGCTGGCGTGATGGCTGGCGACCTGCTGGGCCGGCTGCCGCTGGCTATGCGCCAACTGCGGGCAGCCTGAGCAGCCTTGCAAGGCAGCCTGCCTTGCGCTACAATCGGCCCATGTTGCTCTCCCCTTCCGCTGGCGGCCGTGTGCTGGCTGCCCTGCGCATATTCTGCCTGGCCGTGATTGGCTTGCACCTGGCAGCGCCGCTCTTGCCTGAGGCCAGCGCCTGGGGTCTGTGGCCTACCACCTATCTACCCCGCTTCTGGCAATGGCTGCTGGCCGCGCTGGCTTTCCTTACTATCCTACCTCCCACTGCCAACACCATCCTGCGCGTAGTGCA
>JAAEKA010000575.1 GCA_014155705.1 Anaerolineae bacterium clx_CAG2 | reverse complement strand
GCCGGGATCCAGAAGAAGGCGCTGAGCAACAAGCCCAGCACCAGGCCCGCGGCCGGCGCAAAGGCGACCCGGATGGCGTTGGCGATCAGCGGGAAGAATGACTCCCTGGACAACCGGCGCAGCGGCTGCTCCTCGTCGATGCGGTTGAGCAGCAGAATCAGGCAATAGATCGCCAGCAGCGGGGTGAAGATCAACGCCACCAGGTTGCTGGTGATCATCAGGCCGGCGTAGGAGAGGGCGGTGGCGATGAGGGGGAGAAATGGGGAAGATGCAATGGTTAATGGTGAATGGTTATCGGTTAATGGTGAATGGCGAGCGAGGCGGGTGGCCTGGAAAGCGGCGCGGACGGACCAGAGAATCAGGGGCAGCCACATCAGGGCGACGTATTCGGCCAGGCTGGCGCGCACGTAGACCTCTACCAGCCGGTAAGGAAGGAAGACGTAGGCCACGGCCGCCACCAACGCCGCGTTGCGCCCCAGCCAGGAGCGCACGTAGCCGTACATGGCCAGCCCGGAGGCGATGATAGCTGCGGCGAACAGCGCCTCCACCGCCTGGGTGTAGCCGAAGCCCAGAAAACCGACCAGCACTGCGCCCAGGAATGAGGTGAACGGCCCGTAGATCAGGAAGAAGGGGTAGCCGTAGCCCCAGGAGAACTCCGGCGACCAGCGCGCCAGCCAGTCGCCGCCCTCGATGCCGCGCAGGTACTGGAAGATGAAGTAGACATCGTGGCGCGCGTCGTGCGCGCCCCAGAAGTAGCCCGGCTTGAGCAGCGGCGCAGCCGCGATCGCGCATAGCAGGATCACCAGCAGCACATGCACGCCATCTCCGGCGCGCCCTGTCATGCTGACCGAAGGCGCCGAAGCATCCCCTCGGTCAGACGTGTTGCGCTTCATGGCCCCACCTCCAGCGTCACCTTGTCCTCGCCGTTGACCAGCAGCCGCTCCCCCGTCTGCCAGTTGTACAGCCCCACGTCGACGCGCTGCACCGGCGCGGCCGCCGGGTCCAGATTCAGCCGGTAGCTGTTTTGGATCAGTTCGCCCACTGGCCACGTGCTCATGGGATACGACTCGTTGCCGCGCGTCGGTTGCCCGTCCCACTGCGCCACGCGGTTGCCATCGGCATCAATGGCGTGGACAAAGACGTTGTAGTCGAAATCAATGGGCTGGAGGGCCTGCCAGGCGAGGGTGACAGTGAGAGCTGTTGTGGCGCTGAGAGTCGCGCCTCCTGGCTCGGGCCGGTCCCTCCGGGATGGTTCCCAATCTCCGACCGTGCCCGTTTCGCCCTGCCCACCTAGCTCGGGCCGGTCTCCGACCGTGCCCGCTTCGCTGACCACTGCCGCGACCAGCGTCACCCGCTGCGCGCCGAAGATGGCCGGCGCGGCGGGATCAGGCGTCACCTGGGTGAAGCGCGGCGCGAGGTAGGGATAGCTGCTGAGCGCCACCAACGCCACAGCCGCGGCCCACAGCGGCAGCACCGCCAGCCGCCGCTCCACGACGACCACTGCGCCGGCCAGCAGCGCCAGCAGCGGTCCCACCAGCGCGAAAAGCTGCCAGGGATAGGTCAGCGTGGCAGCCAGCGGCTCCATGCGCCACAGCGGTCGCGCCAGGGTCGTAGTCAGCAGGACGAGGATCAGCGCGGCGATGGCGGCGAAGCTAAGAGCGTGAAACGTGACGCGTGAAACATGAGCGCGTTTGCCAAAGCCCAGGACGACGGTCAATGCGGCCAATCCCAGCGCCGCCATGCCAAGCTGTAGAGGCAGGCCGTCCTGCCAGCCGGGCGTGCTGACGCCGAAGCCCCAGGCCGGCGAGAAGAATTGGTATGGATAGACCGCGTGCGCGGCCACGTCGAGCGCCGGGCCGGCCGCGCTTGGCTCGCTGTGCAGCAGCCAGAACAGCCCACCGCCCAACAGCGCGCCCAGCAGTACGGCTGCCGCTGTGATCCCGCGACGGCGCGACGGCGCGCCCGGCCACAGCGCCCAGGTCAGTAACAGCGCCGTCGCCCACAATGCCAGGCCCGCCTGCGTCCAGAACAGCGCCGCAACCAATGCGCCGGCAACTCCGGCGCTTAGCGGCACCCTGACACCTGACACGGGATGCCTGCCGCCTGTCACTGCCCACAGCGCCCAGGGCACAAGCGCCATGAACACCGTCTCTCCCAGCGCGCCGCGCACGTAGACCGTGGCCAGCAGCGGCGGCCACAGTATCGCGACGACCGCCGCCAACAGGCCGGCGCGCGCGCCAAGCAGACCTTGCGGGTTGGTGGTGGAGTCTTCGGAGTGAGAGGAGTCTCCCTCAAAACCTGCAAGGTCTCGTCGCGTCCAGGCAAACAGGCCCAGCCCCACGCCGATGATGCTCAGGGCAAAGACACCCTTGACCGCGCCCACGTCGCCGGCCAATGGGCGCAGCAGCAGCGCCAGCCAATAGGCCAGCGGTCCCTCGCCCCGCAGCAAGTCCGGCGCCACGCCGATGGTGGGCAGCCAGGCCAACTTGTCGGGCGACGCGGCCAGGTCGGCCAGGTTGAAGACGGGCAGGAAGCCGGAGTGAACCTGGATGTAGCCGGGATAAAGCAACGGCGCCCAGGCAAAAAGCGAGAGCAGCAACAGTGCCAGCAGATAAGAGCCACGGCCGGCGTCGTGCTGCGCTGTCGCAGAATCAACAGACCGGCGAAGGCGCCGGCCTGAGGAGGATGTTACCGTCGACATGCCTGCGATTATAGCACAGCCGCCGGACAGGGCCAAAGACGCTAAACCATGCTGCCGATCTCATTCATCATGCAGAATTCGCGCCGCTGGCGGGAAGTTCCTTTGGGTGGAGCAACGACTGCTGCGCGCCCCGTTATTGGCATATGCTCAGACTGAAATCATCCAGGTATGCGCTCATGGCGCTGCGCCCGTGCCAATTGACAACCTCCATCATCAGGATCATCTCTTGACCACGCCACTGCGACAAGTCCACGGACGCTTTTTGCCACGTGGGACTGCTCGCCTGGCCTTGCCAGACCTCTGTACCGTTGGCCAGCAAGCGCAGGTTAGGGCCGTACGCGCTGTCGCTGGGCCGGCGGTAGGCGAAGGAAAACGTTGCGGTCTCAGCAAGCGCTGGAAGAGATCGTTTGACCTGGATGCCGACCTGCTGGCGCGGTTGGGTGACAATGCGCAGCGCGCCGCTATTCATAGTTCCTATCCCAGAAGCCAGAGAGGCTTCGTTCCTGGCGAACTCATCCAGGAGCACGCTGCCCTCGAAGTCGCCGTCGGCCAAAAGCTCGCGGCATGCTGCACCAGACGAGTCGTCCGTCGCAGACTCTGTGGCCGTCAAGTCATGAGCATAGAGGCCCAATTCACTCCACGGCGCCGGCGGCTGCACGGGTTCGCCATCGATCTCGAACGTGACCGTCTTGCCGGGACCGCCACACTGCCAGTCGTTGACTGCGCCTGCCGCATCCACCGCCACCGTGTAGCGGTCGCCGTCGTCGCCTGGTTCGGTCACGCCTCGACCGCAGATCACGCCATCGACGAGCGCGACCACGGGCAAGCCGGCCGTGGGAGAGAAGCCTGCGCCTGCGGTGAGGTTGCCAAAGTACGTCGTCGGCGGCGGGTGCAACATTGCGCCCGCTTGTCCGCTTGGGCACACCGGCGTGCTAGCCTCCCCTGTTGTCTCAAATGATCCCTTCAAATACAGCGTGATGGGATCGGTAGCCGTCACGTTGATCCAGTAGCCGTGGCCGAACTCCAGCGCAGGCAGGTCGTTGACCCAGGCGGAAGCCTCGGTCCCGTAGACCTTGACCGGGTCGGCTACGTCGCAGGGGTAGTAGCCATAGACGGCCGAGTACTGTCCTTCGATAGACTTGAGAGCGTCCGCAATGTGGCGCACGTCAGTGGGCACGCCGCTGGTCTGTACCGGGTAGCCGAGCAGGTTCCAGCCGGGTTGAAGGGGAATTTCGTAATGTGAGAAGAGAGCGTATAGTCCTGGACGCTCTACGGGTGCTGAGATAAGATTGTGCTCGGGGTAGTTCTGTTGGTTCCTGATCAGACTCCAATGCATTTCTGCCTCGTCCCAGAAATACATGCGCACAAATGCTTCCTCGCCTGCCGGGACATCGGAGCGCAGATACTCGAAGCTGATCGAACTGCTGCCGGTGTCTGTGATGTTTCCTGAAGCTGCCAACCAATAAGCGCGGCCGACGGGGGTTGCCCACGCGATTTCCGCCGGCAGCCGCGTGGCGGGCTGGAGCGTGAAGGACCACTCTTTGTCCAGCGGTAGTTTCTTCTCATCAGGATACACCATGACCTGACCATCGACGGATGTGGCGGGCGCGCGGCGGGCGCGAATACGCACGCGTCGCGCCCGGATGCGGACCCCACGCGGATCGGTGGGTGAGCGCCGCGCCCGGATGCGCACAGGGTTGCCGCCGATGGCGAACTCAGCGATGGTCTGGTTGGGGCCTGGAGTGTCATTCGGGTCGCCTACCCAAACATAGCCTTCAAGAACCGGTTCCGTGGTCGTGATGAGTCCGCTGTAAATGATCTGAGAGTCCGTCTTCGCACGCGTCAGAGAGATTAGCGGCAGTGCAGGACCGTCCATGGGATATAATCTGGCGCTCTGGCTTAGCTCCTCGCTGGCAGCCAGCGGCAGCGTCATGCTGATCTGAAGCGTGCGCGTCGTCACCGGAATGATGAGAAGTTGCGGTTTCCAGCCGGCCGCTGGCCCCATGATGATCTGATCATCTCCAGCCATGATGTCTTTGCAGCCGACAAGATCCTGGGGTGGGTCATACACGCACAGTCGATCGAGCGGTCGCGCGCCACGAGCTAGTACCTGATTCTCGCCGGGCTGGCCAAGATCGATCACCGTTCGAACCGGCAGTCCTTGGAACAGAAAGGCACGAGCCTGGCTGCTGGCTTCATAGATGTCGTCCGTGTTGGCCGACTTGAGATAGAAGATTGGCACCTCCAGCGGGGCTGTCGAAGTGACGACATCTGTCGGGCAACGGAGTTCTATATTTCGGAAACCAGGAAGACTGAGGTTAGTACGGTCTCCCCACGCGGGCGCGTCAGGGTTACATAATAGTTGAACGATCAAGTCAGGTTCAACGTTCGATCTATCCAGGGTTCGCGCCAGCCAGGTTAGCGTATCGCTGTTCGGGTCAGGCGCCTGCCAGGTCACCTGTGTCACCGCCAGAGGCAACAGGCTTGGCCCGGGGAGGACATCGGTGAACGTCTCCGTAGGCTGGTTTAGCTGCGGATAGAAACGATCGATCGTCTCCCAATCTGAGCGACCTGTGTTGAGTTCTGACAGGGTCTCCTTGCACCGGGCGTCTTCTTCCCAGCCCTGCTCGGGATGAAATTCGCTGTAGACATTGCTGTAAGGGTTGTTCATAGCTCCCTTACAGTCGTCATCTTGCAGTGGTACTAACAGGTTGTCCTGCAGGGTGAGATAGTTGTCGTCCAGAAACAGCAAGTAGTGCCCCAGTTCGTGGGCAAACGCCGCGGGCCAGTCGTCGCCCAGGTTGCCGGCCGTAGCGTCGCCGTAGCGATTCCACATGGCGCCCATGCGCACCTGGCCGGGCAGATAGCCGATAGACCGGGGCAGGTTGTTGATTTGCACCGTCTCGGTGAAGGGTTCCGAGATGATGCCGCCTTGGTCGGCGTTGGGGCGCAGCCGATTGCTGCCATAGATGCGGACGTGGGCGTTGTTCCAGGCATTCGTACCATCGGGCAGGGTGTTGCGACGCGCATCGTGGTAGACGTGCACGTTGCCCAAAGCGATTTGACCGTTGGTCCAGTCGTACAGCAATTCCGAGGCACGGCGCAGATCCGAGCTCAGTTGGGTCTGGAAACGTTGGTCGTTGACGGCGTTCCACTCCAAGGCGACATTCAAGTCAAACAACAAGAGTGGGTTGTCGCTGCTCACCGTCAGCGTCTGGACGCCCCCTGCGGTCACAGCGTAGGCGTCCAGACCCGTGGGCACGGGCTGTGCACTGGTGTAATTCAGCGGGCTTAGTTTCATTGCCAGGCCCCATTCCAGCAGTTGCACCGTTTTAGTTACGGCTTGAGTGGTCCGTACATCCAAGGTCCAGATGCCATTAGCTAGAGGAGTTGCAGGGAACGCCAGCGTCGGTGTGAGGGCGAAAGAGTATCTGGCAGCCGCGTCGCAGCCGGACCAACTCATTTCCGCATCGCACAGCGACTGTCCAGCCGGAAGCGGACCATCCAGCAGTGAGACGCGCTCGCCGCTGGGCGTCGTCAGCTCGATGGCCAGCGGCGCGGTTGCGGAGATATCGACCCACACGGCGATCTCTCCGATGCGCCGGGAATCGGAGATGGCTAGGCTTGACTGGATCCCCGGTGCTGGGGAAACCGTGAGCGGGAACAATGCCCCGCTGGAATAGAGCCGTACTGGGGTGGTCTCAGTTACTTCATTGGACGGCCAGAGTGCGATGAGTCGATCGTTTAGCGTCATCCCTGCGCGACCTTGCAGGAAGCCAGTCGCTGATGTCTGGTACGGGGCAGCAAGACCACCCAAAGGCTCAGCGCCGCTCTCTTTATGTTCAGAAAGACGGTATACGATGGCGTCGGACAGCGGATCGCTGGTCAGTGGGGTTTTCCACAAGACTCGTGCCTGGCTCCCCCGCATTCGCATAGGATACGTCTGTGTGGCAACGTAAGAGCGCTGAAAAGGGCCAGGCACGCCATTAGGAGTTGCGCCCTGGCTGGGATAGGCTTCGAGACGAAAGACCACGTTGTCGCTTTGGCCGTAGAAGCCACTGGCCGACAGATCCCATACAAACTTGTGCGTGCTGCCTGAGGATGAGGCTTCTCGGGTGATTACCTGGCTGGACTGGGGGCCAGCAATGTAGGGACATCCATTGGCTGGGCGGATAACTTCCGACGCAGCAGCGGCTGGTTGTCCTGCCTCCAGCGCGGGTTGCCAGTATCCCCCGCCATCGACGGAATAGCAGGCGCGCAGCAGCCTGACCGGATCATTCTCTCGGTCGGACAAGGTGTAGCTGATGGTTTCAGTGAGGCCATCTAGCACGGTGGCGGAGGCGTAGCCCGATGTATTGACGGGATCAACAGGGTGTTCGATGCGCAGTATAGGAGGAGTGTTGGCCAGGTGATGGGCCTTAAGATGAGGGCTTAGATAGACCCGGACCTCGTCATTGGCCGCCACGACCAGATCGAGTTGGCCATCACCATCCATATCCCCCAACTTGACATCGCCGTATACATAACCACCTAATGGTGCGCCGGCTGAACTGTCGCCGGAAAGCTCGTAGGTGCGCGCGGTTTCGGTTGAAAAACCGCCGGCGCCATCGTTCTGATAAACCTTAACTGGTTCATCGTTCGAAAAGATGGCGATATCTAGATGGCCGTCTGAATTGAGATCGCCAAGATCTACACCAAAAGGAGCTGTGTCATAGGGACCAAGGTCATAGCTCAAGTTACTAGGAAATTGACCGTGCCCGTCGTTGAGAAAAATCAAGGTTTTGTCGAGCAAGACTGGTAGAACGACATCCAGATACTCATCACCATTGACATCACCAGCAGCGGCCCGCTGGGCTGTCGTTGGCAACGACCCTAGTCTTGCTATGGCATCGCTATGGAATCTCGCGGAGCCATCGTTATAATATATGGTGGCGGGTGCGTTGAGGTTGACAGTCAACACATCAAGGTGTCCATCGGCATTGAAATCTCCTAAATAGACGGATACAGTGATAGTACGTCCTTCATTTGTTCCAAAAGACTCACTCCGCGTGAAATTACCATCTCCGTCGTTTATCAGAACGATGTGAGGCGGAGTTTGGTTGCCAGCGACGATGTCAATATAGCCATCTCCGTTCATGTCACCCAGCGCTACAGACTGGCAAGGGCCTACTGGGTACTCCCGGATATGACCGGGCGCATCGAACGCACCGTCCTCAGATTGCTTTTGGACAATCACATTTCTTTTGATCGTATCTGCAGCCACGATATCTGCGCCATTCTTATTGTCAAAATCTGCAAATGCAATATCCCGCACAAAGCCTTTATACTCTGCCTTGACGCTCAAATTGCCCGAACCGTCATTCTGGAGAATGGTCATGCCACTGGATGAAAGGGATACGGCAGCGTCAAGGGAGCCATTGTCATCGATATCACCAAGCCATAACTCTCGCTTGTCTCCTGTCGAGTCCTCAGTAATCTGGGTGCTGGTGAAGCTTGTGAGACTGCTCGTCTGATCATTGAAGAAAACACTGTTTCGACTGATAATTGTCCCGTTTGGAGCATGACGGAGAGCCGTTGTTCCTAAAATAATGTCCAGCGAACTGTCATTGTCCAAATCTGCTAACGCCACACTAGTTACGGATTGCTCTCGTGCTCCGAAGGATGTAACAAGAGGATGCGCGTAGTCCGTTCCCTTTCCAAATAACCACAGTGTGCTAATTTCCAATGAGTCACCCCAAACCAAATCAATGTACCCATTCCCGTCTAGATCTCCCGCCGCCACGGCTGTCGCTTGCATGCCGGTGGCAAGCCGCGATCCGTCGTCGTCGAACCTGCCTGCGCCGTCGTTCAGGTAGATGGCGCTGCTTGAGGAGATGGTACTGCTGACGGCGATATCCAGTCCGTTGTGACCATCGATATCTGCGATCACCAATCCGCTCAGCGTGTCTGCAGGACTGTCGAATCCCTGCACACGTTTCGTGGGAAAATTCCCTGATCCGTCGTTGTAAAAGATGCGCCCGGAGCCAGAATGCCCGCCAAGAACGATATCGAGGCCATCCTTGCCATCCAGATCTGCGAGAGCGATCCTGCTGGCGCTTCCGGGGACTTCCGCATCTCCGATCTCTTTTGTATCCTGCGCTGGAAATTCAGAGCGGCCGTTGTTGAAATAGATCATGGCGCCATCCGGTCCCGCCAACAGAATATCGAGACCGTTTTTGCCATCCAGATCACCAAGAGCAACGTCCTCAATGGTCTCGCTACCTGTTGCGAGGCAGACCACATCTGGCCCAGCGCAGTCAAGTACACCGATTTGGAAAGCCCCATTTTGGTTGAAGAAGATCACGCCGCTGCCATCTTCACGGCCAGCCACTATGTCCAACATGCCATCGTTGTTGACATCTCCTACCGCAATGCTCAGGGTATTGTCCTTGTCACTGCCAAATCGGCGCTCACTCCCTTGCCACACAAAATTGCCTGACCCATCGTTCAGATACACGGCGCTTTGACCATCGTTGGCCTGCACGATGTCTAGAAATCCATCGCCATCGACGTCTCCGGTTCTCACACTGTTCGTAAGATCTCTCCCAGTCCCAAACAACTTGCGATCTACAAAAGAGGGGGTTCCCACACAGCCTGGATCGGCACTCGAGTTGGTGCAATCAACCGGTTCCATCTCAGTGGGTCCAGGCGTACTTTGAGCCATGATGCCCGTGGCAGATAGCAATAAAGACGCCAAAGACAAGGCGAGCCACAGCCGCCAAAACCTAATCAGCAACCGGTGTAGTGTGGACAGTGGAAGGGAAGACATATGGCTGCTCCTTTTGGCTCAGGCCGTGTTATTTGACGCTGGCGATGGCTGATTTCGGCAGGTCACGTTTGGCTGGTGGGTAATTTCCTGGCGGGTTAGCGCTGGACAGTGGCGCCTAGGCTGAGCAAGGTAGCTTCGGCTTCATGACGTAGTAGAGCGGCCTGGTTGACATCACCGGCAGCAGTTAGCACATGCGCACATGCTAGCTGCGTCTGTGCAGTCTCATACGGGTCTTGCCCCGCTAGCAACGCCAGGCTGCGCTCGAAGGATGCCAGCGCTTCGCTCGTCTGGCCGGCGGCTGCCAGGGCCATCCCGCGGACTCGCCAGGCTTTGCCCTCATCTATAGTCTGGCCCAACTCTGTAGCCACGTCAATGGCCGACTGGATCCGCTCCTGCGCGGCGATCAGGTCACCCTCCACTAGCGCGAGTAGCGCCTGTGTGGTATAGGTTTCAGGCAGGATGTAGTCCCAGCCGTGCTCGGTTGCCAGCGTTTCGGCTTCGGCCAGCGTTGCGTGCGCCGGATTCCACTCTTGCTGTTCCATGTGTAGACGCGCCAGGACGCACAGGGTACCGGCCAGATACTCTCGGTTGCCGATCTGCTGGCAGATCCCCACGGCCCGCCGCAAGTGGTCCCCCGCGGCCGCGTGATGGCCCTGATTCAGGCGCAGGGTGCCGAGCAGGCTGTGGATGCGCGCCTGTTCGGCCAGGCTGCCCAACTGCTCGGCCAGTTGCAGCGCCTCCTGGTAGGCAGCCCCAGCCCCAGCCCAGTCGCCGCCGATTTCCTTGTCGATGCCGATGTTGCTGAGCGTTCCCAGGACGCCGTATAAGTCGTGCAACTGCCTGCTGAGATCCAGCGCCTGAGCGGTATAGCGGCTGGCCAGATCCGTGTCCCCGGCGGACGCATAGCCCGTGCCCAGGTTGATTAAGATGTTGGCGCGCTGTTGACTGGATGTGGCCGGCAGCAGGGAAAGCGCTTGCTGCAAGGATGCTATAGCGTCTTCGTATTCGGCCAACCCAATGCGCACGCTGCCGATCCGGTTGTACAGCGCGGCCCGCAATTCCGTGTCATCGTCGCCGATCGCCGCCAATCCCTGCACCAGCCAGCGCAACGCCTCTTCGGGCGCCTGATGCTCCAGAGCTGTGCCCATGCCCAGGCAGGCGCGCGCCTCCCAGTTGCCAGGCTCCGGCGTGAAGTGCGCCTGAGCGGCCAACCTTAGCGCCTCCCGGTAATGGGCTTGCGCTGCCTCGCCGGAGCCCAAAAACGCCAGCAGGTCGCCCAAGGCCACCAGAACACGCAACTGCATTTCTGAGTCCAGCGCTGATTGCTTCAGCGCCTCTAGCAGCAAGCGCAATGGGTGCGCCTGCCCCTGGTTGACCGCGGCCCAGATGTCGGCGGTTGCAAGCTCGGCCGCATGTCTGTGCTCGGCGGTGCGGTGGTAATGCAGCGCAGCCCGCAGCCGATCAGGTTCATCCTTTTCGTAGTACTCGCCCGCCCGGCGATGCATCTCTTGCCGCTCTCGGCGTCCCAGCAAGTCGTAGTAGAACGCCTGCAAGATGGCATGCTGTGTGTATTCACGGTCGTGCCGGCCCTCGAGCTCCATCAGCAGGTAGCGGTTGCTGAGGTAGTGTAGTGTTCTGCGGATGCCGCTAGCGTCGAGCGTCGCCTCGATGGCATCGCGCGTGCCTGGATGGCCCATCAACACGGCCACACCGTTCATCACGGACTTCTCCTCTGCATGCAGGTGCTCGTCCACTTCTCGCAGAAGGAAGCCTTCGACGTCGTCCTCGTCGATGAGCCGTTCGATGACGCGCTCGGGATGGGTCGCCTTGCGCAATGCCTCCACCGCAAGGTTCACCAGTTCGGCGTTGCCTGCAGTGCGCTGCCAAAGTTCGGCAGCCAGCACTGACGGCAAGTTGACCTTTCGCGCTCTCAGCAGGTGCTCGACGCTTGCCCGGTCTAATCCTTGCAAGGGATCGAATCTGACCGATTTGATGAAGGCGGGCACCTCGCGCGACGTGAGGAGGATGGTCACCTGACCTGCAGGCAGCAAATCTTGCAGCCGCTCGAGAAATACTTCGATCAGCGGGTCATCCTCAACGTGATGGAAATCGTCCAAACAAATCACATAGTCACGGCCGCGCACCAATTGAAACAAGTAGTCCAACAGCACCTGGATGGGCGGCGGCTTACCGCCGGATTGAGCGGCAATCTGGAGCATCTGCCATAGCTCACCCTGGCCGTTGCGCGCCAACAGCCCGGCAAGCCGCCAGATGATCGCCTCGATGTGCTCGCCTTCATGAAACTGATGCCAAAAGATGTGGTCTGGGTCAGATGAGACTTGCGACGCAAGTTTGGCGGCCAACGCGGTCTTGCCGACACCTGGCATGCCTGCAATGACGGCGAAATGCGCGGATCTCAGTGCTTCGCCGTACAACGCAAGTTCTTTCTCGCGTCCAACGAATCCGCTGATATCGGGCGGCCGCGCTGGCTCGGGCGGCGGGGGAACCAGCGCCTGCAATGAAGCTTGCCGCATCGATCCGTTCTTTGTAAGAGGCAGATCGATCAACCGGTTGTCGTCCGACCGGCTGAACAGCACCGGCGTCGCCCATTCGGGCGATCCTGTCTGGCCGAGCACGGCCTTGCGCGCCTCGCTCAGGGCTGCGTCGACGGGGTAGCCGCCGGCCAGGGCCCGGTAGAACTCGCGGCTGAGGGTCACGGCGGCTGCGTCGCTGACGGGGAACTGCATCGCCACCACGGCCGGCACGCCCTGCTGCACCAGTTGCTGCGCCACGCCGCTGAAGGGGTCGCTGCGCCCGTTGCTTGCCCCCTCGCAAGCGTTGAGGTAGACCAGGCGCAGCGCGTCATGGTCGTGCAGCAGAGTCTTGAACATCTCGGCCGGCACGATGCTGGCCCGGCCCGCGTCATCCTCGAACACCAGGCCGCTGAGGTTCTGGCCCCGGTCGAAGAAACCATGGCCCACGAAATGCAGCACGTGCACCGGCCCTTGGCGCAGGCGGGCTTGCAGCGCGGCCCAAGTCGCCGGCGCTCGCTCCAGCCGCACGTGTCCTTCATCCAGGCCGGCCACCGCCTCTTGCAGGTGCTGCCACTCCCGTTCCACAGCTAACGGCGTCGCGCCAGCCGGGTTGGACAGCGCCGCCAACACCACCAGCGGCGGCCGGACCGGCTGCATGCGGCTGCTGTGTTCCACCGGCAAGTAGCGTACCAGCGGCGTCTCGCTGGAGGGCGCCAGCAGGCGCTCCAGGTCGGGCGCATAGAGCAGTTCCCAGGGCAGCTCAGCCAGCTCAGGCGCGCCGGCATCGAAGCGCAGGCGGATGCGCAGTCCCGCACTGCTGCGCCCGGCCTCGTCCAGGCTGCGGCGCAGGCAGCGGCCCACGGCGCCGGCAAAGACCGCCTGGTAGAGCCGCAGTCCAAAAGCGCGCGCATCCAGGCCTGGCTGCGAAAAGTCGCCGTCGAAGTAGCGCTCGAGAAAGCTTGCCAGCTCGTCGCCGCCGAAGGGCAGCGCGAAATCCGTCATCGCCTCGCCCGCCGGCGAGGCGATGACGCGCGCGCGGTAGCCAGTTGGGCCGCGGTCGATGAGGAGGTCGAAGTTGAGGTAGCTGGCGCTCATGGATAGTAGCAGCCGGGTATGGTGGGCATGGCGTCACCCCGTAGGTGGGTCAACCCGCTGATCGAATGTCACGAAGAAAGCCGTTCGAGCCAGCCGACGCGCCGTGTAGGTGGCCGGCTGTGCGGCGGTAGCATGCAAAGAGGAAATTGTATCGCTCCAAGGTGCTGTGATCGTTCAGACGCCGGCGATCTCACCTCACCAGGGTATGCGTAGGTGAAGCTTGCGGCCGGCGCTGCGGGACGTGACCACGTGATCCATTCTTGGCCGCGAAGTTGAGTTGATAGCAGGCTATAACACAGTTTTCTACCCTTGTCAAACCGCCTTGCTCGTACAATGATGATACCATAAAAATTAGGTATTGCATATCTCTTTGCACGCGATTTGTGCACGCGGTCAACGGCTCGTGCCGTCTATAACCGGCTAACCCCCTGTGTTTAACGGTCGTTGGTGTTGACCGGTTGTGACAGAAAGTTCTGGCGCGCTCCGCAAATCGACAGCACGGGTTGAAATACGTATAATTCTTGGCAGAGGTCCTGTTGCCTGGGCGCCGCCGCTCCTCTCAGCGAGTCAGGTGCGACCCACTAACTCTGAAAGGTTCAACTCCATGAAAATCGTCACCGACAGCGCCGCCGATATGCCGGCGGCCGAGTTACAGGCGCTGGGCGTCGTCGAAGCGCCGCTTTATATACAGTTTCCTGAGGGCGAGATCAGTTCGGCCGACATCAGCGCCGACGATTTCTATGACCGGCTGCGGGCGATGCGGCCGGCGCTGCCCACCACGGCCCAGCCCTCCGCCGGGGTCTTCGCGCAGATCTACCAGCAGATCGCTGAGACGGATCGGGAGATCCTTTCCGTGCATATTTCGTCGGGCCTGAGCGGGACGAGCCAGGCCGCCCAGGTGGGCGCCAGCCAGGTGGGCTCGACCGCAGATGTAACGGTCTGGGACACCATGACCCTGTCGGGCGGCGAACGCTTTCAGGTCATGGTTGCGGCTGCGGCCGCCAGGGCCGGCTGGTCGCTGGCGGCCATCCAGCAGCGGCTGGCCGACCTGCGCGCCAAGACCGAGGTGATCTACACATTGGAGACGCTGGAATATCTGGCGCGTGGCGGTCGCATCGGCCGGGTACAGGCCCTGGCCGGGGCCGTGCTCAAGATCAAGCCCATCATCCGCGTCGAACACAGCGATGGCAAGTACAGCACTGTGGGCAAGAACCGCAATATCTCCCAGGCCCTGGCAGCTATCGCCGAACACCTGCACAGCCAATATGGCAATACCTCCTTGTGGGTAACGACTCTGCACGGCCAGTACGCCGAGCAAGCCGACGCCCTGACCAATCTGCTGATCGGCAAGCTCAACGTGGCCAGGCTGGAGACCATGCGCATCTCCCCGGTGCTGGGCGTCCACACCGGCCCCGGCATCGTCGGCGCGGCCGTGGCGCCAATGAGCCTGATGGAGGATTTGCTTCCGACCAACTGATCTCCGACGTGATCCGAGTGATCCTTGACCAGCTATCCCGTCCATGAAATCAGATCAGCGCATCCATGTGATCACCGCACGTGACTTGACGGCTGCGGAGAAGAAGAGTTTGAAGCAGCGGAGAAGATGATATGCCCAAGTTGCCTAAGTTCAAGAATGACCAAGAAGCAGCGACCTGGTTCGAGTCGCATGACACAAGCGCGTACATGGATGAGATGGAGCAAGTGGTTGAACGCGTGGCGGTTGTGCGCACACAATTCCCTGTGAAAGCTATGGATGTCCGCATGCGCACCGATTTTCTGGATGCCATTCAGGCGGTGGCCGAGCGGCAGGGAATTCCATACCAGGCACTGGTACAGCGTTGGCTCATGGAGAAACTGAGTCAGGAAGCGCCTGACCTGGTGACCCATTGACCCTCAGTGTTGCACGAAAAGTGGATAGCCTGCGTGACGGCGACCATTTCCAACCAATGATCAGAAGCCCTTTTGACATGTGGCGAGTTGCCTTCGGGCGGCTCGTTTTTCTGCTCCACATCCTTGTTGAGGAACCACCACGATGAAGCTTTTTGTCCCCGGCCGCATCTGTCTCTTCGGCGAACATTCCGACTGGGCCGGCGGCTATCGACGCATCAACGCCGACCTCGAGCTGGGCTATACCCTGATCACAGGCACCGACCAGGGCGTCTACGCCGAAGTGCAGCCCCACCCCACGTCCCTGGTGCTCAGCTCAACGCGCCCCGACGGCCAACGCATCGGCCCCACCGAGATTCCCATGCAGGCGCAAGCGCTGCTGGAAGCGGCCCAGGAAGGCGGCTTCTGGAGCTATATCGCGGGCGTGGCCTACCAGGTGCTGACCAACTACCACGTGCGCGGGCTGGCGATCGACAACTACAAGACCGACCTGCCCATGAAGAAGGGACTCTCCTCCAGCGCGGCCATTTCGGTGCTGGCCGCGCGCGCCTTCAACCGGGTCTACGATCTCAAGCTGACGGTGCGCGGTGAGATGGAGTTGGCCTACCAGGGCGAGATTACGACACCCTCCCGCTGCGGCCGCATGGATCAGGGCTGCGCTTTTGGCAACCGCCCGGTGCTGATGACCTTCGACGGCGACCGGCTGGACACGGCCGAGCTGCAGGTCAAGCAGGACCTGCACTTCGTCGTCGTCGATCTCCAGTCGCAGAAGGACACCATGGAGATCCTCAACCGGCTCAACCGCTGCTATCCCTTCCCGGACAACCCGATCCAGCAGGGGGTGCAGGAGCTGCTGGGACCGATCAACAAGCGTATCGTCGGTCAGGCTATCGACGCACTGACCGCAGCCGACGGCCCGCGGCTGGGCGAGCTGATGGTGGAGGCGCAGGCGTTTTTCGACCGCTATGCCACGCCGGCCTGCCCCGAGGAGCTGACCTCGCCGGTGTTGCACCAGGTGCTGGACTACCAACCGCTCAAGGCGCACATCTGGGGCGGCAAGGGGGTTGGATCGCAGGGCGACGGCACAGCCCAGTTCATCGCCCGCAGCGCAGCCGACCAGCAGGCCGTGGTCGAGATCTTGCAGCGCGACCTGGGGCTGCCGGCCCTGCCGCTGACCATTCGCCCCGGCCAGCAGGTGCGCAAAGCGGTGATCCCCGCGGCCGGCTTCGGCACGCGGCTTTTCCCGGCCAGCAAGGCCACCAAGAAGGAACTCTTCCCCATCATCGACCGCGACGGCATCGCCAAGCCGGCCATCCTGCTGATTGTGGAGGAGGCGCTGGAGGCCGGCATCGAGCAGGTGATCATCATCGTGCAGGAGGAGGACCTGGCTGATTTCCGCGACTTCTTCAGCCAGCAGGTCTCCATCGAGAACTATAACAAGCTGCCGCGGCCCTTCCAGGACTACGCGCGGCGCCTGCTGGACATCGGCCGGCGGGTCAGCTTTGTGACCCAGACCACCCAGCAGGGCTTTGGCCATGCCGTCTGGTGCGCCAAGGAGGCAGTGGGCGACGAGCCCTTCCTGCTGATGCTGGGCGACCACATCTATCGGGCCACCGGCGAGACTTCGTGCGCGCGGCAGTTGATCGACGAGTACCAGCAGCACGGGCTGAGCATCCTGGGCCTGCGCCACACGCCCGAGGCTGACATCGCGGCTTTCGGCACGGTGGGCGGGTTGTGGCTGGACGGCGACCGCGGCCGGCTGTTGAACGTCACCGAGTTCGCCGAGAAGCCGACGGCCGACTATGCCCGGCTGAACCTGCGCGTGCCCGGCCTGGCTGACGACCAGTACCTGACCGTCTTTGGCCAGTACATCATCAAGCCGCAGATCTTTGGGATCATCGAGGAGCACATCGTCAACAACGTGCGCGAGCGGGGCGAGATCCAGCTCACCTCGGCCCTGGACCGGCTGCGGCGCGAGGATGGCTTCCTGGGGCTGGTGATGGAAGGCCGGCGCTACGACATCGGCCTGCCGCAGCATTATTTGGAGACGTTGGCGACGTTTGCCAGTCCCTCGTACAGTCGGGTGTAAGTTGTTCCAGTGTATTTTGCTCCAGCCGGTTTCGTTCCCCAGCGGGGTTTGGCCGCCAAACCCCGCTGGGGAACGAAAACAGCAATTGGTTATGCGCGCTGGCTGTCCTGCTTCCAGGATGCCTTCCTCCCTCGGAGGATCGTCGAAGTAGCTGCCCGCGTACTTAACCCAGGAATCGGGCGATTCCTGGCCACCTCCGGTGCGCACGGTGGTTGCGGTGAAAGGATTGTACCCGTCCAGGAGACTCCCTATGTGGGCTATTCCTGTCTGGAAGGGTCAATATCAGGCGGGTCAGCCATTTCCACGGTTGTTTCGTGACCGTATTGGCTTGCATGGCTGGCTGCGGCTTTTTCGGCAGCGTGCTTGTGCATGAATAAACCCTCATGCCAATTGCAGTCATGACAAAAGGCCACAAACCTGATTTTCGGAGAGAACGGTCTGTCTTGCGGTTCTCCAGAAGTATTCATGATTCACCTGCTTCAAATGTGGGTTTGTCTTGAGGTACGTCGGTAGGACTGGCCACAGGATCTGGCTGATGCGATGGAAAGACGAGGCGGCTTGGAGACTTGGCCGTTCTAGCCTTCTCAGGGGAGTTGATCCTATAATAGGCTACGCTCTGCTTATCGGTCGCCTCGATCTGGCGTTACAGCATCGTCTTGGTATGCGGCGCCTGCTCGGCGGCCATCCGTTTGTGCAGGTCGAGCATCCGCTCCACCAGCGCCACCATGTGGTCGTGGCGCGCCACATCTACGGGGTCGCGCTACGGCCCGGCCAGCACAGCATCAACACATAAATGGACGGTTGGAGATGACAGCCGGCCCATCGCTTATCAATGGCCGCTATCCAGTCCGAGCTCACGCCTGGCTTCCTCAGCTGACAGATAACGCCCCGAGCTGCGCGCTTTGCGGCTCGCCAGAACGCCCATGAGTTCCTTGTTGGCTACGGTGTTCTGGGTCTCCCGGTCGAAATCATCACTGTCGCCGACATCGAAACCAACCCAAGCACCAATGGGGGTGAGGATGAACCGCTCGCCTTCTGGCGACTCCAAGATCACCCCGTTGCCTCGCGCTTGACGCAGCAATTCGTGAACAGGCATAGCCTGGGGAGATACTGTTATTGTCTTCATAGTTCTGTCCTTTCACCGCGTATGAACAACTCGTGACCAATTTTGAACCCAATAGCCTCAATGTTCACGTTTCGATCTTCCTCATCGACATCATAGAACGCACGGAAGCGGCCGATCCGCAATTCCCAGGACGCGACCTCGTTCGGACGCAATTCGTTGCGGTTGCGCGTCTCTACCGTCGGCTCGTAGCGAAGCTGTGCATCGATCGTATCCATGATCTCCTGTTGCTCGCTTTTGCGGAAGAAACGGAGATCGTCAAGAGACTCGAACGAGTAGTTAATCGCATACATCGTAGGCTCATTCTATCACCGCCCCGGCTTTCGAGCAAGCCTATGCCGGCCCCGGCCGTTTAGCGCGACAATTCTCTTCCCGATGCTCTGGCGCCGCTTACGCGCCAAAGGGATAGAACCACACGGGCTGCGGATGGTTTTCTGGCTTGAGTGGCTGCGCCAGGCGTTCGGGCCGCGCCAGATGCCAGCGATAGTCGCCGGGCTCACCTGTGCAGTCGACGATTTCGACGGTTCCCACCAACATCCCGGAGGGAAAGTCGCCTGGTTGCGCCCTCATCGCCCGGAAATCCTGTGCATCGCCAGGGGTCAGGCTGGCATAGATGTAGACCCGCCCCCGGATCTTAGTCGGCAGGCTGCGGTATTCGATGCGCTTCTTGCCCCGGAGGATTTGTTCGGCGTAAGGCTGCCTGATGCTCAAGGCTCCATGTGGAGCCATTACCAAATGGTCGAGACCGCAGCAGTAGATTGGATGCGCAAGTCGCGCGTGACTAGCGGCAACCCCAAATACGATGCAGTCGCGGCAATCACCCGATCAGGCATTTCTGGAACGTCGACGCGTGGGATGCTATGCATTGCCAAAGCGATGGGAATGTCCAGTGGTACGACCGTCAGCGCTCCATCAGGTCGCAGCAATTCACCCACGAGGCGTTCAAGAACCTCATTGGACAGACGCCCCTTCTCCGCCAAGTAGGCAACTTCCACCAACGAGATTGAAGCAAGGTAGATGGACTCGCCCGCCTCAACAGCGCCGTTCAGCGCAGCGAAGGCATCCGCTGACAACTTCTGCGGGCTGAACAGCAGCCAGACTGCCGCGTGCGTGTCAGCAACCACAGCGCTCATAGTTCAACGTCCCGCGGGAAACCCTGCCACAACTCAGCCCGAGCCGCATCAATCTCCTCAGCGTTGATGTCAATGCCAAGACCTGCGAATAGACCGATAGGACTGCGCCGGGGCTTGTGTACCGCCGATTTACGGCTCAGAAAGTCCACAAAGTCCAATACCTCGACTTGCCGTTCGACCGGTAAGGTCCGCATGCGTTGGATCAGCATCTCCTCAATGTTGGCTGTCATATTCGTTGCTCCTGGTTGTGCGCTATCATAGTTCGTGGCGTCATTATATCCGCCTATGCTCATCTCGTCCACTGCTAGTGTCGTCCCCAATCGTCCACCGTCTGCGTCAATCCGAGCGGCCCTCCACCACCGCCACCTCCGCCTCCGTCAACCCATACAGCTCATACACCAGCGCGTCGATCTGCTTATCGGTCGCCTCGATCTGGCGTTGCAGCATCGTCTTCGTATGTGGCACCTGCTCCGCGGCCACCCGCTTGTGCAGGTCGAGCATGCGCTCCACCAGGCTCCTCATG
>JAAEKA010000574.1 GCA_014155705.1 Anaerolineae bacterium clx_CAG2 | reverse complement strand
ACAGGTATATCGTCCAGCAAGTGCACAGTGATTCCCTCACTCCATGCCTGGTCCGAAAACCGGAAAGTGCGCAGCGGGGGGTAATCGATGGCTGGACGCGCCGATCCGATGCGCAAAGCCACATCAATCACGTGTGGTATCTGGGTAGTCAGCCCATGAAAGGCCAGCGCAGACACCAGGCAAATGACTGACTGAGGCGCCCTTTGAGCCACAATGACCAAATCGGGATTGGAAAGCGGCGCCAGGTCGGCCAGGCGATAAAGACCACGGCTCAACCGCACCAGCATTCTGGCATCACGCATGGCATAGAGCGTACGCGGATGAATGCCCAGACGTAGCGCCTCAGCAGTGCGGAGGGAACCGCCATGCTGGCGAAAGAGATCGAGAGCGGCGTTCACCGAGTTGGTAGCTACCATGGATAAAAACTCCATTAGTTATTGATATCTATATATGATTTTATCCCGTATAACGGCTGCGGTCAAGTTCAAACCCTTCTCCAGATCGCGGCATTGCTACCTGAGTAAAAAGATCCGATACGCTTAACGGCGGCCAATTGGGAGACTCGTAGCACGCAAGCGGCGTTCGGCAATGCATTTGACAGCGGTTCAAAGCTTGATGGATATCCTCATTGCAGCACCTCCCGCCGGTGCCACGCCAGCGCGTCCGGGTCCGGCCAAAGCGACTGCTCCCCCGGGCCGATGATCGAACGTCATTCCAACGTCAATAGATGCCCGGCCACGTTGGGCGACTGGGCCAACTGCCGGCCCAGCAGCACCGCGTAGCGCGGCGACACTCCCAGCAGCCCTTCGTCAAAGGTCCAGTGACACAGCCGGCACAGCGCCATGCCGTTGCACGGGTCGTCGTTGTGGCTGACCGACCAGGGGACGATGTGCGCCGCATCGACGGCTGTGTGACCGTCGACGGTCAACATACGGATGCCGCAGAAGGCGCAGCCGCATTTGCGTTAGGCAGCCAAAACCCGGCTCCACGCTGACACGATTCTTGCCACGGCGAACTCCACATCATTGGCTTCGACTCTACGCCCCAGACTTGCTCTAATCGTGGATTGCGCCTGTGTGCGATTTAGGCCAATAGCTTGCAGGACGTGTGATGACTCCACAGCGCCTGATGTACAAGCCGAACCAGTTCCCAGCATCACTTCGGGCAAGTTGAGAAGCAGTGCGTCTGAATCGACGTCGGGAAATGTCAGACTACTGGTGTTTGGCAGCCGATTCAGTTGATCACCGTTGATGGCAAGACCTGGGATGGCAGCCAGCAATTGCATCTCAAGCAAATCACGTAATTGTGCAAGCTCAACGGCTTCATGCGGCATTACCTCACCACTTATTTGGCATGCTTCCCCAAACCCAACAACAGCGGGCACATTGGTCGTTCCGGGACGAAGGCCCTGTTCCTGCCCACCGCCGTAGTAGAGTGGCTCAATTGGTATGGAACGCCCACCGCCGCGCACGAAGAGAGCGCCGACACCCTTGGGCCCATACAGCTTGTGGGCGCTCATCGAAAGCATGTCCACGTCCCAGTCAACAACATCAACCGGTATCTTGCCAACGGCCTGCGCAGCGTCGCAGTGGACCATGGCGCCCTGTTCGTGGGCAATCTCGGCAATGGCCTTGATCGGCTGCACGGTTCCGATTTCGTTGTTGGCAGCCTGTATAGAAATGAGCAGCGTGCGCTCGGTCACTGCTTCACGGACCGCATCCAGCGTAATCCGTCCTAATCTGTCTACCGGCAGGACCGTTATTTCAAACCCCTCGTCCTTCAGTCTTTTGCAGGGCAACAACACTGCCTTATGTTCGATGGCGCAGATGACGATCCCGTTGCGTTTCGTCCGATCCGACATGCGGGCCAAGCCCAGAATGGCCAGATTGTTGCTTTCCGTTGCGCCACTGGAGAAGACAATCTCCCCCGGCCTAGCGTTGATCAACGCCGCCACCTGTTCGCGCGCCTCATCGACAGCTTGGGCGGCAGATCGGCCCTGCCGATGAAGGCCATTGGCGGGATTGCCGTAGACATCAGCGAAGAACGGCAGCATTCGCTCGATGACGCGAGGATCGCAGGGCGTTGTAGCGTTGTAGTCTAGGTAAATCGGCTTCATGGCCATTTCTGGGACACGATTATTCTTGCCCAACCAGTTCATACTCAATCACGTCGTCATACTGCCGATATTCAGCATCGAGCATATACAGCTGATCCCAGACTAATTGGCGTAGTTCCACCGCTGGGCGAACGCAATAGATCTCGTATTCTTCCGGGCTGACCTGTCCGTGAGGGAATTGCAGCTTCATCAATCCGCTGGCAATCATGCGCACAGCATCTTCGTTACGCTTGTAAAGCCTGCTGCCCTTCAACTCAATTGCGCGGGCGGCATATTGATCGGCGCTGACATCTTCACGCAACGCTAGGAGGGCGTCGCCAAAGAAGTCAGATTTCAGTCCAATGCCCTGGGCAAACGATCCTCCACTCAACTTACCTACCTTCCATCCTGGCACGATGCCGCGCAGGCGGTCAATGAAGGCAGTCTCCTGCAGGAACGATGGGAGTTCCCTTACCAGGGGTGAGAGCACCGGGCGCTGTTGGCTGTCAAGCATGATGTTCGCCAGCATGACCAGACTGCAATCGCTTGCTGTTTCATACAGACCGCCGCGCGTCAGTCGTCCGTTGGCCAGGAAACCTTTTAGTCCGCCCACAACCTCCTGGGGCTTCTCGAACTTGAGCGTCTGGACCTCATCCAAAACGACCACGGCAAACCGAGCTAACAGCCCCCACTGCCCGCTCGCATTGTTGACAAAAAGAACTGCCGGAGAAACGTTGCCACCGCTGAGCAGACGCACGCGTGGGTTGATGTTCTCGTATAGGTAGCTCTTGCCAGTCCCTTTTGGAGCCAGTTCGAGAAGGTGAAGGTTTTTCTCTACCAAAGGAAGAAGTCGACAAAGCAAGTATGTCTTTTCAAGTTCATCGAATGCCCATGGGTGGTAGCCTATCGAGGTCAGCAACAAAGCACGCCATTCATCCAATGAAAAGGCTTTGCGCTTTTCCTGAAAGATTGCGAGATTGACCGAAGCTTGCATAGGCCTGAATGAGGTCAGGGCAATGCCTTCCTGCGTCTCCATCAACTCAGCGACGCCCCACATACCTTGCTTCAATAAGTCAGGGTACTGGTCAACAATCCCATCAGCAATGTGAATTTCGGACAAACCCAGCAGTTTGAGTTGCGCCGCTCGTTCTCTAACCTTGCGGGTGAGCACAACCTCGACCTCCACGGGTGTCAGCACTTTGACGACATCACCGTTGAGCAGCCGATTCTTGATGATCTTGGTTTCATCGGGACGCGGAATGAAGCGGTCAGCCCAGGCTTGGATCTTAGCCAGTTCGTCTGGGCTTATCGCGCCTTCGCCGGGGGCTAAAGTGTCAAGAACCCATTCCGCCACATATGCCGGAACGTTACGCTTGTTCAACTGGCTGGCCGGCAGGCGACGTTTGTCTATGGCAAGACGGCCGAAGACCTGACTGACTTTTTGGTTGAGCCCTTCGAGGGTGAGAGGATCGCTCATAACTCAAGGTCCTTCAGCAAGGTATCGTCACGATCATACAAGCTCATGACTTCAAGCAAAGCCTCGGTCTCCACAGTGAATGTCACCCCGCTAGGTTGGCGCACTAGCAGGGTGGCCTGCGACGGTAGATCGGACTTGGTAGGCCATGGAGCTAAGCGAAGATCGAATACGGACTTTTCTAGCGGCGGGATGGCCCATTGACCGCGCGTCTGTGCTGCGGAGTGGTGTGACAGTGAAACCGCGATACATTCTAACGCAATTTGGCTGGGATTGGTAATGGTCACCACGAGAGTGCCGGCGGCTTCGGCCTCACCCGACCCACGCACCACTATGTCTAGGTTCGGGCGCTGCGAATCACGCCTGAAAACAAACCAGGGAACTATGGCCTCTTCAGGGAACAATCCGCCGTGCGGAAATGGCTCGTATCCACCGCGGTCGCCCTGAAAGCTCTCTTCGCCGAGCGCGATTAGCATGTCTTTCGTCATTCTAAAGCGCTGGCCGTGAACGGCAATCTGGCGGGCATCGATATCCAACACAAAACCGTCTTCATCAAAATCGCGCTGCAGGTCTCCCCAGGCCACTCTTCCATGTGCTTCCATGCCGCTCGGAACCGGCAGGCTGCGGGGTGACTTCGGATTGTATAGACGACCGTGGTCGCTAGTAATGACGATGCACAATTCGAGATTGGCCGGGAGTTTCTCCACCACCTCCTTGAGCGCCAGAATGATCGACTCTAGTTCCGCCCGTACCTGGCGCTCGCGCTTGGCCTCCCCTTCGAAATGATACGCATTGTCAGGTTGGCTGACGCGCCAGAAGATCAAATCACCAGGTTGAGCGCCTAAAAGCCTCTGCAGGGGAGAACCTTCATCAGGCAGGATAATCCCAAGTGGGGATGACTCGGCCGTGTGTATTGGTGGTACTCCCTTGAGCAGGGCTTCTTTGGCGAACTGAGTGACGGTTGGCACTGGCGCAAAGCAGTAGGACCTTTGTTCTAGATCCAATCGCTTCACCTTTGCTGGGATCGCACTCGCAAGGTCTTGTGCATCCCAGACAGGCAGTCCATCCAGAATGACGCATAGGGTGACGAAGTCGTTAGCTGAGTCCAGCAGTTGGACAGAATGCTGGAAGGAAATCCATTCCGGCTCCAAAAGCCAGAGAGGATAGCGTTCCAGAAACCAGCGCACGAAGGTATGCGCAAAACCGTGAACAAGCTCGGCAGCGCGCTCCTCGCCACTGTTGGCCTGCCATCGCCGATAGGGCAGGTATTCTGATAGAAACCAGTCCAGCACGCCCGCTTCTGCCTTGGGCAAAGGTGATGGCTCAAGCGGAGGCAAGACACGCTCCAAAGCAATGATGGCTTCTGAGGAAAGATAAAGTTGCAGGTCCCAAAGAGTTGTGCGGGTCAGGTGCCTGCTATTGTGAACGTAGAATTGTGCTGTGCATTCTGCTAGCTCACGACGCAGGCCAATGGGTAGCGGAAAGGAGAGCATTTGCTCGAAGTAACGTCCCTCGGAGGCAATCAAACGTTTCATCCACTCGTCTTTGATTTCATCCAACAAGTCATCTGGCAGGATTAGGGGGAATTCTCCAGGCGCAAAGGTCGAGTCGTGACCGCCCAATCCCAGCCAGCCATGCAGAAGCTGTTTGGCTTGCTCCCGGTTTCGAGCGTTGTAAGCTACCGCCTCTGGCGACTGTCCAGCTTCCCTTGCCAGCAAGTCGGTAAAAGCCCGCAGGACGACGTTTTCGGCTGCATCAGGCTCGTGGGAATAGAGCCATTCTAGCCAACGAGCCGCGTGTTCACTGGACGGTGCGAGTTGCCACAGCGCAACTTCTGATGGATAGCATCGGCGAAGGACAAATTCCGCAGACACCTGCTCCGGCGATACAGTGCTTTGCCCAACCCGTTGTGCGAGACTCTTGGCCTGGTTCTCGGTTAGTGCAGGGAATATGCGCTGGAGGACGGCACTCAATGACTCTTGATGACGGAAAGGGCGCTCACGCAAGCGATAGAACGCTTCGGCCCATGCGCACAGCCGCTCGCCGCGTATCAGCAGCGGCGTGCCATCTGTAGCGTGACGTAGAAACTCAACCTCACTATCGATCTCGTGAACCCCGGGCGGTACAGGCAGGTCGCCTTGACGGTCAAGCAACACTTCACTCATCTTGTTCACCCATCAACTGCTGTAACTGCGTCAGACAACGGCGGCGGGTTTCGGCATCCCGGATTTCCCGGAACTTGGCTTCGATAAGCGCAACCAAGTCATCCTCCAGTTGTCGCTGCAATGCCTGTCTGATCTCAGCCAACCGGCCAAGACTATCACCATCGAGAAACGCAGGGGGCGATTCAACTTGACGCAGCAGCGTCCCAAGGTTCTCGCCACTTGCTTGACGCCGGGCTACGTTGTCCAGCCACGCGCGCGCTTCTGTGATCTTACGGCGCCGCACATCCAAGATTTCTTCTTTCTTGGAGTCCAGTAAGCTTCGCTGTGTTGCGCTCAACCATGCGTTGTGCTCGTTTTCGATCTCGATCACTCTCGCTTCGAGCGTATCAAGATCGGCAGGGACGCTACGTGGAAGCCGGTCGAGCGCCTTGAGGTCTTCAAAGAAATCGAGCAGATGCTGGATTCTTTCCTGAGCTTCCAGTAGTGGCGCGTGAAGAGGGGTGTCTCGTACTTGCTCCAGGTTGCCCAGAAGCTTGTCTCGCTGCTGGCGCACTACCTCACGAGTGCTAGCGCGCTCGATTGCCTGAGGCAGCATCTCTGCGATTAGCTCGTACTGCTGGATGCTGTTCTCAATCTGGGCCGATTTCTGATCGCGCAAACGCGCTGTCTGTGGCGAAAGGTCAGTGAGACTGGCCAATTCCGAGCGATATTCGTACAGATCGCGTAATGCCGCAGAAGGGCGCATGGTCTCTATCCGGGCGATAGTCGTCTTTTCGCCTTCCAGTCTTTGCAGTTCCGCGTAGCGTTGATCGAGTCTCTCCAGGGTATCATCTACCAGGCTTGCCAGTGCAGGGTACTGCTCCAGTGCTTTTCGAGCGCTATTCAGTTCTCGCTCATGCGCCTTGTAATCGCTCAGGTCGGTTAGTCTGCCGTATCTGGAGCAGAACTCCTGCAAAGCCCGTTGTATGGCCGAGTCCCATTGCTTCTGCACTTCTGCCAGTGACGGTTGCATCGCATCGACGAATGAGATCTGAGGCAAGCTACCGACCGATTTCTGCAGTTTCAGGAGCTCATTGAATCCGCCCGATTCGAATGTGACAAACCAGGCGCTTACTATGGCATCGTACTCCTGCGCTTGGCGTAGGGCGTTCTCGAGGCGAGGCTTTTCTCTCGCGATGTTCTCGCGTGTGCTTTCTGGCAACCGTGGGTTGGCAAGCAACCCTTCGAGATTTACCAACGCTTCCTCAGCTTCGGAGATAGTAAACCGCCCGCCTTGGCGGATCTTCTCCACTACACCACTGGCCTGCGCAAACAACTCGTCTGACCTCGAGCGACTGACAGCTAACGGAGTTATAGTGCAAATCTGATTAAGAAAATCCTGTGGGCTTCTGGAATCGTCAAAAACCTGTTTCAGTTGACTCGTAGTTACCACTCTGCCGCCCAAGGCTAACCGGATTTCATGCTGGTGAAAGCCAATCCAGGCAGCCAACAACAGCACCAGAGTGTTATAATCGTGTCCGTAAGGCGGATTGAGCAAAGCGAGCAAGACAGGACGGACGGCGACATCGCTGCAGCCGGGCTGATAGGTGGATTCCAACGAGTCCCATGCTTGCTGCAAATCGAGCGACGTTGGACGCTGAATTGCGTAGGCGCCAGACGACAGCAACCCCCACTTCTGAGTCAGATAGAGAGTAGAGAGTTGGTACTGAATGTCCTTGCTGCCCAGGTTCTTGATACTGTTTCCAGCAGTGTCGCTGAATAGCCAAAGCGCAACGTTTTGCACTGCTTTGCGCAAATTGTTGGGTCCTTTCCCACCAACCGAAAACTGGCTGTAGAACTCAACCCGATGCGCATACGCTTGGCGATAGCATTCGGACAAAACAGTTTTGATCGAACGACTTCGGAGGGTCTGCACTGAGGCGCGATACACACCGGGCAACACAAACTCGCCCAAGTCTCTCGGAATATCCCCAGGGAGTCTCTTGTCGCCGACGAGGTCGTCCAACGCCTGCTGAAAGCCGTTCTGCGCCAGACCGAGTTCTTGCTGATACATCACCGAACCCATCTTCTCACGATCGGAGGGCGTTAGTTTCTCCAGCGCTCGCAGTCGGCGAGTAGCCTCGACAAGGTGCGCTACGGGGCGCTTGGGCAACATGATTACCACTGGCAAGGGATGGTCGAACCGGGCAACGACTTCGTCCAGCAAGCCTTGAGCGGTTTGACTTATCTGTAACTTCGCCTCTTCTGACTGGGTTACTAGCCAGATAACCAACCCGCGAGGACCTTCCTCAATGCCGTTGGCGCCGCCCCGATAGAGTTGAAGCAAGTTCGCAAGCTCAGCGGCGTTGAACATGGATGCAGCGAGGACAACCTGCTTGGGAGCCCAATCAGACGCGTGGCCGAAGTTGAGCGAGATCTCCGGGGTAGAGAGTTCAGAGGCAATCTTCTCCATGAGGGCGCGGTCAATTGGTGTGGCTTCGACCGCTTTCTGGATCAGTTCTTCTACTTCTTGGGGACGCGTGGTGGCAGGATAGAGGTAGGTAACCTTGTTGAGATCGTCGGAGTAGACGACTTTAAGCGCCCCAAGGTCTTTGATCCCTTTCTTGACCGCGCGGTCTTCTAGTCCGCTGATATGCGTGAGCAAAGTGATCTGTACTCCGGCTTTGGCTTTCAGGTTGACGGCCTGTTGGACGAACAAGGCCTGAAGCAATTTTCGCTCATCGTCGCTCAAGACTCTTGGTGCAGTCTCCAATGCATTGCGATAGGCGGCATACCACTTCTTCGAAAGCTGCTCGCCAAAGAAATCCACCAATGCAATCGGGTAGACGAAGTTCGGCTTGCCATCTGTTTGTGCAGGTTGGCCGCGCACATCCACCCATGCCCGACGTACAAATTCCAGCGCAGTGCGGGGGTTTTCACCTGCGCCGGCTTCGAAGTTGTGGGCCGACAGAATTGCTGTGGTCAGAGGATGGAGCGGGAAGCAGCCCTTTGCGACCCTTTCCTCGAAGGCTTCAGGATTCCAGCGCAGGTCAGTGGAGTATCGCTTGCCGAAGTGCTCATAGACGATGGTTCGTACTTGAGTCAGCCATCCCCTGATTTGAGGACGCCAAATTTGCCAATTGTTCTCATCTTGCCTGAGATATGCGGCCAATACGCCTTCCATCAATGAATACAGGCTGGCGCGCTTATCTTTGGGCAAACGTTCCAGTTCCTTCTTGACATCTTCGCGTCGTTGGCCCTGCGAGTAGGCCTCAGTCACTGTATCCACGTCCTGCTGTGAAAAGGCCAAAAAGACGCTCTTGCCCTGCCGCTTAGACATTCCGTTGAGCAGCTCCTGCAATTTCCCCGCTGAACGCGATGCCACATACTTTTGTAGAAACAGACTGAACTCGTCGAACAAGACCAACAACCCGCCCAACTTATTCGGTCTGCAGACCTCATCTACCGCCCAGATCACCAAGTCCTCGAGGCTGATCTCGCGGCCAAAATCGGGATACACACCGGTCACATCCTTTGCCAGCGCACGCACTTGCTCATAAGCGCCTTGACGACGTAGGCCGGTTAGCAAAGAGGGTAGATCAGTGTTTTGTGTGGCGAGGAAGGCTTCCGCCTTCTGCCTGTTATCTCCGCGCAGACCATTGAGCCATTGTTCAGCGTTGTGATACCAGAAGGGAATTTCGATGGCGCGCGTGGACTCGTGTTCGATGAGCGCTTGTTCCAAAGCACGCACAAAACCTTCTTGTAGATCGCCAATCGCATCGCCTTGTAGGCGCACGACCAGAAACTCGCCCTTGCTGCGCTTGAAATCCCGATAACCTGCCCACTGTGAAGAGTTATTGAGCGCCTGCTGTAACCGATCGAGGACGATGGCCACCTCATCAGAGGCCGTTGGTTTGGCGAAGAAGTTCGCCAGAGCCAACGCCAGGTGGCTTTTTCCACGCCCATAGTTGGCCGTAAGCACGATTCTGTTGTCATATCGCTCGACCGTGAGGGCGGTGTTCAGCATATCCAGCACATCTTTGGCCGCCAGGTTGCGCTGGCCAGCGCCTACCGTTGCTGGGGCCTGAGTGGTGAATATGTACTTCTTGAGCAATTCCTTGTTGAGCGCAGGATCTTCATAGTCGCTCAGTTGTACGTCCGAGCGAAAATCGCCTTGCAGATCCATGCTGACCAGCTCTTCGATGAGCATCTTACCCTCCTGGTGTGTTACTCAATCGCGCCATATGCGATTCGCGCTGCGTAGCGTCGTTGCAGCGAGGTAGCGAGAATCTCGGTGGCCTTCTCTGGCACAGCCAGAATCAGTTTTGTGCGCGGGTAGGGCAAACCATCCAACGTTTCGCTCCAAAAGCGCTGGCGTTCGTTCACCTCCAGCCCAAGCAACAACAAGTCAAGCGTATGCATCAACAGGCAGTCTCGTTGGTGTGTGGTGTGCGTGAGATCGTACAACAATCGGGTGAGACTCTCGTACCCGCTTGGTCGAGTAAGACCGGAGAAGAGAGCGCCCTCCGGCAAGCTTTTGAGATAGGCTTCTCGCGCGTCCATCGCTTCGATGCCCAGACGAACGGCGATTTCTGCCTCTCGGCCCAGATAGTTGTGCGGCATCAACCAGACGCCCACGCCAGTACGTGCGCCGGGCTGCCGCACAAGGTCACTCAGTTCCCGGATGTGCATATCTCAACCCTCGTACAGCTTCTGCAGGGCATACTCGACGCTCGGCTGCAACAACACGACTTGGTATGGCCGCGAGATGCGATACAGATCGACCATGCCCTCCTGTTTGAGCTGTAACAGGAGCTGCATCAGCCCGTCATCGCCCAGCAAGAAGATGGCTGCGAAATCGCCGTGAACCAAATCGTCCAGGTTGATTGTCAAGCGACCGTTGTAATTGGCAGACCAGTAGTCGGCCAGGGCGTAACCCAAGGCCCAGATTTCAGGCGCGTCGACGGCGGGGACACGGTACGTGGCGTCGCTGCGTTCTTCCAACAGTCCCAAGCGCCCCAATCCATCTGGTTTGAGATAGGTGCCGGTGAAGACCGTTACCGTGCTGCGCATCGAGCGGAGCGCCGGGACTTTGCCGGTTTCTGCGGCCAGAAAGCCAGACAGATCGGTCAGCAAACCGTCGGCGGTGAAGATGTTACCCGGCACGAAGCGTTGTTGCACCAGGGAGTGCCAAAAAGATGTGTTGCCGTGCGGAGCGGAAAGATGATAGTGCAGAAGCCACTGGGTGGCTGTTCTCTCTAGCTGGCCATCGTGTTGCGCAACAAAGCGTCCAAATTCGGTCAGGTGATTACCTTTGCTCAAGAGTCCAGCGCGTCCCGCATAACGCGGCATGGCTTCCTGATAGATCGTTCCGAGATCTGTACTTTCTGCCAAGTCAGTCTGTTTGAAGCCGGGATGGTTAAGAGCAAGTTGTACGACCTTCGAGACTGAGGAACGTGACAGCGAAAACGTGCGGTGAAATGTTAAGCTCATCGTTCTTCCTCACAGATGGCAAATCAGGCAGCCCTCATCGGAAGATGTGTCAGCAGCGAAAACCTCGACCAGCGTTCGATCAGATGGGCGCCGCTGGAAGCTTTGCCGACGGGCGTGCTCTATCTTAATCTCAGCGACTCGGTTAGTGTCCGACAGTTCGGCCAGGCTTTCTCTCTGAGACCATGTGTACCTCTCTCCTGTTTCGCTGTCAGTCCTCTCATAGCCGGCCGCCTGTGCAAATAGGTCTGGATGGTTCTCAAGCAGACCTACCCATTCGATTTTCTGTTGAAAGAAGCAGAAATAGCATCCTGACCGAGAACGCCAGTTGTAATATGTCGGCAGCCCTATGCCACTCTCTTCAAGAATCCGCACAATATCGTCCTTCTTAAGACCGGCATCAATGAATGGATATTGAGGACGGATATTGGGTTTGGTGGAGATGTATCCCTTGCGATGTGGCTCATCCGCTCGTATTCCGATGTAGCTGTGGCAAGGATCATCACCAACGTGCTTCTCAAAAGGCTTGATCTTGAGGTAGTCAGTACACCACCTAACTTGTGGGGAAGGAAGGAAGCCGCGGCGAGCCATCAACAGTTCGTCAAAACCCTTACCGTCATACTTCAGGACGGTGATCTCTTTACCCAGGAACGCCTGAAGTTTCTTCAGGTAATCGTATGTTTCTGGCAGCTCTTGCTCAGTATCACAGAAGACGTACTCAAGCTCCGGAATCCTGTCCTTCATATATATCGCTAGCGCGGTGGAGTCCTTGCCTCCTGACAGGGAAAGAATATGCCGGACGGAGCCGTTTGCAGACTGATCGACCGTGGTCATCATCGCCTCATCTGGTGTGTATGGTATAGCGTAACTCTAGTATTCGCGCAGCAACGAACTCAGCGCGGCCCGAACAACTTCTGGATCATCGTCGTTGGTCTCCAGAAATCCCTTTAGGCTCTCGACAATCCGTCGGCTGCGCATCTTTTGTTCTGCGCTCAGGTCTGCCTCTGGGTCGCGCCCGTTGCGTTCCTGCTTGAAAAGACCGCCCAGGGATTGCGCCTGTTCGACAAACCGGTCGCTGTCGCTGTCCGTCCAATTGCGCACGGGGCGGCTGGCCGCATAGGCCAACGCGCTTTCGAGGGCGAGTTTGGCATCGGGGGCTTCAGCCGCTCGCTTCAGCAACGGCGCAAGCGCCGACTGGCGGACTTTGGGGGCCAGCTCAATAGCCAGCCCCAGGAACTGCTGCCAGCCGGCATCATCGGCCGGCAAGCCGCAAGCCGTCAACAATTGGTTGCGCGCCTCTAGCATAAGACGCGGGGTCGCATCGTTGAGCTCTTGCAGGGTCGCATTCAGCCCCTGAAAGAATCGTTCGACCTCCGCGGGTTGAACTGCCTCAGATGCGGCAAACGGCGCTACGCCGAAGATCTGCGGCAGTTCCTGGAGGAGCAGCGCTTCTGGCGATTGGGCGCGCTCGATAGCGTGGCGCGCTTTGAGCGTCGTAGGCGACAGGCGCTGCGTTCGCCAGGCGTGTTCGGGCAGGGTTTTTAGACGCCTGATCAGGTCGCGCACCACCGACAGCGCAGTAGGCTGCACATCCAGCCCCCGCGCGAGCCGTTCGATCACCACGGCGCGCGCGCCGACGACGCGACAGCCGGCCACCGCAAACAACTCCGGTCGACGGATCAAGACTTCCCAATCGGCAACCACCGGTTCCGGCAACAGCGTTCCCTGTTGGTACAGCGTGGTCTCATCGCGATGCACCTGTGCGAAGGCGCACAACAGCGCCGGCAGCACACCGTCGGTCAGGCCGTAGGGCGGGGCCTTGAGCAACTCGAACAGCGCATCCACAGGGCGCGGCTCGGGATGGTCGCTGAACACGTAATCGGCCAGCGCACGCCAGGCAGGCAGAAGTTGGCTGGGGTCATCGTCAAAAGGCGCACTGAGGCGCCAAACACCGTCTGGTCCTTGCTGATGCAACCCAGTCGCCTTCAACAGGCTTTCGTACATGCTGCGCTCAGGCGGATAGCCCTGGATGCCAAGCTGAGGCTGATCGCTGCGGGTCAGCATAGCCTCGATCAGGTTACGCCTGGCCGCCGCTCCCTGTGACGAGAGCGTGCGCCGATTGATTAGCTCGTTACGTAGTCGCGGGCTGGCGTGATAGAGCGCATCAGACACCTGAGACAATAGATGTGACAACCCACGCGCTGTTTCGGTAGTCGCATCGCGACCCTGGTAGAACCAGCGACAGCCAGCATCGTCGCCCATACGCTGGACGCTCAGAAAATGCTCTAAGTCGGCGCGGATCAGGGCCTCGATAGCGCCAACCCGGGACCTTAGCTCCCGTCGCGCGATCGGATCATCGCGCAGCTCAGGCGTGTTGTCCTTGATCCAATGCAGGTTTCGTAACTCGATCAGCAGGTCAGCCAGCCGGGTCGTTCGCTCCATGATGCCCACGACCAGGTCCGTGCGGTCTTGCACAGCCGGCCGCGATGTCCAGGCAACGAATTGTCGGGCATCCGCAGCGTTGGCCGGCAGACAGAGCAAGACCGTGCCGCTGGAGCCAGGGCTGGCAGCAAGCTGGACTTGATCCAGGTTGACTGTGTCAATGTAGCGAACATCGAAAAAGCGCTGGGTGCCAGTCTGGAAGCTGTGCCGGCGGGCAACGACTGGCTGTGGCGGCAAGTACTGCTGGATCGCCGCGGCGATGCTGAAGGTTCCGCCAGCATGCTTCGAGGCCTCCGTCAGCCGCTCGTCGATATCGACGTCGCTTCCCTCCCACACCGCGAAGGTGCGGTTGTAGCGACGAAAGACGATCAACGACCGAGATCGCAGCAGCTCAAGTGCTCCACGGATGGCCTCATCGTCGCACTCCGGTCGGCGCAGGGCAAACAGCATGTTGTCTTCTGTCGCTTGCACATGGCTGATCTCGGCCAGCCAGTTCAATGTACCAATCGTTTTCAGAGCATCGACAGTCAGAGGAGGCAGATCGTGTGCGCTGTCAAGGCGCTCCAACGTCTCTGTCAGCGAACGCGCCCGCGCGGAACCGTAGAGTCGTCCCTGGAAGTTGGCGACCAGGTAATCGAATAAGTCGGGGAGGCCAATGACCGAAGGCAACTCATGGGTCTCGATGTACTCCCGAAAGCCGTTGGGTTCCAAAGAGGTCAGGTAGGCAAACAGGGAGCGCTCGTTCTGCGCCAGTTTGCGGAACACGTAGGGCAGCGCAACTAGAGCCGCAGGATGAAACGGATAGGCCTGCTGACATAGTTCAACAAACTGCTGCTCGCTCAACGTGCTTGGACGCCAGCCAGCCAGAAGGGCTTCCTGTGCGTACCGATCCAGAAGCGGCCGAACGGTCTGCAGCGCCTCTCGGTTCACGGGTTCCAGGGCATTAGCCAGTAGCCACATTTGTTGCCCGGGTGGCTCTTGAAAAGCAATATCCTCGAAACGTCCCTGCACCTTAGCCCACTCCCGCTGGCTGATGCTGTCGAGGTTGCCGGCATATCGGTCAAACCCTTGGTGGAGAATGCCAATCATCACCAGCGGCGTCTCACCGCTGCGGTTGGCCAGCTCCGCCAATTCCTGCAGCAGGAAAATGTCCGATTTATCGGGATGGGCCGAGCAATACTCCAGCAGTTTGCCCATTTCATCCACAACCAGGAGGACGCCTCGATAGCCAGTGGATGGAATGCGGCTCAGCAGGGATCGCAGCCAATCAACGAGCACCCGGCTCTCGGTCTCCGGCGGCCAGGCAGCCTGAGACGCCAGCAAATCGGCAATCTCAGCATGATGGCTCAACGGTTCGAGCGCTCTGCGCAAACCCTGCGCCAGACACTGCTGCAAAGAGCCTCGATATCCCATCACGGGAACCGGAAGGAAGCCCCGCGTCTCTGTGGAGTGAGCTGTCGAAACGGCCCGTTGGGCAAGCAGTGGATCAATCTCCCGCAACTGCTCAACTACCAAATCATGGGCAGGCAGTCCGGCTGCCATCAGGTTCATCAGGAATAACCCAAAATAGGATTTCCCTGATCCATACGGCCCAGTGAGTGTCCACGCCCGAGAGATCGTTGAGTTGTCTAGCCGATCAAGCATTCGCTCCAGCGAACGGCGCGCTTGAACGGTCAGGCTGTAGCCCTCAGCAACCGAAGTCTGCTGAAGATCACGCTCGACGTTAACCGAACGCACGCCGCCCTGACGGACCTGGACGACAGACGCGATGCTCAAAGAGGCGTCAGTCATGGCTATAGTACCGCCTCAACAAGGCAATGCCTATGCTTTGCAACTCGTCGGCTGCCAGTTCATCCAGGTAGATCTGACGCAGGCCGGCAGTCTCTTGAAATCGCAGCCGGCCTTTAGTCAGATCGGCCAAGGCTTCAAGGTGTTCAACCACGCTGTTCTCGTCGAGTTTGAAGATCTGGCCAGGGCTGCCCTCGTGATAGATGCACTCGTCGATAGCGACAGTCCGCCGCGTTTGGGCAACTTGAGCCAGGAATGCCAGCAACGCGAAGCCGAACACGGGGGTTGCCAGGGTAGGTTTGGGTCCCACACTGAAGCGATAGATGTTGTCGTCTGGCAAAAAACGCAGAAGACCCAAATCGACGAGGGGACAATCGAAGCTCTCGTCACCGGCAAGGGTCGAGACTCCTCGCATGGCCGACACATAGGTGCGTACGCAACAATCAATCTCGCGGTCGATGGTTCCTTGGGTGGTGGCCACGCCCATCTGATCCAGCCGCTTGCTCACGAACGTAGCCATTTGCTTCTTGTTGAACTCTGGCTCATAGAAGGCCGAAAAGACCAGGTGCCAAATCAGGCCGCGCGCCATGTTTGTAGCAAGCTGCCAATGTAGCAGCCAGAGGGTGCCAGGGTCTTCCAGATATGGATCCCAACCCATATCTCCGAGGAGGCACGTTCCAAACGCCGTGGGTTGCAAGCCTCTTGCTTTCCGGTCAGTTGCCGCATCGCCTAGAACTTCTGTGGCGAGACACCAGTGGCGGATCGATCGCACCATGTTTTTGCCCACGCCCAAGATGACCAATGCCTCGTCGTCAGTGAAGATGGCTGGATTTTGGGATGCGGCATCAACGCCCTTCTTCAACCAGGCGTCGCGAAAGACGAACTTCTCGTGACCCCCGAAAGTTGGCTTGAATCGTTTCTCATGCACATCCATGTGCTTGGCCTCAAGATGTCTTGCGGACCCGTTGTGGAGCGACCCAGCCCGCTTGCACTACTGGCTGAGAGTAGTCCTGTATGTGGCGCACCCGGGACGAAAGTTAGCCTGGTGAGGACTCATACTTGCGAAAGAAATTGAACCGGAGCGTTTCAGGATGGATATTGTTGTGCGAACAAGGCCGTATTGTAACCAAATGTGAGAGTTGCAGCAAATAAAGCTCGATGACGACATCTCTCAACGTCCATTGCACTGCTGACATTGGCTAATCCGAACGCCGCCAAGGCGCGCAACGCGTCCGCACGGCTCACACTCACACCTCGAAAAGTCACGCTGCTCATGGTCTCACTCCCGGTCACACTCCCGGTGGGGATGCCCTCTCTGCTGTGAAGCGCCTCGGCCCCGCTGGGGCGGGGGCGTTGGGTGGTCGATGGCGGTATTATACCCAGGATGGATTGCATCGGCTATTCAGGATCACTGCCTGATCAACGTTTTTGCGTCGCCAAACAATCTGGACTATAATAGCAACGACAAAACGGCTTGCCGTTTCTCTCTTCCAGCGAATCGTCGTCTCCTTGTAGATGGCTTGCCTGAAAGGCTAGCTGGAGGAGTTTTTTTATCCTTGGCCATCGAAGCGCTCATCCCAGTACACCGTCAACTTTGGTCGCAGTATGTTCAGCCATCGCTCATCTCCGTGGTTGACATACTCAGCGACAGCCCCGGTCACCATGTCTGAGCACTGGATCAGGGAGTGCCCAGAGTCGAGCAGCCGAATGTCAGCAGGGCTTTGCTCGGCCCGGCCGGCCACCCGACAAGCCCAACGGACGTTCGATTTGAGGCTTTGCAGGAATTGCTTCTGCTTGCCGCTGCCATCCAGATGGATGCGACACTGCGACATGACAAAGGGCGCTCGGAGACTCAGACCTGCGAATGCATGGCTGTAGACGCCGAGCTTACCCAGCCGTCTGAAGTCAGCCGGGGCATACTGCTTATGAATGACTGCGATCAATACATCAAGCGGTTCGTCGCGGACAACTTCGAGAAATGACTGACGAATCTTGGCGTTCGCTTGTCGAAAATGGAATTCGAAGGTCTCTGGGCGACGCAGAGCACGCCGCAGCGATAGCAGCCGATCGACCAAGCGCTCCGGTTGCGTTGGTAGGACGATACCCATCACAAAACAGCGCGATGAGTTTGCTCCAAAATCGTATCCCGCATCCCCGCTTTCATCGGCGTAGGCATATCGTGGCTTGGTGTTGCTCATCGTCTCGCTCCCGGTGAGGATGCCCTCTCTGCTGTGGAGCGCCTCGTCCCGGCTGGGGCGAGGGCGTTACTCGTCGATGGCCGCTTCCACGGCGGCGTCGATTTCCTCGTCGCCGTAGCTGGCGTTTCGTTCTGCCAGGCGCAGCATGGCCCGGTCGAACTCAGCCACGATCTCCTGCTCTTTCCAGGCCAGGAAGCGCCTGAACTCCTCGTAGGGGATGATCGCGGCTTCGGGCCGGCTGCCGCGCGTCAAGATGTAGGGCATGTGGTCTCGGGCCACTTCGTCGAACACGGCGCGGAAATTTCTTTGAGGCAGAGTTGCCAACTTTTCCGAAAAGTTGGCAACTCTGCGCTCTCAGGCTATCACCAACTCCCTGAACTTGGCCTCCGACTGCGCGGCGACGTCGGCGTGGATCGACTTGCCGTGGCTGTCCATGGTGACTACGGCCGGGAAGCCCTCGACGCGGATCTGCCAAAAGGCCTCGGGCACGCCGAACTCTTTCAGCTTGTGGACGTCCTCGACCTCCTGCACCCGCTCGGCGATCAGGGTGCCCGCGCCTCCCACGGCGTGCAGGTAGACGGCCTTGAACTTCTCACAGGCGGCCAGCGTCCTCGGCCCCATGCCGCCCTTGCCGATCACACCCTTCAGATTGAAGTGCTCGATCACCAGGTCCTGGTAGACTTCCTCGCGGATGCTGGTGGTGGGGCCGGCCGCCACGAAGCGCCAGACGCCGTCGTCCTTGGCCACCACCGGGCCGCAGTGGTAGATCACGCCGCCATCCAGCTTGGCCTTGAGCAGCTCGTACAGGGCCGCTTCCGACTCGGCCGGGCTGCCGCCGGTTTTGATGAACTGCTCGACCATGTATTTGTGGGCCGCGTCGCGCGCGGTGAAGATGACGCCGCTGATCTCCACCTGGTCGCCCACGTGCAGCGCGCTGATGGCCTCGTCTGAGATAGGCACAGTTAGTTTGTGGATCATGTGTTTACTCCTCAAGAAACCCGGTTTCTCCAAAGAAACCCGGTTTCTGCGCGCTGGCTCACCGGTACGTCACTTCATCGCCCTCCCCACGGGCGGTCATGCTGCGCCGCCGGTTGGCCCAGCACATGTAGCTGACGGAGACGAAAAAGCTGGCCGGCAAGCGGTGCATGGTGTCCATCTGCACGTCCAGCACGGTGGTCTGGCCGCCGAAGCCCATGGGGCCGATGCCCAACTCGTTGGCCTGGGCCTTGATGGTCTCCTCCAGCGCGGCCAGCTCCGGGTCAGGGTTGCGGTCGCCCAGCGGCCGGAAGAGCTGCTGCTTACTCCACGCGTAGGACGCGCCGCGGTCGCCGCCGACGGCAATGCCCAGCACGCCCGGCGCGCAGCCCTGGCCCTGCGCCTTGGTGACCGCGTCCAGCTCCACCCGGCGCACACCCTCCAGGTCGCGGCCGGCTTTGAGTTGGGCGTTGGGCAGCGAGTACTGCGCGCCCACGTTCTCACAGCCGCCGCCCTTGAGCAGCAGGTCCACCTTGACCGCGTCCTCGTCCCACTCGTGGAAGTGGATGGTGGGGAACTCGGTGCCGCTGTTATTGCCGCTGTTCTCGCCGCTGATCGCGTCCACCGCGTTGGGCCGCAGATAGGACTTCTCGGTGGCGATGGCCACGGCCTGCTTGATCTGCGCAGTCAACTGGCGGGTCGACCAGCCGATGGGATAGTGCACCTCGAAGATCGGCGTGCCCGTGTCCTGACAGATGGGCCGCGACTTGGCGCGCGACATTTCAGTGTTGACCAGCATCGTGTCCAGAGCGCCTTGCGCTGCCGAGCCGGCCGCCTCCTGTTCCCGCGCCTCCCGCAGCGCCTGCTCCATGTCCGCCGGTAGGTCGGTCGACGTGCGGCGGATCAGTTCGACAAAGGCTTCGGTTAAATCTCGCATGTGTCTTTCTCCTGGTAAACCGGTAGATCGGTAGATGGGTACACTGGATCATGGGTCGGCTGGCAAGCCGGTAGCAAGCGCCTAAACAGTGGGGGATACACCCCCACCAATCTACCAATCTACCGTAACCGCTACACCGTGCGCTCAAACCCATCCAGCGTGTTCTGCAACAGCATGGCGATGGTCATGGGGCCTACGCCGCCAGGGACGGGGGTGATGGCGCCGGCGACTTCCTTGGCCTCGTCGAAGGCCACGTCGCCCACCAGGCGGTAGCCGCTCTTGCGGGTCGCATCGTCGACGCGGTTGACGCCCACGTCGATCACCACGGCGCCTGGCTTGATCCAGTCGGCCTTGCCCATCTCAGCGCGGCCCACGGCGGCCACCAACACGTCAGCCGCGCGGCAGCTGCCGGGCCGGTCCTTGCTGCGCGAGTGGCAGGTGGTGACGGTGGCGTTGGCGTGCAAGAGCAGCGCTGCCACCGGCATGCCCACGATGTTGCTGCGGCCCAGCACCACGGCGTTGGCGCCTTCCAGCTTGACGCCGGTGCGATGCAGCAATTCCATACAGCCCTTGGGGGTGCAGGGGATGAAGAGCGGCTTGCGCCCCTTCATCACCAGCCGGCCGATGTTGACCGGGTGGAAGCCATCCACGTCCTTCTCCAGGCTGATCGCGCCCAGAATCGCCTCTTCGTCCAGGTGCTTGGGCAGCGGCTGTGAGAACGTGGGCGCGCAGTACTCGCTGCCCAACGCCCAACTCAAAGCCGGCCGC
>JAAEKA010000573.1 GCA_014155705.1 Anaerolineae bacterium clx_CAG2 | reverse complement strand
AGCATCTGCAAAGCCTCGCGCACTGGCGTGCGACTGATGCCCAGTTGACGGGACAGGCGGGTTTCAGAGAGGGGCTGGCCGGGCTGCACACGCGAAAGGCGAATGGCCTCCTTGATGTTGGCGTAAACCATGCAACGTGAGCGACGCTTCTGCCATTCACCAATAACCGTTCACCATTTTACCATTCACCATTGCCATGTCCCACCCACTCATCGACCTGGCCCGCGAGGCTATCCGCTATTACCTGAAGACCGGCGAGTATCTGGACATATCTGAACTGCCTGGCGATGGCCCGGCCTGCGGCTTGTTCGTATCGCTGCATGACCAGCGGCAGCCGGGCGAGGTCGAGGGGGACCTGCGCGGCTGCCGTGGCAGTATCCGTCCATACGGCCCGACCCTGTACGCCCAGGTGGTGCAGGAAGCGGTCAACTCAGCCGTGGACGACCCGCGCTGCCCGAGCATCCAGCCTGAGGAGGTGGACGGCATCGCCATCACCGTCTACCTGCTCAAACCGCAGGAAAAGGTCCACACCCTGAACGAACTGGACCCGGCGCGCTACGGCATTCTGGTGGAGGGGGAAAGCGGCCGCCGTGCGCTGTTATTGCCCGGCATCCCCGGCATCGAGACCGCCGCCGAGCAGGTCTACCTGACCAAGCGCAAGGCCTACATGCATCCCGACGAGCCGGTGACGATCTACCGCTTCGAGGCGGATGTGCTGAAATAGCACCGTCACTGGACACAATTCTGAATTTGACAACCCTAACGTAATCTGTATAATCGCTTGCCATACGAGCGGTATACAGATCGCATATCTCTCAAGCTACGCGGACGCACTATTCAGAGCATGGATGCTCCGGAGCAAGCGAACTATGGAAGTTCTGGCTGATTCGCCCGCACTCAACCTCGTAGACTCCACGGCCGTGGACTCCTCCGTCCTGCTGCGCGATATGGCCTACTCCAACATCAAGGAGGCCATTCGCCTTTCGCGTGTGCAGCCCGGCCAGCCCCTCTCTGAAACCCGCCTGTCCCGTCAACTGGGCATCAGTCGCACGCCAGTGCGCGAGGCTTTGCAGATGCT
>JAAEKA010000572.1 GCA_014155705.1 Anaerolineae bacterium clx_CAG2 | reverse complement strand
GTTCATTGTTCAGCAAGACCAAGATATCATAACCCGCTGTATTCCATGCCACATATGCAGCTGCTGTTCTTGACCGCCATGAACCACCCGGGCCTTCTTCAAGGTATACCATATTTCCCAATGCCAGTCGCGCTATTCCATACAGCGGATGTTGGGTTACAGTTGACGCTGTGACTGAGCGGGTTGGTTGCTGTGACATCTTGTACGAAGCTAAGCCATAATCACCGGCCGCAGGATGACGATAGCTAATCGTCCCTCTGCCCACAGATGCCCCACCACCATAAGTTCCGCCCCCAGTGCTACCACTCGATCCGCCAACTGTCTTCACCGGCGACCACTTGTACTCATCCTCACACGCTGCCCCGCACAGCTTCGTATGGCCGCTGGGATCGCTGAAGCGCAGCGGGTTTCCTCCGGCATAGGCGTACCGATTGAACGATTGGGGATCGCCGGGATTGGGCACGATGCTGTCCGCGCTGAGGAACGACCCCAGCTTGGGATCATACCAGCGGGCGTTGTAAAAGGACAATCCCTCGCCGCCCGGCAAACTCGTCTCGTGATACTGGCCAGTGAAATGCTTGACGGTAATCGTGTTGAAGGGCACGCCGCGGCGCGCGCCATACGGGAAATAGAAGTACTTGACGTTCAAGACGCCGTTCCTGGCTACCAGCGCTGAGGTACTCTTGAGGTGGTCGCTCAACATGTAGAAGACACCGTTGTTGCTGCTGTAGCCGCTCCTGCGCAGCCCGCCGCCTTTGTAGTAACTGGTGGCGGCCGCGCCCTGGCGTTCGTAGATGCCGGCGATGTAGACGGTCGTCACGCCGCCCACGGTTCCCTTGACCCGGTTGCCATCCGCGTCATACAAGAACGTCGCGAGAGTGGTCGTCCCCTGCTTCACCTCGGTCAGGCGGTTTTCGTAGTCGAACACCAGGGTGTACGTCGTCCCGGCGATGGTGCGCGTGGTCTGGTTGCCGTTGCCGTCGTAGCCGTACGTGTTGCCGTAGGCCGCGCTGACTGCATGCGGCTTGCCGGCGCTGTAGCTGTAGGCGTTGCCCGCGTAGCTGGTGATGTTGCCGATGGCGTTG